>LJVB01000144.1 GCA_001304215.1 Acidithiobacillales bacterium SM1_46 | reverse complement strand
CCGAATACGATCGCGTGGCGCGCGACCCGGGCGGCGAGTTTCATTTCAACCGGGGTCCGGAGTACGCGCGGATCTTTCTCGGCTACGACCCGGAAGCACTCGCGGCACTGCCTGCCGAGAGCACATCCCGGTTCGCGGGGGTGGGTAATCCGCTGCGGATCGGGGACACCACGCCAGGAGTGAGTCCGCTCAAGCCTGGTGAGGTGGTGCTCGATCATGCCTGCGGCGCCGGCATGGACCTGCTGCTGGCGGCACGACGAGTCGGTCCGGGCGGCAAAGCAATCGGTGTCGACATGACACCGGCGATGCGCGCCTGTGCCGCAGCCGCCGCCGATCTCGCGGGTCTCGGGAGCGTGGTCGACATTCGTGACGGCCTGCTCGAGGACCTGCCGGTCGAGAGCGGGAGCGTGGACGTGGTGATCTCGAACGGGGTGATCAATCTTTCGCCTGACAAGCCTCGGGTGTTCACCGAGATCGTGCGCGTGCTGAAGCCCGGAGGGCGACTGTTCCTTGCAGACGTGGTGGTGCAGCGCGAGCTCACGCTCGAGTCGCGCCAGAATCCGGAGCTCTGGGCGGCATGCGTTGGTGGGGCGCTGACGGAGCCGGAGTTCTACGATCTCACCCGGCTTGCCGGGCTCGTGGACGGCCGCGTGCTGCAGCGCTTCAACTGCTTCATGGGGACCACTGCCGAGCAGAAGATCTCGAAGCAGCTGTTTGTGCACGGTATTAACTTCTACGCGCGCAAGCCCTGATTAACCAGACATTCACGAGGAGAAATCAAAATGAGCCGGAACATTGAAACCACCCGCTGGCTGGTTGAACTGCAGGGATTTACCGGTCAGGAAGATCACAATCTGCGGGCCCTTGACCTTGGGCTGCGCGTCGGCCCGGTCTTCTGCATGGTACTGGCGGGCGCTGCGACAGCGCTTGCGAGCCCGGAAATGATGCTGGTGTTGGTACCGTTCGCGTTACTCGGCGCAATTCTTTCGGGCAGCCCGTTTGACGTGTTCTACAACCATGGGCTGCGGTATGTGCTCAAGGGGCCCCGACTGCCGGTGTATCGGGCGCCACGCCGCTTTGCGTGCGGTCTCGCCGGGGTTTGGTTGCTGGTCACCGTCGGACTGATGCTTGGCGGGTACGCGTTGGCTGGCCAGGTGATGGGCTGGCTACTGGTGGCGACGGCCGCGGTGCCGGTGACCACCGGCTTCTGCGTGCCTTCGTTCACTTTTCGGGTGGCGACGGGAACGATGCCGGCGCGCACCAGGGCGGTGGAAATCTGATCAGGATCCTCGCATAGGGATCGGAGTGAATGAAGCAATGAGTCGTGTCGCCTCTGCCCTCGGCGTTGCCGTACCGGGGGCCGCAGGCTGCGTATTAGACGGGCGGTGTGCGGGCGTGTTCGAGGGCGGCGCGGCTCGCTTCGTCCAGCGTGGCGACAAAGTGGATGGCGCCCAGTTGTTCATCGATTCCGGCGTGTTGCAGTTTTCGGCGAATGCGCGGGGCGAGGTTGTTGATGATCAGCAGGATGTTCTTCTTGCGAAGGGCGTCGACTATCGATTCCATCGCCACCAGCCCGGTCACGTCCATCATCGGCACGTCCGTCATGTCGAGAATCACGGCCTGAATATCGTGTCGTAACCGGGTTAGCCCACTCAAGGCCTTTTGGGCTGCGCCGAAGAACAGCGGGCCGTTGATGTCGTAGAGCACAATACTGTTCGGCAACGCGGCGGTATGCGGGTGTTCGTGGCTCTCCATGAACCGGGCACCAGTTAGCTCAATCGTGCGCCGAATGAAAAGCAGCGCCGCCAGGCCCATTCCCACACCGACGGCGATCTCCATATTGAACAAGACGGTGAGGATGAAGCAGGTGAGCAGCGTCAGTACATCGCTGCGGGGCGCGATTCG
This sequence comes from Acidithiobacillales bacterium SM1_46, assembly GCA_001304215.1. GTDB lineage: Bacteria > Pseudomonadota > Gammaproteobacteria > Acidiferrobacterales > Sulfurifustaceae > SM1-46. The sequence continues at coordinate 15,387 of LJVB01000144.1, read as the reverse complement.
GACGATGCGCGCGAAGTGACGGGCCTCGCCCATGTTCCAGGCGACCATTAGCAACAGTGCCGCCATCGATGCCATTGGCAAAAATGCCAGCAGTGGTGCCAGCGCCAGGATGGAAACAACAATGAACAGCGCATGCACGACCGACGACAGCGGAGATATCGCCCCAGCGCGGATATTTGCAGCGGTACGCGCGAGTGCCGCGGTCGCCGGGATTCCGCCAAAGAACGGTGCCACGATGTTACCGAGCCCCTGACCGATCAGCTCGTCGTTCGGGTCGTGTCGAGTACCGGACATACCGTCGGCGACCGTGGCGCAAAGCAATGACTCGAGCGCGCCGAGAATCGCGATAGCAAATGCCGAGCCGAGCAGCGACTTGAGCAAATCGAAACTGAGACCGATGGATTCGCCGCCGGGACCGGGCAGTTCCCAAGGCCACACCAGTGATGGCAGCACCGGCGGGATGCCGTGCACAGTGATGCCATCGAGCTGGTACGTAAAGCGCGAGCCGAGTGTCTCGACCGCAAACCCGCTGCCAAGCGTGCCGAGCAGCCACGCGGCGGCGGTGCCGACGAGCAGCGCCACCAGATGGCCGGGGACGCGGCTCTCGCGGTACGACCAGCCGATCAACACAGCGAGCGTGAGCAGGCCGATCGCCAGGTCGGTCCAATGAAAACGCGGCAGTGCCAAGGCCAGACTATGGAGATTCTCCAGGTAGTGCTCGCTGGCCGGGAGCGCCCCGACCCCGAGCAGATCCTTGAGCTGCAACGTCGCAATCACCACGGCGATTCCCGACGTGAACCCGACTATCACCGGGTAGGGGACGACCTGCACCAGCGTACCGAGTCGCGCGAGACCCATCGCCACGAGAATGATTCCGGCGAGTAGCCCGCTCAGCAGTAGTCCGCCCAGTCCAAACTTGGCAGTAATCGGCAGGAGAATAACGACAAACGCCGCAGTTGGACCCGAGACATTGAGGCGCGACCCGCCGCTTAGCGCAATTACAATACCGGCGACGATCGCGGTATACAGACCGTGCTGGGGCGGCGCGCCGGAAGCGATCGCCAGCGCCAGCGACAGCGGTAGCGCGATCACGCCGACAGTGAGTCCGGCGAGAAGGTCGGCGCGCAGCCGTGTGGGTGTGAAAGGGATCGCGAGGGTTTCGCGGATAGCACCAAACATGCGGTCACCGATTCTTGCTAGCGCCAGTATAGCGGTAGCGGTACCGTCATGTAGCGGCGATCTTGCCTAATTAATAAAGCCGCTGATCAGTCCGTCGGTGACCCACTGCTTGAGCAGTCCAGCGGCGTGCCCGGCGACGTACTGCGCGTCGATCCACTCCGTCAGTCCTTCGCAGACTTCGGCGAAGTTCTGGCCGTCGCCCAGGGCGTCCAGCATCCACGCCTGGTCAACGGAGAGCGAGCGAAAGTAGATTTGCAGTCCCTGGCGCCAGATCATCCAGCCAACCGGGTACTCGGCCTGCTCAGGCGCCGGCAGGGCCTCGTCCTTGTCGGCGGCATGCCAGATGGCGCTCGCGTTCCATTGAAGATCGATACGCTGGAGAGAGGGATGCAGGGCGAATCGCAGCCCCGGCCAGTCGTTGGGCGGCACGGCTGCCATGTCGGCGACGGTGGCGACGTTCGCATCCGGCGCGTCAAAGGCATCGGTCATGGCCCACTCGAAACGCGCGATATCGGCGAGCACCGGTTGCTCGCGATAGGGGTCGGTTTGGGCGAGGAAGCGGCCCAGGTTCCGGCCGAAGTAGCGAACCGAATAGTGATCCGAGGGATTGGCATCGATGTAAGCGCGCCCGAGCCGGTCGAATTCCTCCGGTCCCAGCGCCGCGCGCAACGCGACGAAATCGGTTTCGAGTGCTTCGATCAGACGCAACCGATAGGCGTCGGCGTAGATCTGGAGCCGCATTCTGGCATCGAGCGTATCGCTCACAATCTCCTGCTCCATCGCCCCGGAGAGACTGAGCAGGTAGCTCTGAAAGTCCTCTTGTAGCGCCGGCAGCCGTCTTCTCATGCGGGCACCACGCGCCGACGCGAATGCGTGCCCGAACCGAGTGTTTCCACGGCAATATGACGGGCGTGGTCGAGTTCGTCCGCAAGCTCCGCGAAGGCCGGAATATTGTCGTCGCGCTCGATCATCGTCGAGACGGGCCCAAAGCGCTTCAGTGCGTCGGCGTACAGGTCCCAGACCGGATCGACGACGGGTTCATCGTGGGTATCGATGATATGGGTTTCGAGGTTGCGATGACCGGCAAGGTGGAACTGCTGCACCCGGTCTGCCGGCACGCCATCGAGGTATTCAATCGGGTCGAAACCGTGATTCACGCTGCTGACGTAGATGTTGTTGACGTCCAGCAGGATCAGGCAGTCAGCGCGGTTGCAGAGCTCGCGTAGGAAATCCCACTCGGTCATCTCGGAACGCTTGTAGGTGAGATAGCTCGACACATTCTCAAGCAGAATGCGACGGCCGAGGAATTCCTGCACATGCTGGATGCGGCTGGCGACATGATCGAGCGTTTCACCATCGTAGGGCAGCGGCAGCAGATCATGCATGTTCTTGCCGGCCACGCCGGTCCAGCACAGATGATCGGAAATCCATGCCGGTTGTACGCGTTCGGCCAGTTTCTTGAGGTCGCGCAGGTAATCGCGGTTCAGGGGATCGGTCGAGCCGATGGAAAGCGAGACGCCGTGCATCACAAGCGGATACTCAGCGCGGATGCGATCCAGATAGTGCAGGGGCTTGCCGCCCGGCACCATGTAATTTTCGGAAAGTATTTCGAACCAATCAATGCGCCGCGGACCATTCAGGATGTCCTCGTAGTGCGAGGCGCGCAGCCCGAGGCCAAATCCAATTGGTGGGTAAACGAGGGAGACTGTCATCGGCGCGGAAAAAACCGGGCGCCTGTCGGCGCCCGGCGCTTCCCACTAAGGGAATTACTTCTTTGGGGCTTCGACTTTGCCGCCCTTGGCTGTGCAGTCCTTGGCGGACATGGCGACGAAGCCTTTGCCCTTGCAGGCATTCTGGCCCTTGCAGGCGCTTGAGGCGGTAGCGCAGTCGCTCTTGCCCTTGCAGGCATTCACGCCCAGGCAATGCACCATGCCCTCATGCTTGGCAGCCACGGCTGGCGTCATGCCGGCAGCGGCGAACAGGCCGGCGGCGGCGGTGGCGAGGGCAATGCCCGAGAGCTTCTTAGCGGTCGTCATAAAGGTATTTCTCCATTCCAGTTGCTAGGGTTGTTGCCTTGCGGCGAGCGCCCGAAGGAATGGGCGAACCAGTTCCCTCGAGCTGTTGAGTCAGACCCGGAGGGGCGGCACAGATTCCCCAGCTGGTCTGACTTACCACGCCATTAGTCGCGCCCTCGCGGTACTTCTTACAGGAGGGTTCGCCGGCGCAACGGCAATCATAACGCGCCTGCCGGTCCAGCCCAGTTCCGGGGTCAATGGACCAGCTTGCGGTACTTGATGCGGTGCGGCTGGTCGGCGTCGTGGCCGAGGCGGCGCTTCTTGTCCGCCTCGTAATCGGCGAAGTTGCCCTCGAACCAGACCACCTTGGAGTCACCCTCAAAAGCGAGGATATGTGTCGCGATGCGATCCAAAAACCAGCGGTCGTGCGAGATGATTACCGCGCAACCGCCGAAGTCGAGTAGCGCCTCTTCCAGTGCGCGCAGGGTTTCCACGTCGAGATCGTTGGTCGGCTCATCGAGAAGCAGCAGGTTGCCGCCGCTCTTCAGGAGCTTGGCGAGATGCAGGCGGTTGCGCTCGCCGCCAGAGAGATCGGCAACGCGCTTCTGCTGGTCGTTACCGCGGAAATTGAAGCGCCCGCAGTAGGCGCGCGAGGGCACCTCATGCTTGCCGAGCAAAATATTGTCGTGGCCGCCGGAAATCTCTTCCCATACGGTTTTCTTGCCGTCCAGCGAGTCGCGCGACTGGTCCACGTACGCGATCTGTACCGTTGGCCCGATGCGCAGCTCGCCACTGTCCGGTTTTTCCTGGCCAGTAATCATCCGGAAGAGGGTGGTCTTGCCGGCGCCGTTCGGGCCGATAATCCCGACGATTCCGCCGCGCGGCAGAGAGAACTCAAGACCGTCGATCAGCAGCCGATCACCAAAGCCTTTGCTGAGTCCTTTGGCCTCCACGACCAGGTCGCCGAGGCGGGGCCCTGGCGGAATGAAAATCTCCTTGGTTTCGTTGCGTTTTTGGTACTCCTGGGAGGCCAGTTCCTCGTAGCGCGCGAGGCGCGCCTTGCTCTTGGCGTGCCGGCCCTTCGGATTCTGGCGCACCCACTCGAGTTCTTCCTTCATGGCCTTCATACGTGCCGTTTCCTGCTTTTCTTCCTGCTCGAGACGCTTTTCCTTCTGTTCGAGCCAGGAGGAGTAGTTGCCCTTCCAGGGAATGCCGTGTCCGCGGTCGAGTTCGAGGAGCCCGCGACGTTGTCCAGGAAGTAGCGATCATGCGTTACGGCTACTACCGTGCCGGCGTACTCATGCAGGAAGCGCTCGAGCCAGGCGACTGACTCGGCATCCAGATGGTTGGTCGGCTCATCCAGCAACAGCATGTCGGGTTGCGAGAGCAGCAGCCGGCAAAGCGCCACACGGCGACGCTCGCCGCCTGAGAGCTTGGTCACGTCCGCCTCCCAAGGTGGCAGGCGCAGGGCATCGGCCGCGATCTCGAGTTTGCGCTCAAGTTCCCAGGCGCCGGCGGAATCGATCCTTTCCTGAAGCGTCGCCTGCTTCTCGAGCAGCTTGTTCATCTCTTCCTCGGACATCGGTTCCGCGAATTTTTCCGAGATCGCATTGAAGTCGTCCAGCAGCTTCTTGGTCTCGGCCACGGCTTCCTCAACATTGCCACGGACGTCTTTCTTCGCGTCGAGTTCCGGTTCTTGCGCCAGAAAGCCGATCTTGATCCCGGGCTGTGGACGCGCTTCCCCATCGTAGTTTGTGTCGACGCCCGCCATGATGCGCAGCAGTGTCGATTTGCCCGATCCGTTAAGGCCCAACACACCGATCTTGGCGCCTGGGAAAAACGACAGGGAAATGTCGCGCAGGATCTCGCGCTTGGGCGGCACGACCTTGCCTACCCGGTTCATGGTGAAAATGAATTGGCCTGACATGGTCTGCTAACCAGTGCGCATACAACCGTTATTGGGGTACAGCCGGAGGGTAATGCGGTGGAGTCTAGCGAGCCGCCCAGCTGGGAGCGGTAATAGTATCCGAAGAAAGCTCGGTTTCGCCACCAAAGTCATAGCTGGTGGAGGCGTCCGCCTCCTGGAAGTAATTGCCCATCACGTAGTCGACACTGTAGCGCCAGAGCTCGGCAAGGTTCTCGGCCTTCTCAACAGATTTGGCGACCGTGAGAATATCGAACGACTTGGCGACTTCGACCAGAGCCCGCAGCGCCGCTTCGCTCACATTGTCGCCGGCCAGGTTGCGGATGAAGGATCCGTCGATCTTGGCGAAGTCAATCTTGATGTCTTGCAGCGCCTCGAGTGCCCTGGGGTCGCGCCCGAAATTGTCGATCGAGACGCCGCAGCCGATCTTCTTCGCAGAGCGCAAAAAACCTGCCGCCGCGGTCGGGCTCTTTGCGATAGCCGCCTCGTCGATCTCGAATATCAAATACTTTGCCTTAATGCCGGCCGCGAACAGCGCCTGCGCCGTGCCGGTGATGAGTTCCTTGTCGACGAATGCCGGGGGCGAAATGTTCACGAAGAACGTCGCTTGACGCCCCTCCTGATGAAGCGTTGCAAGCGCCTCGACCGCGACACGTGCGACCCAGCGATCGATCTCGGTGGAGAGTCCGGCGTGCTCCGCCGTCGGGATGAACTGCCCGGCATTTACCAGCTTGCCATCGGGCCCCTGCATACGTACCAGCACTTCGAAGAACTCGGCCGGGTCGCCGTGGAGATTCACCACCGGTTGATAGGCAAGGGTAAAGCCGTCATGGGCGAGTGCGTGTCGAATCTGCTCGACCCACTTGACGGGCGCAGTGGCTGACTGGGGGCGGCTGGCCGGTGACGATTGAGCAGCCCGCGGAGCATCGACCGCGGGCGTCTGTGGCGGCTGTGCCGCTGTCGGTTGGGGCTTGGCAGGCGCCGACACCTCTTGCTCGACACTTGCCGCGATAATCGGGCGAGCGCCGGGACCCTCGGGGGTTGCAGCAGGACGATCCTTCTGGCTCGCCTGGTACGCCTCGGCGATGGCCTTCTGCGCGCTCTCGGTGTTGCGGTCGATCGGTGCGGTACCAAGCGTGCACGCGCATTGGTAGCTCTTGCCGCCCTCGGCGAAGCTCGCGTCGCGCAGCGCTTTGTGTAATGCGTCAATACGTTCTTTAACCTCGGCGGTCGACTTGTTGGGCAACAGTGCCACGAACTCATCGCCGCCGTAGCGCGCCACGATGGCGTCATCGCCCATGCGCTCACGGAATAGTTTGGTCACGCGAATCAGCAGGCGATCGCCAGCTGCATAACCGAGAGTGTCGTTGATCCGCTTGAGCTGGTGCAGATCAATATATAGGAGAGTCGCAGCGACCTTGCCCTTCCTGGCGCTGTCCACCGTCTTGGCCGCCTCTTGCAGAAAGTGGTGTCGATTGAACAGGCCGGTGAGCGGATCATGCTGACTCATGTACTGCAGCTTAGATTCGGCGGCCTTGCGCTTGGAGATGTCGGTCACCACCATCTGCGTGCAGGGCTCACCATCGAGCTCGATAGTGGAAAGCGCAACTTCGATCGCGAAGCGTGAGTCGTCCTTCCGCACCCCCATGAATTCCTGTGCGGTGACGGCACCATCTTTCATATTCTTGCGAAGCATTTCCTTGTAGCGGGCATGATCGACCTTGTCGATGAGGTTCATGACGGGGACGCCTTCCAGCTCGGACGCTTCGGAATACCCAAACAGCGCGAGGTAGGCCTTGTTGGCGTTCACGTGCATGCCGTCCTGGCTGTAGCAGAGCGCCTCGCGCGTGCCTTCGATCACGGCGCGGTGTTGCTGCACGAGCTCGCCGAGCTTGGCTTGGGCGATCTGGAGTGCATGGCGGTCGTCGACCGCCTGCAGTTCGCGCCGGATAGCGGGCGCGAGGCGCGTCGCTTGGGACTTCAGTACGACATCGCGCGCGCCGGCGCGCATGATCTGCACGAGATCTTCGTCCCTGACGTCGCGTGTCATGACGATGAGTGGCAAATCCAGGTCGGCTCGCTTGAGCAGATCGAGCGCCATTCGCGCGCCGAAGTGGGGCATATTGAACTCGGCGAGCACCAAGTCCCAAGTGCCCTTGTCGAACGCCGCCTGCATGCTGGCGAGATCCTGGACTCGCTGGGACTTCAGCATGTAGCCGCCCTTGCGCACGGCCGTGACTGTGCCCTCCGCGTCATCCGGAGAGTCGTCGATGATCAATAGACGGAGGATTTTCCTTTCCACTGGACTTTTCGAGGCTCGATTTCCATTCTAGGCCAAATCCGCGCGGCCGGCGGCAAGCCGCCGGTGCGCCCGGACCGACAGCGAGTCAGGCAATTCTACAGATTTCGGTGCAAGAACGGGGCCCGGAAAGACCCTAAATGAATAAGTGCTTATATAGCGGTATGGGCCTCGCGCGCGGGCGTTTCGGCCAAACGCTTCGAGTCGAGAGGCGACCAGGTGGTCGGCCTGAACGCGGATTCGTGGTTCGGGAAGAGCGAAAGCAGCCGCCCGCCGCTCGCGAGCTGTAGGGTGTAGAGGATTTCCGCCCCCTCGAAGGCCTTATGGACTACCTCGGCGCGCGAGGATTGTCCCCGTCTTACGGCATCGCGCCGAGCAATAACTCAAGGAGTGCCTTCTGGGCATGGAGGCGATTCTCGGCCTCGTCCCAGACGACGCTTTGCGGTCCATCGATGACTTCGCGCGCCACCTCGTAGTCGCGATAGGCGGGCAGGCAGTGGAGGAAGATCGCATCCCGGTGCGCGAGTGCCATGAGTGATTGGTCGACCGTGTAGCCCGCAAAATCCTTCATTCTCTGCGTCTTCTCCGCCTCCTGGCCCATGCTTGCCCAGGTGTCGGTTACCACGGCATCCGCAGCGCGAACCGCCTCGCGCGGGTCATTTAGCAACGCCACGCTGGCGCCGCACGCCTTCGTAATGTCAGGATTCGGTTCGTAGCCCTTTGGTGTGGCGACGCGCAGGGTGAAGCCAAACTGGCGAGCAGCCTGCATCCACGAGTGGCAGACGTTATTGCCGTCCCCCACCCAGCCGACCACGCGTCCGGCGATGTCGCCGCGTGCCTCTATATAGGTTTGTATGTCGGCGAGCAGCTGACAGGGATGGTGGAAGTCCGTGAGCGCATTGACCACCGGCACGCGCGAGTGGCGGGCGAAACGTTCTACTGTCGCATGGGAGTTGGCGCGGATCACGACAACATCCACCATACGTGACATGACGCGCGCCATGTCCTCGACCGGTTCACCGCGGTCGAGTTGCGTGCGGCGAGAGAAACATGCTCGCGCCGCCGAGCTGCGCCATGCCCGCCTCGAACGACACCCGCGTGCGCGTCGAGGCCTTTTCGAAAACCATGGCGAGCACCTTGCCCGAAAGCGGCATGTGGCGCTTACCCTCGCGCTGCAGGCGCTTCAACTCGCTTGCCCGCGCGAGCAAATGCTTGAGCGTGGCCGGTTCGAGATCGAAGAGCGTAAGGAAATGGCGCACAGTCACTTCGCGGTCTCGCCGAGAAACTCGAGAATAACCGGCGAGAGCCCCTCAACCAGCTGGTCGGCTTCAGCGTCACTCAGGATGAGCGGCGGGAGCAGGCGGACAACAGTGTCGGCAGTAACGTTGACCAGCAGGCTCCGCTCGAGCGCACGGGTCATGATTTCGCGGCAAGGCCGGTCTAGTTCGATCGCGAGCATCAGGCCCTTGCCGCGAATCTCGCGTATGCCCTTGGCCCCCGCGAGATGCTTTTCCAGGCCAGCCAGCATTCGCTTGCCAAGCGATGCCGCGCGCTCGCAAAGGTCCTCTTGTTCAATCGTTTCCAGCACGGCGAGACCCGCGCGGCAGGCGAGTGGATTGCCGCCGAACGTCGAACCGTGGTTCCCCGGTTGAAACACGCTGGCGGCGGCGCCGCGCGCGAGACAGGCGCCGATCGGTACGCCATTACCGAGCCCTTTGGCGAGCGTCATGACGTCAGGAGACACATTTTCGTGCTGGCAGGCGAACCAGCGTCCAGTGCGTCCCATGCCGGTTTGAATCTCGTCAAGCATCAGGAGCCAGGCCGCCCTCGCCGGTAATCGGTTCAACGAGCACCGCGACCACATCCTTGTTGTTATCGCCAACCTGGGCGATCGTGGCGAGATCGTTGTAAGGGACCCGGTTGAACCCCGCCACCAGCGGCTCGAAGCCAGCTTGGATCTTGCGGTTGCCGGTGGCCGATAGCGTTGCGAGGGTACGGCCGTGGAAACTGCCCTCGGTGACAATGATGGTCGGACTGCCGATCTTGCGCTGGTGGCCGTAGAGGCGGGCCAGCTTGATGGCCGCCTCGTTGGCCTCGGCGCCAGAGTTCGAAAAGAACACCGTCTCCATGCCGGAAAGACGGCATAGCTCGCCAGCCAGCTTCTGCTGCAGGTCGATCTGGTACCAATTTGACGTATGGATGAGTTTGCCAGCCTGATCGCAGATGGCCTTCGCGATTGCCGGGTGCGCGTGCCCCAGACCGCAGACCGCGACGCCTGACAAGCCGTCAAGGTACTTGCGTCCATCGGTGTCCCATAGCCAGGCACCCGCCCCGTGCGAAAAGGTGACGGGCAGTCGACCGTAGGTATGCATGAGATGAGTCATAAAAAGAAAAGCGCCCTCTAGGGCGCTGCTAAAGAAAAATTCTAGTGCTGTTTGGGGGTACTGCCAAGAGCCAGAATGAAAAAGGCCCGGCACCGGGCCGGGCCTTCTTGGCAGGCGTTTGACAGCCTAGAACAGGTGCCCGCCGTGCGGACCCGCGACCATGAAGAACAGCATCGGGATCGATAGCATCGTATTGGTACGCGATGCCAGGAATGCGACACGGGCGCCCTTCGCCTTGGTGGCATCATCGGCCGGGACAATTCCGAGCACTTTCTTCTGGTTCGGCCAGATCAGTACCCAGACGTTGAACAGCATGATGGTGCCGAGCCAGGCGCCAATGCCAATCGGAGCCGCCGCGCCCTTCAAGAGAAAGGCATTGCCAAGGCCGATGCCCGAACGTTCAAGATAATAGGCGCCCGAGAGCCAGGTCGCGAGCGCCGCCCACCGGAACCAGAGCAGGGCGAGCGGGGCGATGTGCTTCGTGATCCCCGCCGCGGTGTTGTCGGCCTTGGCCTTCGGCAGGGCGACGGCCTGCACGAGGTTGAAGTAGTAGAGGAGGCCGATCCAGGTGATGCCTGCGAGGACGTGCAGCCAGCGGTCAATGACGAGTTCCATCGTGAGTCTCCCGAATTCGCTTCAGTGTTGGTTGGGGATGTGTAGAGTGCGCGCGACTACTTCACCAGGAAGTTCGCTACAAAGACGAACAGAATCGCCGTCAGCACCAGGCCCGAAATAATCGTGCCCCAGATCGAATCTAATGGGTTCTTCATGTTTGTTTCCTCTACGAGAGCGTGTGCGGTTGGAATACCTGACTGCTTTTGTCGGGCGCAGGGTAAGGGAGATTGGGGGAAATTTCAAGCGAGCCGCCCTCAACCCATCATCTTCTCGCGCAGAACGAGATCAAGCGATACACGCACACCAAAGCCAGTGACATCGGTCGGAATGTGCGCGAGGCCGCCCTTGTGGTTGCCGGCGGATAGATCGATATGAATCCACGCGGGGTCTTCTTCGATGAATTCCTTCAGGAACATCGCGGCGAGAATGTGATCTGCATCGTTGTCGAGTGTGCATTGCTTGATATCGGCGATGTCGCTCTTCAGTGCTGATTTGAAGTCCTCCGGCAATGGGAAAGGCCACACGCGCTCGCCCGAGTCTTCACCCGCCTTGATCAGGTCCGGAACCCACTTGCTGCGGTTTGTGAACGCGCCGCTGAGGCGCGTGCTGAGCGCGGCGACGCACGAGCCGGTGAGCGTCGCATAGTCGATGATGAGTCGCGGTTTCTGTTTCGAGGCGAAATAGAGCGTGTCAGCAAGGACCATCCTGCCCTCGGCGTCGGTATGCATCACCTCGATGGTCTTGCCGTTCGCCGCCTTCACCACGTCGTTCTGCTTGTAGGCGTTCGGGCCGATATGGTTTTGCGCGAGCGCGAGCCAGCATTCCACCGGAAAGTCGACCTTGAGCTCGTTAAGCGCGAGCAGGGTTCCGAGCGCCACCGCCGAGCCCTCCATGTCCTCGTGCATGCCGTGCATGTGGCGCGCCGGTTTGAGATTGGTGCCGCCGGTGTCGAAACAGATGCCCTTGCCGACCAAGGCGAGGGCGCCCCTGGAGGATTTGCGCCGCGGGGAATAACGCAAGCGGAGGATACCTGCGTCTGGTTCGGGGCTGCCTTGGGCGACTGCGACAAACGCACCGGCACCAAGGCGTCGCAGTTTCTTCAGGTCCCAGAACTCGGCTTTCCATCGAAACTGTCGGGCGAGCCTCTCGACGCGCCGGCGATAGTGCGAAGGCGTGAGCTCGTTGGGAGGCAGGGCGGTGAGATAGCGGGCGAGGTTGTTGCCGCGAGATTCGGCAATCGCGCGCGTGAGGTCGATCTTAGTGCTGCCGCAAAGGGCGATTTTCTGAATCGACACCCGCTTGTCCGGCTTGCTCTTGAATTCCGGCAACGCGAAATTCGCCGCCAGCGTCGCTGCGACTACCGCCTCGAGGGCGCGCTGCGCGAGCACGTCATCCAGCCCGTGACAGAAGACGGCGATGCCACGCGGGCGGTCGGAGCGATGCGCGGCTACAAGTTTGCGCGCGACGGTTAACAGGTCGAAGGTGGAAATGTTCTGCTCCAGTCCGACAAGTGCCGCGCGAGTACCCTTGTCGTTCGGGAATTCAATGACCAGCGGCTCGCCCCCAAGCTTGACGTCGCGGCGCTCGGCAGCGCGGGCAATGGCCTGTCCATAGGGCAATCGCTTCAGCTCCTTGAACGCTTTCGGAAGCAGCACAATGACGTTCTGGTGCACATCGACGAGTCTCTGGGACAACGCGTCGGGTTTCTGCGTGATCTTGGGCAGATCTGTCAGCATCGTGTTCTCTTTATCGGATTGAAGGGCGTCTGCGGGCGAGGATGCCGGGAACAAAATCCTTTTACTTGACCGGACTTAGCAAAATAACGATCATACCGCGCGCATGCGGGAGACAACACTGGCATATATCGATCATGCCTGGTTGCCCCACGGGTGCCTGGCTCCCCACCCGGACTTTACAAGGGGACATCATGGAAGCAGGTGACCACGTGCCCAGTCCGCAAGCTAATGCGCGACATCTTCCATAGCCGGTGTGCCCGGCCGTAACGGGGTACGGATCCTGTCCGGGATCCGATTCAGACTCAAACATCCCAGATCATGTTGCCCAACCCCGCCACTGTTGGTGGATTGAGATGAGGAATTGAATCATGGCTGCCGTCAATCCGATTCCCCTACACACCGATGCTGACGCCGTCGAGACCCAGGAGTGGCTCGACGCGCTCGCTGCGGTGATTCAGCAGGAAGGTCCGGAGCGCGCGTATTACCTCATTCAAAAGCAGATTGAGCTCGCGCGTGCTGCCGGTATCGATGTTCCGTACTCGGCCAACACCGCCTACACGAACACTATTCCGCCCGACAAGGAGGTTCGCTCACCTGGCGACCAGGCGCTCGAATACCGCCTTCGTGCGTTCGTGCGATGGAATGCGCTTGCCATGGTGCTGAAGGCCAACAAGGGAGATTCGAACCTTGGCGGGCACATTGCGAGCTTTGCCTCGGCGGCGACGCTCTATGACGTCGGCTACAACCACTTCTGGCATGGTGCCTCCGAGAGTCACGGGGGGGATCTGGTGTATGTGCAGGGGCATTCATCGCCCGGCATCTATGCCCGCGCCTACATGCTCGGCGGGCTCACCGCAGAACGGCTCGACAACTTTCGGCGCGAAGTCGATGGCAAGGGCATCTCGTCGTACCCGCATCCGTGGCTGATGCCGAAGTTCTGGCAGTTTCCGACCGTCTCCATGGGGCTTGGTCCAATCCAGGCGATCTACCAGGCCCGCTTCATGAAGTATCTGAACGATCGTGGAATTGCGAACACCGGAGGCAGAAAGGTCTGGTGCTTCCTTGGTGACGGCGAAGCGGACGAGCCGGAGTCGCTCGGCGCGATCGGCATGGCGGCCCGCGAGAACCTCGACAATCTCATCTTTGTCATCAACTGTAACCTGCAGCGTCTCGACGGACCGGTGCGCGGCAATGGCAAGATCATCCAGGAGCTCGAGGCAAATTTCCGCGGCTCTGGCTGGAATGTCATCAAGGTGGTGTGGGGCAGCTACTGGGATCCGCTGCTGGCGCGCGATCGGCTTGGGTTGTTGCGCAAGCGCATGGAGGAGTGCGTCGACGGCGATTACCAGACCTTCAAGTCAAAGGACGGGGCCTACGTTCGTGAGCACTTCTTCGGCAAGTATCCGGAGCTCAAGGAGATGGTCGCCAGCTGGGCAGACGACGACATCTGGCGCCTGAACCGCGGCGGGCACGATCCACACAAGGTCTACGCAGCCTATCATGCCGCCGTGAACCACAAGGGCCAACCGACCGTGATTCTTGCCAAGACGGTGAAGGGTTACGGCATGGGCGAGTCTGGCGAGGCACAGAACATCACCCATCAGCAGAAGAAGATGGGTACCACCTCGATCAAGGCGTTTCGCGATCGCTTCAAGCTGCCGCTTACCGATGAGCAGCTCGAACATCTTGAATATCTGAAGCCGGCCGAGGATTCCCCAGAGTACCAGTACATGAAAGGTCGGCGCGAGGCGCTCGGCGGATTTCTGCACCTGCGACGCGGCAAGGCGGCGGCGCTTGAGGTGCCACCACTCTCGGCGTTCGAGGCCATGCTAAAGGCAACCGGTGAAGGGCGCGAGATATCAACCACCATGGCTTTCGTTCGCATCCTGAGCGTATTGGTAAAGGACAAGAAGATCGGTAAGCACGTTGTGCCGATTGTTGCGGACGAGTCCCGCACCTTCGGCATGGAAGGCATGTTCCGGCAGCTCGGCATCTGGTCGTCGGTGGGCCAGCTCTACACGCCGCAGGACAAGGACCAGCTCATGTTCTACAAGGAGGACAAGAGCGGCCAGATCCTGCAGGAGGGCATCAACGAAGCCGGCGCAATGTGCTCGTGGATCGCCGCGGCGACGTCGTATTCGACGCACGGCGTGCCGATGATTCCGTTTTTCATCTTCTATTCAATGTTCGGTCTGCAGCGCACGGGAGACTTGTGGTGGGCCGCCGGCGACTCGCGTGCGCGAGGGTTCCTGCTCGGCGGTACCGCGGGACGCACCACGCTCAACGGTGAGGGCCTGCAGCACGAGGATGGGCACTCCCATGTATGGGCGGCGGGCATTCCAAACTGCGTTCCCTATGATCCGACCTTCACGTATGAGCTTGCCGTGATCATTCAGGATGGCCTGCGTCGCATGTATAAGGAGCAGGAAGACGTCTATTACTACATCACCGTGATGAACGAGAACTACGAGCATCCGGCCATGCCCAAAGGGGCCGAGCAGGACATCCTGAAGGGCATGTACTTGTTGCAGAAGGGGGACGTCGGCAGCGCGCCGCGGGTGCAGCTGCTTGGTTCCGGTACCATCCTGCGCGAGGTCATTGCCGCCGCCACGCTGCTCAAGCAGGACTGGGGCGTCGAGGCCGATGTATGGAGTTGTCCGAGCTTCACCTTGCTCGCGCGCGATGGCGCTGATGCGGAACGCTGGAACCTGCTACATCCGACCGACGCACCGCGTCCATCGCATGTCGAACAGTGCCTTAAAGACACGGCGGGTCCGGTCATTGCTTCGACTGATTATGTGCGCGCCTTCGCGGACCAGATTCGCCCGTTCGTGCCGCGTCGCTACAAGGTACTTGGTACCGATGGCTTTGGTCGCTCCGACACGCGAGAGAAGCTGCGCTATTTCTTTGAGGTCGACCGCCATTGGGTTGTCGTAGCAAGTCTGGCATCGCTTGCCGAGGAGGGCACCGTCGATCGTGATCGCGTCGCGGAGGCCATCAAGCGCTATGGTCTGGATCCGTCAAAGCCGAATCCGCTGACGGTCTGACACGCTCAGGCACTCGCGCGTCGAGCACCCGGCCAACGATGCCATAAGAAGATTTGAACAAGAATTGACGAGTAGCGAAAACATGCCTCAGACCATTGAAGTCAAAATCCCCGATATTGGCGACTTTCCCGAAGTCGCCGTGATCGAGGTCATGGTCAAGCCCGGTGATGTTGTTAAGGCCGAGGATC
>LJVB01000143.1 GCA_001304215.1 Acidithiobacillales bacterium SM1_46 | reverse complement strand
GTTGAGGCGGACTATGTATATGCGCGCCAATCGCTCGCGGCGGCAGTGGCGAAGAGCTGGTTCTTGGCCAGCGAGGCCCGACAGCAACTGGCCATTGCCGATGAAATGGTGGCAGCCGCAGAGCGTCTGGCGATGCTCGCGCGCGAGCGACGGCGCGTGGGTGTTGGGGATGAATATGATGTCGTGGTTGCCGAGGCAAGCCTGGGGAATTTTCGTGATACCCGCGAGCAGCTCGAGCTCGGTTACCAGCAGGCGCGCCGTGCCCTGGAGATCCTGCTCGGTCGCTATCCGGCGGCGTCGCTAGACGCCGCCGCGGAGCTTCCCGCCATGCCGCCACCGGTGCCGGCCGGCTTGCCCTCGGAGCTACTCGAGCGCCGCCCCGACGTGGTAGCAGCCGAGCGGCGCGTGGCAGCCGCCTTTCAGCGCATTGCGGAGGCCAAGGCTGCGCGCCTGCCCAAGATTTCGCTTAGCGCGGGCGGCAGCACAGTGTCGAGCGAACTTTTCGTGCTGCAGGATCGCGACAACCCGGCGTGGAGCGCAGGGGCGTCCTTGCTCGCGCCGATCTATCAGGGCGGGGCACTGGCGGCGCAAGTCGATGTTCGTACCGCGGAACAGCGGCAGGCACTCGCCGACTACGCGCGTATCGGTTTGCGTGCTTTCAACGATGTGGAGAACAACCTGTCGAATGAATCGGCGCTGCGGGTTCGGGAGCGCGTGCTGACGCAGGCCGTTGCCGACAACCGCCGCGCGGTGGAACTGGCCGAAGCCCGCTACCGTGTTGGCTCGAACGATCTGCGCGCGGTGTCACAGCAACAACTGGCCCTGCTCGCCGCCCGGACTACGCTGTTGCGTGTTCGCAGCGAGGCGCGCGTCCAGCGCGTCAACCTGCACCTCGCGTTGGGCGGGAGTTTTGATTTGCCGGCGCCGCCTTCGTCTGGCGGCACGCCGATCCCCGTGTCCCGAAACATCACTGAATTCTCCAGCGCGTCAGGTTCGCCCGCCGGTTTGTAGGCACGCCTGCGACGACACGCGACCATTCTCGCGACGGCGGCGACGGGTGGATCCTCCACCGCATTCGTCCCCCGGCCCTCCATCTCACGTCGGCACTTGTTGATGCAGATCAATGCAGGCAGTGCGCTGGCCGATGGATCATGCGGAAGCTTGGCAGAGTATTCTGAGAGTGCCGGTTTCGACAAAGCGGCTTTGCTGGGAGCAAGAGCCAATGCCCATGACGAAGCAACGCACAACGCGTCACGACCACTTCGTGGGCATTGTTTTCGGCACGACGCTCGCCCTTCTTGCTGTGCCAGTGTCCGCCGCCGCGCAGTCGGCGGGAAGCAGCGACACCAATGCCTGGCAGTTCCAGATTACGCCCTATCTTTTCAATACCGGACTAGACGGCAAGACCGGAGTCTCGAGCGGTCTGGGCGATGTCTCGGCGGACGACGATATGAGTTTCGGCGACATTCTTGACAACCTGGACTCGGGATTCATGGCGCTGTTTGAGGCACACAAAGGCAAGTGGATGCTTGCGTTGGAAGGGGTTTACTTCAAGCTGAAGCATGAACGCGCCAGTTCCTGGCGGAGCCCGCGAGTTCGGGTGCCTGATGATTGGCATCGGTATCTTGTCGCTTGTACTTGGCGGGATCGAGCATACGCGGGATCTGCGGTCAATGCGAAAAGAGTATCCAGCCATGCCAACCTCCAATACCCGCTATATCGCTGTCTTGGTCCTGCTGCTTGGAGTGCTCGCCATGGTTGCTGTGGTTTACCGCTTCTAATCAGGGATGAGACCCTCCATGCCTGATTCCATTGGCGGGAAACCACACCAGCACCCGCCGGATTTTTCCCTGGCCGTGGGCGGACCTTTCTTCCGGCTCCTGCGTCGGGCGCATCTTTACGACGACGCGATGCTGCTGGTGCGCCAACGCGTCATTGTCTTCTCGCTGTTTGCCTGGCTTCCGTTGCTGCTGCTTTCCATGCTGCAAGGCCAGTTGTTGGGTGGGGAGGTGGCCGCGCCCTTCCTGCTGGATGTGGAAGTTCACGTCCGTTTCCTCGTTGCGATGCCCCTGTTGATCGGGTCGGAGCTTCTGGTGCACCAACGCATGCGGTACGTGGTGCGACAATTCTTGGAGCGGAATCTTGTCCCTGACAACGCCATGCCACGGTTCGATGGTGCCATCGCATCGGCATCCCGGTTGCGAAATTCAACGTTAGCCGAAGCGCTGCTGATCGCGCTGGTATATGGCGTCGGCGTCTTGATTGTCTGGCGCCATTATGTCGCGCTGGATGCGGCTACCTGGTACGCGATACCCTCGGCCGGGGGCGCGAAGCTTTCCCTGGCTGGCATGTGGTATGGGTACGTAAGCCTGCCGATGTTCCAGTTCTTGCTCGTTCGCTGGTATTACCGGCTATTCATCTGGGCGCGCTTGCTGTGGCAGGTGTCGCGCATCCAGCTAGACCTTGTACCTACGCACCCGGACCGCTTCGGTGGGCTCGGATTCCTTTCCACGACAGTCAATGCCCTCATTCTCATCGGCATCGCACACGGCGCATTGGTTGCCGGTAATATCGCCGATCAGATTTTCGTCCTGGAAAAGACGCTTCCCGAGTTCGCAGGCGAGATCGCCATCATGGTTGTCTTTGTGCAGTGCGTTGTCCTTGCCCCGCTGCTGGTTTTTGCGCCGCAGCTTGTGGCGGCCAGATGGAAGGGCCTTTTCGAGTATGGAACGCTATCCATGCGTTATGTTCGCGAATTCGATACGAAGTGGTTGCGCGGCGGTTTGCCAGCGGATGAGGCGCTCGTGGGCAGCAACGACATTCAGTCGCTTGCCGACTTGGACACCAGTTACCAGATCGTACAGACCATGCACCTTGTCCCTGTTGCATGGAAGGCAAGCCTGTTGCTCGGACTTGCGACACTCACTCCGATTGCGCCGTTGTTGCTCACCATGATGCCCATCGAAGAGCTGCTGGAAAAGCTTTTCAGCATGTTGTTCTAGGGAACCCCAACAGCATTGGCACGCAGACGCTAGGCTTTCCTCTCCGGCATCCCTTGAGTCAAGGACGTATTGCCGGCCAGTGCCGAGGCCGGCCAACACTACATTGCCACCATACTCGCACGACTGGTGTCGCTTCACGTCGGTTAGCAGGTCGGCGAGTGATTTGGAGAGGCCGCGATGGCGGGTTGGCGTTTGTTTGACAGAAATCAAGGTCGGACGGCATTGTCCGGCAGAACATGAACCCGCCATTCGGGGAGTCAGCACTCCGCGCTGGCCTCGATAACGCCCATCTTCACGTTGGGGGCACTCAACACCCGGCAATTAGGAGACAGCCATGAACACATCAGTTTTGAGAGGACTGGCCGCTGTTGCCATCCTGCTTGTCCCGACAATCAGCCTGGCGGGACCCGCGGACGAAGAGAAGAAGGTATTCGCCGAATTGTCAGCACTTATCCCGAAGAACCGCGTTGTAACCGTGGATGAGCTGTATAGAAAGTGGCAGGACATTCAGGCCAAGAAGAGCCAGGCGGTCATTCTCGATATCCGCACCGGCGCCGAGTTCTATGCGGGCCACGTTCTGGGTTCCAATAACATCGACTCCGGTCACCCCTATCTGGTGCCAAAGACCTGGCCGGATCCCAACACTGAAATCTGGGTCTTCTGCCGCACCAAGCATCGCGCCACGTATTTTTCTTCTTTTCTCTACCGCTATGGCTACAAGAATGTCTACCTCGTCGATGGTGGTATCGCGGGCTGGGCCGAGAAGGGCTATCCTCTATTCAGCAAGGACTTTGGCGAGATCAGAGTGGTGAAGTACAACAAGGACCTCAAGGAGGAGTTCCAGGTTCGTCCGTTCCCGTACTGAGGGGCGACGCCGGTGATCCGTCGCGGCGGATCGCAACTGACACGGTACGTTCGCATTCCAGGATTGGCGTTTCATCTCGTTGAGAGGCGAAGCCCGAGTGTGTGATCGCAAAGATGCGCAGTGCCCGTCGGTCTCGTCGTTCCTGATGGCGAGACTGAGGTGCTTGGCGGCCGCGGCGCTGCTGGTCAGCGTGACGGGCGTTGCTTTGGGGGCGCCAAGTTTCCCGCCTATCGGCGTGCCGGGACAATACCATCCCGGCAAGTTCATCTGGTTCGATCTGGTTACGGACGATCTCGCGGCCGCGCGCAAGTTTTACGGCGCGGTGTTTGGCTGGCAATTCCGCCCCGTCGACGGAGCCCCCGCATCCTATACCGTTGTCGAACATGCCGGCCGTGATATTGCCGGCATGTTCGTGAAGGCTCCGCCGGCCGGGGCGACACGCGCGGCGCGCTGGCTGTCGTTGATTTCCGTCAGCGATCCCGCTGCGGCCGCGCGCTACGTCGAGAGCCAAGGCGGCAGCGTGATCGTGCCACCGGCTGCCATCGCCGGTCGTGGCACGCATGTCCTGTTTCGTGATCCGCAGGGCGCCGTATTCGGCGTGCTCGAGTCTGAGTCCGGCGATCCAGCCGACACGCCGGTCGCTGATGGTGATTTCTTCTGGCTCGACCTGCTGGCGCGCGATCCGGAACAGGCCGCGAAGTTCTATGGCGGACTGGCCGGGTACGAGATTCACTTGCGCGATATCGGTCCGGGCGTGAAGCGCGCGGTGCTCGCATCCGGCGGCTATTCGCGTGCCGGCATCGCTCCCATTCCAGCCCCCGTCAAACAACCGGGCTGGCTACCTTATATATTGGTGGACGGTGTCGCGGGCACACTTGACAAGGTGCGTGCCGCCGGCGGCAAGGTTCTGGTGGAGCCGCGCGCGGATTTGCTGGATGGCAACCTCGCAGTGATCGCCGACCCCAGAGGTGGAGTGCTCGGCGTCGTCGATTGGACGCCATCGAACGATGTGGGGTCGAAGTGATGAGTCCTTCGAAGCCTCGCGCCCAGATTCGGTGGCCATCGGGGAATACGCAATCGCGACCTCCTTCTCGTGCGGCCCTGGCCTCGCTAGCGTCCGTGACGTTTACCGTGGCACTGGTCCTTGCGTCGCTCGCGGGATGTGCCGGCTCCGGCTCCGGCCATGTGGGCGGGTCCGTCTACGTTGGCGTGGGGTACTACGATCCCTGGTACTGGGGTCCGGGTTATGGTCCACCTCCCGGCGGAGTTGGGCCACCGCCGCCACGGCCAGAGCATCCGATAGAGAGGCCGCCGAGGCCGACCCACCCGATAGCGCCGCCGTCGCGTCCATCGCCGCCACCCCGACCGCCGGCAACGCCGCGCCCGGCCCCGCGTCGCCGATAGCGAGCCCGACCGACATGGGGCAGCGTAGCGTTCGCGGGCGAGGATTGATCTGCGTCATGGTTGGGCCGACTGTCAAGGCATAGCGTGACGGTGCAATGGCACGGGACAGCGTCCAGATCAAGATCAAGACTTACGGCGGGCACTTTCCGCGCGGGTTGGAGCTGCTGCGCGACCCGGTGCTAAACAAGGGCAGCGCGTTCACGATCGAGGAGCGCGACGCGCTTGGGCTGCACGGGTTGTTGCCGCCTGGCGTGTCGACGATCGAGCAGCAGGAAACGCGCGTGCTCGAGAACGTCCGGCGGCAGGCCAACGATCTCGAAAAGTTCATCTACCTCACGGCTCTCTACGATCGTAACGAAACGTTATTCTTCCGCGTGTTGCGGGACAACGCCGAGGAATGCATTCCGATCGTGTACACACCCACCGTCGGGCTCGCCTGCCAGATGTTCGGCCGAATCTTCCAGCGCCCGCGCGGGATCTACCTGAGTGCCGAAGACCGTGGCCGAATGGCCGAGATTCTTGGCAACTGGCCGTACCGGGAGGAGGTGCGAGCCATCGTCGTCACCGACGGCGAACGCATTCTGGGTTTGGGCGATCTGGGCGCCAATGGTATGGGCATCCCGGTGGGCAAACTCACGCTCTACACGGTGTGTGGCGGCGTGCCGCCGCTGCAGACGCTGCCGGTCATGTTCGACGCCGGCACAAACAACGAGGCACTGCTCGACGATCCCTTATACCTCGGTACGCGCCGGCGGCGCATTCGCGGGGCGGAGTACGACGCATTGATGGAGGAATTCGTATCGGCCGTGCACACGGTGTTTCCGCACGCGCTGCTGCAGTTCGAGGACTTCGCCAACGCCAACGCCTTCCGCCTGCTCGAGGCCTATCGCGCGCGCATGTGTTGCTTCAACGACGACATCCAGGGTACGGGGGCAGCGGCGCTGGCTGGACTCTATGCCGCGCTGCGCATCACGGGCGGGCGGCTTGCCGAACAGCGATTCCTGTTCCTCGGTGCTGGCGAGGCCGCGCTCGGTATCAGCGGCCTGATCGTTGCGGCGTTGATGCAGGAGGGGCTGAACGAGATCGAGGCACACCGTCGGGTCTGGCTCGCAGACACGCACGGACTGGTCGTGAGCAGTCGCACCGACCTGCCCGCGCACAAGCGCCCT
>LJVB01000142.1 GCA_001304215.1 Acidithiobacillales bacterium SM1_46 | reverse complement strand
CGCCGGCGACAGGGTAACCGATGTACCAGTTTCGGCAGCACCCATTCGGGAGGCGGCGTCGTGCAGAAAAGCGATCTGCTGCTCGAATCGTCGGCAAGCCGCGCAAATCAGGAGATGCGTGCGCAGCGCAATCCGCTCGCGCAGTGTCAGGCGCCGGTTGAGTGCATCTGAAGCGAGGCGCGAAGCCTCTTTGCAGCTAGTCATCATGAACTTGGTGTTTCCTGCCCGAACCAGTTCTGCTCGAGGCACTCGCGAAGCCGCAGGCGGGCCCGATGCAGGGTGACGTAGAGGTTGGTCGCAGAGATGTCGGCATTCTTACAGAAATCACTGACCGACAGGCCCTCGATCTCGGTGGCCGCGAAAGCGGCCGCCTGCTGGGCGGGTAGGGCCGCGAGGCAATCGCGCAATATGTCCCAGAACTCGCTGCTCTCCAGCGCGCCATCCGGGTTCTTCCACGGGGCCGGCGTTTGGCGCCAGTGGTCTTGTGCCTCTTGGGCAAACAACCGGTCGACGGCATCGGCATCCGCCGCGAGATCCTCCAGTGCGACCTCCCGGTGGGCACGGCGAAGGTAGTCAATAATCTTGTGCTTGAGGATACCTGTGAGCCACGTGCGTTCGGCCGATTCACCACGAAAATTGTCGTGTGCCCGCCAGGCCGCGAGCAGCGTTTCCTGTACGAGATCCTCGGCGACCGCCGAGTCGTAGACGCGATAGTAGGCGTAGCGGTACAGCGCGTCGCCGTGTTGCGCAAGCCACGTAACGGGTCCGGTTACCGGTGGACTGGCAGCTGATACTGCCTTGGTCTTTTTCGACGTCATGCGAGCCATGATAGTCGCGGAAGTGATTGTGTCACGCAAGGCCGTGCCGCGCCGAATCGGCCGTGTCAGTTCCGGGCTATTTTATCGAGGCAGTTGAGATAGCCCTGTTCGTCAGGTTGGGTGCCGTCGCGCTGCGCCTGCCAGAGCATCTCGCCAAGGCACTCCATGATCTGGTGTTGGGCGGCATGGGCGTCGCCCCGCCGCGCACAGAGGGAAACATAGCGGGCACGCAACCCGCGCGGCTGATCGAGCGCAAGCTGTTCCTCGATGGCGATATGCATGCCCATATGAAGGAAAGGATTGGTCTGTCCCATCTCGGGCGTGTAATCCTGATCAGCGTAGTCCTGCGCGTTATCGAGCATCGCATGGTACTCGGGATGCTGCAGCGCGACCTGCACCACCAGTTTCTGCACCCCCTCCAATGCTTGACCGGCGCGGTAAGTCCGCCAGGCGCTAAAGAAGACCTCGCGGGTGGCGTCACGGGTCGGCATCGATTGCGCGTCAGGGGCTGGTTAGCGCGTACAGGCCAACAATCGCTGAATACTGGTAGAGATGATTCGCCCCATCGAGTGGTGCGAGCTCGCCGTTTCCATAGAAGCCGATGATCGGCAGTTGTGGGAAGCGCGCGCGCAGCGTCTCGAGATCACGATCGCGGCTGCCAAAGAAATGTGGTCCCCGGCCCATGCAAGGAAAGAGCAATGCGAAGTCCGGATCGGCCCCGAGCGACTGGTGAGCCTGCGAGATGGTATCGCGCATGTCGCGTTCGGCAGTGAGAGCATCACGCATCGCCCAGAACAGCCGCTCACCACGGTTCAGCCGATCGGAAAGGGTGACCGATTGCTCGTTGGCGTTGGCCGCAACGATGTGGTTCAGGCGGTAGCGCCCCTCGCGGATCGCGGTATAGGGATCGCCAAAAGTGACGCCTCCCATAATAAGGTGAAGCGGAATGCGTTCATCGCTTCGTACCAGCTCTGGCAGGGACTGCACGAGCACCGCCAGTGCGGGATAGTTGCCGAGTTTCACGAGGTCGTAGCCCTGCACCTCGGCCACCTCGATCGGTGAGGTGAGCGCCCGCACGCCCTGTGATGCAGCCACGACTGCGCGTGCGCCGGCAATGCGCGCCTCGACGCGACCCTCCTCGGCTACCCGGCAGTTTCCCCAGACTGTGAAGGGTCCGTGACCGAAGAGATCGCCAGATACCGCGCCGATACGAGCCGCCGGCACATCGAGCCAGTCGGCCGTCAGCGCCGCGGGGGTGGTGAGGCTGAGCAGTATCCCTTCATCATCGTGGAGATCGTGTGCGGATTCGAGTCTCAATGATTCGCCGAGCACGAGCGCCGCCGCACCCGGGCTATCGAGCACCCATTCGTCCTCCGTCAGAATGCCGGCACCAGTGGCGCCCATGATCTGCAGGCAATTGGCGGCGCGGGCCGCCGCCCGCAGTGCCGGAACCGGATCCACGGCATACTCCGGTGTGAGAAACAGCAATACGCTGTTGGCACGCGCGAGCCCGGCGCGCGACAGCGCACGCTCAACCGCGCGTGCCGCGTGCGTGGGGTCGGCGCGACCGCCGTGGCTCAGTCCGGTTGCGGCTGCTCGAGGCTGTCTGGTCCTTTGTGTCACGCTTATACCTTACCTTATCGGCGTATTCGCACAAATCATAGATGAGACAGCGCCCGCAGTGCGGGCGGCGGGCGATGCATACGTAACGTCCGTGCAGGATCAGCCAGTGGTGCGCATCCTGCCGGTAGCGCGCCGGCACGGCGAGCAGCAGGCCTTCCTCCACCTCACGGACATTTCGGCCAGGGGCAAGCCCCGTGCGGTTGGCGACCCGGAATATGTGGGTATCGACCGCGATGGTTGGATGACCAAACGCTGTATTCAGGATCACATTGGCGGTCTTGCGGCCGACGCCAGGCAACCCTTCGAGCGTCTCGCGGGTCCGCGGTACCTCGCCGCCATGCTGGTCGATGAGGATGCGACACGTCTCGAATATGTTTGCGGCCTTGGTGTTGTAGAGGCCAATGGTCTTCACGTAGCGTTTGAGTCCACGTAGTCCAAGCGCGCGAATCTGTTCCGGCGTGTTGGCAACCGCAAATAGTTTCTCGGTGGCCTTGTTTACGCCCCGGTCAGTGGATTGGGCCGACAGGATCACGGCGACCAGCAGCTCGAATGGGGTCGAATAGCGCAGTTCGGTTGTCGGAGACGGGTTCGCGCGTTTCAACCGCTCGAACAACGTGCGGCGTCGGGCGGGTGTCACGGATTCCGCTTCCTTGCGCGTGTGCGTTCGACAGCAGCGCGTATCTCGGCACGAATCCGCGAACGTTCGTCCTGCGTATCAGGCGCACTTGCCCGGACTGGCCGCTTGCTGTTGCGCCGGACGGGGGTGCGACTCGCCAGTCGGGCGAGACGAGACTGCGCGAGCGCACGCCATCGGTCGACTTCCTCGTGCCTGTAATCCGGCCACAGGCCTTCGGATGGACCGTATGCCGATACCGGGATCATGGAGATGCAGTCAACCGGACAGGGCGGCACGCAAAGCTCGCAGCCAGTACAGTCCGCTGCAATCACCGTGTGCATGAGCCTGCGTGCCCCGATGATGGCGTCGACTGGACAGGCGTCGATGCACTTTCGGCAGCCGATGCAGGATCCTTCATCGATCACCGCGCGGGTACGCCGCTGGTGCTTCCCGCATTCCGGATCGAGCGACTTCGGGGGCACCGCGAGCAGCCGCGCCAGCGCCGCGATGGTTACCCCGTCGCCGGGCGGGCACCGGTTGATAGCGGCGCTGCCGGCAGCTATGGCTTCGGCATAGGCACGGCAACGGGGATAGCCGCAGCGTGTGCACTGCGTCTGCGGGAGACAGGCATCGATTCGGGCAATCAACTCGGTCGCGGCGCAAACTTGCACAGGCAGAGTATCGCGTGGGCGAGGGGGTCGGGCAACGGCGAATGGGTCGCGGCCGGGGCGCTCGCAGGCGCTGCGGGGGGCGCGTACACTTGGCGCATCGGCACCCCGGCGCGCGGTTCCGGTCAACCACGGAAAACAAACCATGAATATTGAAAAAGTTATCTTCAGTTTCTTTATCGTTCTGGCGCTCACGCTGAACTTCGGTTTCTACCTCGGCGAAATCCACAACCCGGAGCATCACAACGTCTACGAGCTATTCGCGACGATCATCGTTAACCTGATTGCGACGGTCTTGAAGTTTGGCGAACGGACGCAGATGGGCGCGGTGCTGCTTGCCACCAGCCTGGTGGCGGACCTTGGACTGATCGCTGCCGCGCTGGTGTGGGCGTATGCCGTGTATGTGGCGGGAACGGGCCTGACCGGATCGGTGACCGCGGTCATCGTCTCCCTGGCGGGTGGCGCGCTGCTCGCCAACGCGGTGTCGGTGGTGTTGCTGGTGGTCGAAATCTCGCTCTTGCGCCGCTAGGACGGGCAGTGAACAACCAGGCAATCTTTGTCATCTTGCGGCGCATGCGCGCGCCGCTGCTGGCGCTGATTACCACCTACGCCGTCACGGTACTTGGGCTGGTCCTGATGCCGGGCGTCAACGCCCAGGGCGAGCCGGAGCGACTGTCGTTCTTTCACGCCTTCTACATCATTACTTATACCGCCACGACCACCGGATTTGGCGAACTACCGCATCCGTTCTCGGATGCGCAGCGTGCGTGGGTGACGTTCTCGATGTATCTCTCGATCGTCGCCTGGCTCTATGCCATTGGTGCCTTGATCGCTCTCGTGCGCGACCCGACGTTTCAGCGCGTGTTCGTGGAATCCCGATTTGCGGCAGCCGTCAGGCGCATCCGCGAGCCGTTCTACATTGTTTGCGGCTACGGTGATACCGGTACGGTGGTGGTCGAGGCGCTAGTGAACGGCATCTTTTCAGCGGTCGTGATAGACCGTGACGAGACCCGCATCAACGAGCTGGCGCTCAAGGACCTCGCGCGGCCGGTGCCGGCACTGGCTGCCGACGCAAGTCTGCCGGACACGTTGCTGCTCGCGGGACTCGAGCATCCGCGTTGTGCTGGCGTGATCGCGCTTTATGCTGATGATCACACGAACCTGAAGATTGCGATATCAGCGAAGCTGCTCAATCCGCAGTTGCAGGTCATCTGCCGCGCGGCCTCGCACGATACGCAGGCAAACATGGAATCGTTTAACACGGATGCGGTGATCAACCCGTTCGATTCGTTCGCCGATCGGCTCGCCATGGCATTGCATTCGCCGGACAGCCACCTCCTGTATGAGTGGCTCACGGCATCGCCAGGCGAGCCGCTGGCAAGGCGTATCAATCCGCCGCGCGGTACTTGGGTGCTATGTGGCTACGGGCGCTTTGGGAAGGCGTTGGCGCGCCACATGGAGTATGAAGGTGTTTCCATGGTAATCATCGAGGCCACGCCGGAACGGGTGGACGCACCCGAAGGAACGGTGCGCGGCCGCGGGACGGAGGCTGTCACCCTGCGCGAGGCGCACATCGAGCGTGCGGTGGGAATCGTGGCTGGTACCGATGATGACGCGAACAATCTCTCCATGATCGTCACCGCGCGGATGCTGAAGCCCGGGCTTTTCATGGTGGCGCGGCAGAACCAGCGTGAGAATGAGGCCCTGTTCGAAGCGGCGGGTCTTGATCTCGTCATGCAGCGCTCGCGTGCGATTGCGCGGCGCATCCTCTCGCTTGTCAGCACGCCACTACTGATCCACTTCTTGCGGCATCTGCGACACGAGAGCAACGACTGGGCGGCGCAGTTGATTGGACGCCTGCAGCCGCTGATCAATGATGAGGCGCCGGAGGTCTGGACGGTGGACGTGACCCCCGGCGGCGCGAGCGCGCTGCACGCGGCGCTATCTGAGGGTCAGTCGGTGTCTTGCGGGCAATTGCTTAGCGACCCGCGCGATCGCGACGAGCGTCTACGGGCGCTGATACTGCTGATACGGCGCGGAGAGGAAGAGCTGCTATTGCCGGCGGCCGACGCGCAGATTGAGGCAGGCGATCGTCTTTTGTTTGCGGGACGGCGCGGAGCGGCGCGAACCCTGGATCTGACATTATTCAACGTGCATGCACTACGCTACGTGCTGAGCGGCGCGAGCGGACCCAATGGCGCTTTGTGGCGATGGTTGCGCGGTGAAGCGTAGCGGTCGGGCGCAAGCCCCACACGCGCCAGGTCGGTCCGGTTTCTGGGCGCGAGGTGGCGGCTGGGTGCTTGCGCAGATACCGGTCTTGATCGGGGCGGTGATGGTGCCGAGCCAGACGGCCGATTCGTTCAGTCTGATCGGAGTGCCGGCGCACATCATAGGTATTGCCATCACCGTGACGGGCGGCATTATCGTACTGGCTGGTGCGCTGCAACTCGGGGAGGCGCTGACACCGCTACCCCACCCGCGTGACGGTGCGCGCTTGCGCGAGGAGGGGATCTATCGCTACATGCGGCACCCGATCTATTCGGGACTGATCGTTGGCAGCTTCGGCTGGGCGCTTGCCTGGCAGAGCCCCTGGGGAATCGCGTATGTTGTGTTGGTGTTCCTGTTTTTCGATCGAAAGGCTGCGCGCGAGGAACGTTGGCTACGCGCGCGCTACCCAGGTTATGACGGCTACGCGCAGCGGGTACGCAAGTTGTTCCCCGGCGTGTAT
>LJVB01000141.1 GCA_001304215.1 Acidithiobacillales bacterium SM1_46 | reverse complement strand
GGCTTCTCCGGTCCGCGCCGGCCCTTTGCCGGCAGCGCGCGCGACTTCGTGCTCGGGACGCGCATCGTAAACGGCAAGGGAGAAGTACTGTGCTTTGGCGGCAAGGTGATGAAAAACGTCGCGGGCTACGACATCTCGCGGCTCATGGCCGGCAGTCTGGGCACACTCGGCGTCATTCTCGACTTGTCACTCAAGGTGCTACCGTGCCCGGCCGCCGAGACGACGCTCGGTTTCGAGGAATCCGCGGCGAACGCCATTGCGAAGATGAATCGCTGGGCCGGGCAGCCGCTGCCGCTCTCTGCCGCCGCCCACATCGGCGAGACGCTGTACGTGCGGCTGTCGGGAACGGAATCAGCGGTGGGCGCGGCGTGCAAGCGGCTGGGCGGCGAAGTGGTGGAGAATGGAGAACTGTTCTGGGAGGAAGTCCGCGAGCACCAACAGGTTTTCTTTCAGGGCAGCGAGCCACTCTGGCGCCTTTCGGTTCCGCCCGCGACCGCAACGCTCGACCTCCCGGGCAATTGGCTTATTGATTGGGGCGGCGCACAACGCTGGCTGGTAAGCGGCGCGCCCGAAGCGAACATCCGCTCGGTTGCGGCCAAGGCGGGCGGCTACGCAACAATATTTCGCAACAGTTCGCCCGCCTGTGACAGCCTGACACAGCTCGACCCCACCACACGTACGTTGCAAGCGCGTATCCGGCAGGCCTTTGACCCCAACGGCGTTTTTGGCGGCACCGGCGCCGCGGTCGCCGCCTGATTGCCCCGCGGCGCGGTCTCGTGCAGCGTCTGGCTTGACCCAAGTCAAGCGGATTTCCTGACCTCTTGACCTGCGGTCTGGGGTACTATCGACTAGTCTTTTCGGGATAACCCCCCGGTTTACAGCGAGTATTCCTTCGGAACCAGCTCCAACATGAAACGCGTCGATGATTTCCGACTGAAGCTCGGCAAACACGAGCTGGTACCGATCATGATCGGCGGTATGGGCGTGGATATCTCTACGGCCGAACTGGCGCTCGAAGCAGCGCGACTCGGCGGCGTCGGTCACATCTCCGACGCCATGGTGCAAACCGTCTCCGACCGGCGCTTCGACACCGGCTTCGTGAGCGAGAAGATGAAGAAGTACAAGTACAATGCCGCCTCGAGCGATAAGTCGGCAGTGCAGTTTTCGCTATCGGTCCTGGAAGAGGCGACGCGCCTGCACGTTGGCCGGACCATGGAGGCGAAGCGCGGCGACGGGCTGATCTTCATCAACTGCATGGAAAAGCTCACCATGAACGCGCCGCGCGAGACGCTGCGCATGCGCATGCGGGCGGCACTCGATGCCGGTATCGACGGCATCACGCTTTCCGCCGGCCTTCACCTCGGTTCGTTCGCGCTGATGGAAGACCATCCGCGCTTTCGAGACGCCAAGCTCGGCATCATCGTCTCGTCGGCTCGTGCCCTGCAGCTATTCCTGCGAAAGAACGCAAGGCTTGGCCGCCTGCCTGACTACATCATCGTGGAGGGACCGCTCGCGGGTGGGCACCTTGGCTTTGGCATGGACTGGGCCAAATATGACCTGCACGCGATCGTGACGGAAATTTACGCCTATCTCGCGACAGAAGGCCTCGATATCCCGATCATCCCGGCCGGGGGCATCTTCACCGGCGCTGATGCGGTGTCGTTCCTTGAACAGGGCGCCGCCGCTGTTCAGGTTGCAACCCGCTTTACGGTCACGCGCGAATGTGGTCTGCCAGCGAAAGTAAAGCAGGAGTACTTCAAAGCCAGGGAACAGGACATCGAGGTCAACACCATTTCGCCGACCGGGTATCCGATGCGCATGCTCAAGGGCAGCCCCGGAATCGGCAGCGGCATTCGGCCAAACTGCGAGGCCTACGGTTACCTGCTCGACAGCAAGGGTAGCTGCGCTTACATCGAGGCCTACAATCGCGAAGTGACGGCGCATCCAGGCGTAAAAAAGATCTCGGTTAAGGACAAGACCTGCCTGTGCACACACATGCGCAATTTTGATATCTGGACCTGTGGGCACTATGCCTACCGGCTGAAGGACACAAGCCAGAGACTGCCAGACGGAAGCTACGAGCTCCTCACTGCCGAGACCGTGTTCCGCGATTACCAATTTAGCGCGAGTGGTGACCGTCAGACGCTCGCCGCACCGCGGGCAACCGCGCGCCGCGCGGGAAGCTAGAAATGACAACCAGTCTGAGAACCCTCGCTGCGACATGCGGCGCGGAGATCGCTGCCGGCGACCCGGACAGTCTGATTCACGGTGCTGCCAACACCGATGAGGCCGTTGCCGGAGAGCTGACCTTTGTCGCCAGCCCCAAACATACTGCGAAGCTCGCCTCGACCCGTGCCAGCGCAGTAATTGTCCCGAAGGTCGTGGCGGGTGCATCTGCCCGCGCCGGACTGGCGGTTCTTGTCGCGGCGGATCCGGAAATGGCATTCATCGCCTGCCTGCATCTTCTCTATCCGCCGAAACCGATCATGGCGGGAGTGAGCGACGAGGCAGCCGTTGATGCGTCGGCAAATATCGGAACAGGCGCCGCAATCGGGGCATTCGCCACGGTTGGCGCACACACTGTGATCGGCAAAGACTGCGTGATTCATCCAGGCTGTCGTATCGGTGCCGACGTTACCATCGGCGATGGCTGCATTCTTTACCCGAACGTTGTGCTCTACGACGGTGTCACGCTCGGTGAGCGGGTAACGATTCACGCCGGAACCGTGATTGGATCCGACGGATTCGGGTACAAGTTCCGCAACGGCGAACATGTGAAGTTCCCGCAGGTCGGCACGGTCGTGATCGGGTCGAACGTCGAAATCGGCGCCAATACGTGCATCGATCGCGCATCCCTCGGCGCCACCCGAATCGGCGACGGCACCAAGATCGATAACCAGGTTCACATTGCGCACAATGTGCGAATTGGCGCGCGCGTGCTGCTGTGTGGCCAAGTCGGGATCGGCGGCTCGACGGTCATCGAAGACTATGCACTGCTGGCCTCACAATCCGGTATTGCCGACCATGTCACGGTCGGCAAACAGGCCGTCGTGCTTGCACAGGCCGGGGTGACCAAGGACGTCGCGCCGAAAGCCGAGGTGATGGGATTCCCCGCGGCTGACCGGCGCCAGGCACTCCATCGCATGGCAACGCTCAACAAGGTCACCACGCAAGCGAAGCTGCTCGATGAAATCGTCGCGTTACTGCCGGCACTGCGCAACACCACTACGAAGAACGAATAACGCCTCTCCGCGCGGGCCACAGGCCACACCAATTTCCTCGCCGGACCCAGGGTTGGGCGTCACCGGCGAATCGATCTCCTGCCCTTACTAAGGTGTACTTGGTATTTTCGCCCAATCTGTCGAGGCACTTGCCCTGGCGATATCACAGCAGTTCCACCCAGTGGCGCACCGGCACCGAGGCGCCTGTTGCAAGATGTGCCAGGCAACCGATATTCGCGGTGGCGATAACGTCGGGGCGGCTGGACTGGAGCGCGTCGAGCTTGCGCATGAGCAGCTGCTGCGACAGTGACTTCTGCAGGATCGAGTAAGTCCCGGCCGAACCGCAACAGAGGTGCGCGTCGGGCACCGCAGTCAACGTGAAACCTACTCCGCGCAGCACCTTCTCCACGACGCCGTTCAGCTTCTGTCCGTGCTGCAGGGTGCAGGGTGAATGAAATGCCACTTTGAGGCTTGTATCAACGACGCTCTTTAGAGCGCCAAGTTCTTCCCCGGCGAGAATCTCACCAAGGTCCTTGGTGAGCGCGGCGACACGCCTGGCCCTGGTCGCATACGCCGGATCTCCGGCAAGCAGGTGGCCGTAGTCCTTCACGTGTACCCCGCAGCCGCTCGCGGTCATGACAATCGCCTCGCAACCCGCTTCGATATGCGGCCACCAGGCTTCGATGTTGCGGCGCGCGAACGCGAGGCCCTCCTCGGTCGCCGAGGTGTGGTGACTCGCGGCGCCACAACAGCCTGCACCCGCAGCAGCGATAAGGCTCACACCCAGACGATCAAGTACACGCGCGGCAGCCGCATTGATATTGGGCGCAAGTGCCGGCTGCGCGCAGCCTTCGAGTACAAGCATGCGGCGCTTGTGGCGCGAGACCGGCCAGGCCGGCGCGGCCTGGTGCACGGGCACGGAGCGCTTGATGGCCGGCGGCAGCAACGGCCGCATCCACTGGCCAATGCGTAACAGCGGCGTGAACCGTTCGCGGTGTGGAATGACGGCGAGCAGCGCACGGCGCATGAACCGATCCCACAGCGGCCGGCGCACCTGGCGCTCGACCATGTCGCGCCCGATCTCAAGCAGCGCGCCATAACGCACGCCCGAGGGGCAGGTGGTCTCGCAGGCGCGGCAGGTGAGGCAGCGGTCGAGATGCAAGAGGGTCTTGCTACTCGGCGCCTGCCCCTCCAGCACCTGCTTCATCAGGTAGATGCGCCCGCGCGGTCCGTCGAGCTCGTCACCGAGAAGCTGATACGTTGGGCAGGTAGCGTTACAAAAACCGCAATGCACGCAGGTGCGCAGGATACGGTCGGCCTCGCGGCCGACCGGTGTGTTGCGCAGCGAATCAGCAATGGCGGTCTGCATGGCGCGCGGTCAGCGTCTCGCTATCAGGTCGTGCCAGGACAAACGATACACGAACACGCGAGCGCCGAGGATCGCGGGAGTCGCGACACGATGGATAGCGGAGGCAGGGCAACAGGTACTAGCCACGCACGATCGCGGGATGCGATGCCGACTTGGCCGGTTGCGCCAGCCGCTCGTAGACTGTCGCGAGCGCGGCGTCATCTCCCACGTTGCCGGGAAATATCACGACCGGCATGTCCGGATAGCGCGAATGATCATGTGGGCAGCGCACCACAGACACCCCCGCCAGGATCTGGCCGAGAACGCGGGATGTCCTCAACGCCAAACCATTGCTCAGCACGTCGTTCGAGGTAATGCCCCCCTTGCTGATCAGAAAGCCGAGCGTGGCGGGCAAGCGTCGTACAACGTCCATGAGGAACGCGGAGACCTTTTCTCCAAACGCCAGGCGATCGTCCTGGGTCGGAAACTGCCGCTCGACGCGACTCGTGAATATCACTGGTGTATTGCCAATGGAATGCGCCGCCTGCGCCGCCGCGCCAATCTCGGCAAGCAGCGCGGCGTGATCCTGCGGCAGGCGGTTGACGTCAATTTCGAGCGGCACTACCCCCGGACGCTTTAGCAACTCGTTTAGCTGCCTGGTGGTTTTCGGGACATGCGAGCCAACCAGTACGGCGCCCCCCTGTGTCCCCCGGACATAGCTAGACATCTGTTCAGGCGCGACGGGCTGTCGCGGCAGCGCAGCGAGCGAGGTCAGCAGACTCGCGGCACTACGGAACAGGAATCGCTTGCCCTGCCCGGCCGCGCGCCGCACGTCGGCAGCGAAACGGTCGAGATCGCTCTGGTTCTCGGCGTCGACCACCGCGCACGCGTTACCCTCGAGCCGCAACAGCCGATCGAGCGCGCCGCCACGAACATCCGCCAACAGAAAACGCGCGACTGCGGCTGCCTTGACACGCCCTTGCGTCTTTTCCTCCACGTAATCGGGAAGATAGCTATGCCGGTAGGCAAACACCGAGTCGCGTGCGAATTCAGTTTCGTGTACGGGAATCTCCTTCCCGTCGGCGCGCAGGTAGTGAATCGAACCGCGCGTGAAGCGCCCTCCCTCGAAGAACGCCGGTACTAGAAAGTGCGCATCGAATGGCCCCAGCTCCTTCACCATCACATCGGTTTCCACCGGATAGTGCCCGCGCAACGTCGAGTCGGAGCGGCTAACAAAGATCGGCTGCACCGCGCTTCCGTGCAGCGCCTGTTTCAGGTTACGGCAGACCTCGCGGGTAACCTGCGTCGCGCGTTCGGCGCTCATGCCGCGCGTGTTGGTCAAGACAAAGAAGATGGGAGCATCGTCAGCGAGCGCCTCTCTTAGCGTAGGCACGTCCCAGCGTGTCAGCAGCAGACAGCCGTGTACGGTCTGCGAGCCGGTCGGATCGTCATCCAATACGATGATCTTGATATCGGCCATGAGCCATCCCCCACCCCCACCCTTCGCGGCGGAGGCGGACAATCGGACTATTCCGTGAACAGTCGGAGGACACGCTCGGCAATGTCCTTCGCCGACAGTCCGTTGAAGTCCATGATCTCCTTCGGGCTGGCGGTCGTTTCGCCGCGCTTCCAGGACAGCAGATCGCGACGCGGCGCACGCGAGCGCAACATCACCGGCTCCAGCGTTGCCGAGGCGCCCCCGGCAACGGCGATCAGCGCGTCGCCGTCGAACAGCGCGCGGAACCCGGCGTCGCTCAGAAACTGGCCATCTGGCTCCGTAACCGTGTCCCAGGCCACATCCGTCGGCCTGTAGAGACGGCGCGGGTTCACCACTGCGTTGATACGCACACGGTAACCCTCGCGCTCCAGCGCATCCTTCGCCTCATA
>LJVB01000140.1 GCA_001304215.1 Acidithiobacillales bacterium SM1_46 | reverse complement strand
GATCTTCGCCCCGTCTACTCGCTTGGCCTCCGAATGGTCTTTGACTGGCGGTACTACTACTGACACGCGCCGTCCTGCGCTCCGGAATGAGACTTGAGCAATGCCTCTGGCACGCTTTAACGCAATTGTCCTGGCGCTCACCAGCTTTCTCTCCGCGTGCGGAACAGTGGCGGTCGTCACGGGCGTTATTTCTTCCACCAAGCCCGAAACAGAACCCTACGTTCGCCCGGCGCCGGAGTATGCGATGCCAGCCGGCCCCAATGGCGCCTTCGCCGGGCTCGAGTCCGAAATTCGGACCGCGCACGGCCCCGAGGCCTCCGGGTTCGAGCTGATCGATAGCAATGAGGACGGTCTGCGCTGGCGCCTCGCGCTGATCGACTCAGCCAGGCAGTCGATCGACCTCCAGTACTATCTCTGGTACGGCGACGCCGCCGGCCGACTTCTCGTGAAGCGCCTCCTGGATGCCGCCGACCGTGGCGTCAAGGTGCGTGTGCTGGTCGACGACCTCAATACAGCGATCCAGACTGCCACGAGCGTCAGCCTGCGCGACAAGGTGGCGGCGTGGATGGACAAACACTCCAACGTGCAAGTCAGGGTTTTCAATCCCTGGAAGAAGCGTGATCTCGTGGCACGAGTGAGCGAGTCGATATACGAGATGAAGCGAGTCAACCAGCGCATGCATAACAAGGCGCTGATCGTCGACAATCAGGCAGTGATCCTTGGCGGGCGCAATCTCGGCGATGAGTACATGGGCCTGCATTCGGAATTCAATTTTCACGATCTTGACGTGCTCGGCATTGGCCCGGTGGCGCGGCAGACGTCGGCCATCTTCGATTCCTTCTGGAACAGCGAGTGGTCAATGCCGGTATGGGCCCTGAAGATCCCGATCACACCGGACGAGCAAGCCGGGGGGCGTGAAAAACTCCTGAAATACATCACCAACGTAAAGTCACTCGACCGCTTCCCGTTGCCGCCGCAGTCATGGTCGGCCGTGTTCGCGGCGCTACCCGGCCGGTGGCACATCGGCACCAGCAAGGTGTATTCGGACCTGCCGACAAACGGCACCATCCACCAGTTGATGATAGAGAAGACACTCGAACTGATCGCATCGCCTCAGCGCGAACTCCTCATCGTCAACGCCTACATCATTCCCACCGAGCGCGGAATGAAGACGCTACGCACGCTGAAAGATCGCGGTGTCAGTACGCGGATTCTCACGAACTCGCTCGCCTCACAGGACGTTCCGGCCGTGAACAGTCACTACAAGGCGTGGCGCAAACCGATTCTTGAGGCGGGAGCCGAGCTCTACGAGATGCGCCATGACGCCGCCATACAATCGCTGGTCTCCGACACGCTGCCTACACACGCGAAATTCATGGGCCTGCACTCGAAAGGGATGGTCATCGATCGCGGGGAGGTATTCATCGGGTCGATGAACCTCGATCCGCGATCCGCGCTGATCAATACCGAGATGGGCGTGGTGATCAAGAGCCCGGGGCTGGCGGAAGCGCTCACCAAACTGATCGAGCGTGATATGCAGCCCGCCAACAGCTGGCGGGTTGAGCTGAATGGCGATGGAGAGCTGCGCTGGGTCAACGACAAGGAAACAGTGACCAGGCAACCCGCGCGGAACTGGTGGCAGCGGGTCGAGGACGTCTTTTTCCAGGTGTTTCCGAAGGAGTACTACTAACGGCACCCCGGGTCGTGTTGCTCGCCCCGGCCACTCCGCCACGCGCGCGCAGGGCCAGAACCAATCAGGGTATGGCATTGACGAGGGTGGTGCTCCGATGCCGGGTTGCCGTACATATCTAGAATCGACTCATTGAGGCACAACGCTGTTCTCTCAGGCGCTACCTGCCAAGACGCCTTTTCAGTTCCGGCAAAATGGCTTGCATCTCCTCGTAGCCCGCCATGATGGCCTCTTCACGCTGCTTGAAACTGGTGGCGCTGGCGGGTTCGAACTTGGGACGAATCAGGAAGTCGGCCGCGGCGGCCTCCTCCCGGTTCAGCAAGCAGCCCTGCAGGCGAAAAGTCTTCATCACGTTATCGAAGGCAGTACCCCTGAGCGGCACGTGATTGCCGCAATAGATATCGATGGCGAGCACCACATCCGCTCCCATTGCGCGTGCAAAGCGGACCGGAACCAGGGACAGCACACCACCATCGACCAGGATGGTGCCATTCGACTGTACCGGCACAAAGGCGCCCGGGACGCTCGATGATGCCTGCACCGCCCCTCCCACATCACCGTCGACAACCAACAAGGCCCGTCCGTTGGTAAGATCCGTTACCGCAATGCCCAGCGCAATCGGCAGCTCCCTGATGCGGCGATGCCCGGTCGCCTCGTTTATCCACTCGGCGAGCGCCCGGCCCTTGATGACACCTTGTTGGTAAATCACCAAGTCAGCCAGATCCAACTCGCTGACGGAGCGGACTACGGTTTCCATCTCGCGATAGGTCATGCCGCTTGCGTAAAGGCTGGCGGCGATGGAGCCCGCCGATGTACCAGTGACCGTGTCCGCCCGGATGCCTGCCTCATCGAGCGCGCGCAGCACGCCAAGGTGCACGAACCCCCGGACGCCACCACCTCCGAACGCGATACCAAGGCGCGGACGCTGGCGCGCATCGCTGTACCGCGCGACGGGAACGACCTGCTCGACCCGAACGGCTTCGAGCCCCTCGACCTTGTTGATCGTCGCGCAGCCGCTCAACAGCAATACCAGCGCGCCCACGCTGAATAACGATTGTGCGAATTTGAACATCACCGCATGCACGCTTACCCCCCTGGAACACCCGGACCCAGGAACGGCAGCTTACGGGCCAACCATGGAATTTTCCATGTCCGAACATGGGTGCCGGTGATTGCGGGTCCTGTACTGCAACACATAGCGGGAAGCGAAAAGGCGCAGTGATCAGGCGTTACCATGCGACGCCTTAAGGCTTCGGGTCGGGAAATAGTCGCTTAAGACACCAAATTCAGGAATGGTGGGCCGCGGCGGACTCGAACCCCGACCAACAAGCCAAGAGCCAGCTGCTCTACCGGCTGCGCTAACGGCCCGCGCCAGGGATTGCCACGCGAAAGGCGTGGCCGACAAAACAAGGTCCGCGTTGCAGACGGGCATCCTCTCTCTTTGAGCCTCCCGATACTTCGCGGCCAAAGTGTTTAGATGCGCTTATCGCTTGCCGCGCGGCGGCGGCGCCGGTGCCAAAGGTTCCCGGCAACAACTATCAGCGCGATCGCGATGACCAGCGCGTAGGGGGCAAGGCGATTGAATGTGGCCGCCCAGGCACTGAGCTCGTTCAGCAGTAGCGCCCAGATGCCTGTGGCGATATAGGTGGCTAGTAGCACGACCACGACGTTCACCCAAGGGCGCAGCCCGATCAGGAATCCAATGATGGATCCGACCACCGGGCCTGTCATCCAGAACGGCACGAACACGAAGACGAACAGCCCGGCGATTCCAAACTTCCGCACCATGCCGGTATGCGACTCAGCAGCGACATGCATGCGGGCCACGTACGGCTGCAGGCGGCGCACCTCGATCAATTGTCGCCAGCTAAGCGCGAAGAGCGGATACACAATGAGCACCTGGATGGTCTCAACCAGCATATTGAGGGGCACGACCTGCGTGTGGGTGAATCCGCTTGCATAGCCAAAGGTCATCCCGGTCGCCGGTCCGATGAAAAAGGTCAGGCTGGTCATCACCAGGTAACCCAGAATACGGTCGGGAAACAGGTGCCAGCCGATGCCGAGCGCAAGCGCCAGCAGACCAGCCAGGCTCAGACCGGCAAACAGGAGCTGCCCTTCGGTGCTGGCGATCAGCCAGAAACGCTCCCGTGCCGGCGCGGTCGGCAGATTGGACTCAGACATCAACGACACCCCCACTGCTTTCGGCGCAACACCTGAATGATATCGTTTCGGAAAGTGGGCCGTGAGCAAGAGTGATGCAAGGCGGAAACAGAAAACGAGGTTCCACGGCGCCAATATGGCAGACACCGCGCCGGTTCGACCTCGCGCGTCCCGCAAACAAGAAGGGGCCGCGCGCGGCGACCCCCTGTTTCCTTGGATTGGTGGGCCGTGGTGGACTCGAACCACCGACCAACTGGTTAAAAGCCAGCTGCTCTACCGACTGAGCTAACGGCCCGTGCTAGGGACTGCCGCAGCGAAGGCGCGCAACGCGCAATTCGGCGACGTATATAGACGTGTGTATATAAGGAGCGCGGGATTATCGGGGGCGGGTGCAACAGTGTCAAACGCACAAAAGCAGAAAGGGCCCGCACGCAGGCGGGCCCTTTTTACTCAAACCAGCAAGAATCAGGCGGCCTTCGGTTTCGGCATGAGCTTCATGTCTGCCAGGCCCAGGCGCACCGCACGCAGGAAGCCCTGCTCGTCGAGCAAATAATACTGGACCTTCATGGTAAGCGCGCTGCCGAACACGATCGACACCAGGGTCAGGATCGAGCCAAGCGCGAGCGTCGAAACGCCGGTGATGCCCTGTCCGATGGTGCAGCCGAGCCCGAGCACGCCACCAAAGCCCATGAGTATCCCGCCGATGAAGTGATTGACGAAGTCGCTGAACGACGCGAACCACTCGATGCGGAAACTCTTGCTTATCAACGACCACAGGAACGAGCCGAGCACGATACCGGCCACCGTCACCACTCCGAAGCTGAGCAGGCTCTTGGCAAAACCGCTGCTGGCGTAACCGAGCGCCTGGCCCATGGGGTTGATGAAGGTATAAGACTGCAGATTCATTGTCGCCTCGATAGGCTTGCCGGGCCTGTCGGTGAGGAATGCCCAGTTCTGAACGTAAGAGAGGATCGTGTACTTCTCGCCATCGGCGGTGACGGTGAAGATGCCGCTCGATATGTACCAGCCGGCGATCACGGCGAGTCCCACGACGAGGCCACCGAGGACGTTGTCGAAACTCTTTCGGAAGTCAGCTGACTTCAGCACGTAGATGAGGACCGCGGAGGCCACGATGATGCCGGCCCACAGGCGCGCGGTCGCGGGGTTCTCGCGTGAGATG
Source organism: Acidithiobacillales bacterium SM1_46 (assembly GCA_001304215.1). GTDB lineage: Bacteria > Pseudomonadota > Gammaproteobacteria > Acidiferrobacterales > Sulfurifustaceae > SM1-46. The sequence goes on along the minus strand of LJVB01000140.1, from coordinate 1,481 downwards.
AGTGCGCCAACGTCCTGGGTCACCGGCAGTTGAACCGCAAACACCTTGATCCACCCGAGGAACAGTTCCGAGTACAGCGTCTTGTCCGTTCCGGGGAACGGATTGACCATGAAGTAGGCGATCAGCGCGATGATGGCGAACACCATGACCGACTTGATATTGCCGCCGCCGGCGCGCACCAGCGTCTTGTTGCCACAACCCGAGCCGAGCGTCATGCCAATACCGAACATGAAACCGCCGAGCACATTCTCGAACCAGATGAGGCTGCTGGCGCGATACGGCGGAAACGTGGAGTCGAACGACGCCTGACCAGCGGCCTGCATGATCGTCACGCCGAGAATCGCCAGCGCGATGGCGAGCAGCCACGCGCGCAGCCGGCCCTTGTCGCCGATATTGACCAGATCCGACACCGCGCCCATCGTGCAGAAATTTGTCTTGTTGGCGACCGCGCCCATCACTAGCGCAATGGCAAAGGTCGCCCACAGAAATGCGGAATACGCGCTGGCAAAACTGGAAAAATTCATACCTGTTTCCTCACAAAATCGTGGCTTGCCGATACCGCGGCCAAGCCGGCCCAAAAAAGCGGGCGCCATGGTATCACAGCACCCTCTCAGCGATAACGCGTCGGGTCCGCCACGCCCGCCTCGGCAAATCCCTCCCGCCGCAATCGGCAAGAATCGCAGCGTCCGCACGCTTCACCGCCGGGACCCGGGTCGTAGCACGACGTGGTGAGCGAAAAATCCACGCCCAGCCCCGTCCCGGCCTGGATGATTTGCGCCTTCGTCATCTGGATCAGCGGCGCGTGCAGCGAGACAGGCTGGCCCTCCACCCCGGCACGGGTGGCGACATTGGCTAGACGCTGGAAGGCCTCAATGTATTCCGGGCGACAGTCCGGATACCCGGAATAATCCACCGCGTTCACACCTATATATAGGGCGCGGGCGCCCAGCACCTCCGCCCACCCGAGCGCGATCGCAAGAAACACCGTGTTGCGCGCCGGGACGTACGTCACTGGGATGCCCTCGCCCGGCACGGTGGGTACGGCAATGCTGCGATCGGTCAGCGCCGATCCCCCGATCCAGGAAAGATCGAGCGGCACGATGCGATGATCCGCCGCCGCGAGCTGCTGCGCCACACGCCGCGCCGCCTCGAGTTCCACCCGATGGCGCTGGCCATAGTCGAACGTGAGGGCGTAACAGGCGAAGCCGTCGCGGCGCGCGATGGCGAGGGTCGTCGCCGAGTCGAGCCCGCCGGACACCAGCACCACGGCTCTTGGAAGATCAGCGCCCACGCGCATCCTGCCAGAGATACTTGTGAAGCTGGATCTGCATGCGCACCGGCAGCCGATCGGCAAGGATCCATTCGGCAAGCTCGGTCGCGCTCAACTCGCCATGCACCGGCGAGAACAGCACCTCGCAGCGCTTGTCGAGCTCATGCGCGGCGACCATGGCGCGGCTCCAGTCGTAATCGGCGCGGTCGCG
>LJVB01000139.1 GCA_001304215.1 Acidithiobacillales bacterium SM1_46 | reverse complement strand
TGGGAGTGTGTCCAGTACGCGGAAATCCAGAATGACCATAAAACACTGTCACTCATGGGAATACCTTATCTGCACTAAAGGAACTTCGGTCTAACTCCTTCGATGTCCACTTCTCTGGCGGCTTTTTCGCCCAACGTGCCAGCGTCTTTTCCATCATCGACCAGGATTGATCGAATCTGCCTCGCCCTCTGGGCTTTGGCGTCTTACGACCTGACGCGCCACTTGGCGGATTGCCGGCATGAGAGATCGCAGGTCCATGGTTCCGCTCCCTTAACCCAACTTCGGTCTAAAGAAATCAATGGCGACCCCAACGGGAGTCGAACCCGTGTTGCCGGCGTGAAAGGCCGGTGTCCTAGGCCTCTAGACGATGGGGTCGCCGCGTAGGTCGGGGGAAACGGACAACGACCGAGAAACAGGCGGGCAATCCAGCAACTGGTGCGTACCGACCTCGATCTGAAGCTGCTCGGTCACGGCGTCTTGACAAGCCCCCTTGCCGTTCGTTCCCTCTTCCCTGTCTCTGCGAGTTGTGTTGGTGAGCGTGGAAGGATTCGAACCTTCGACCAACGGCTTAAAAGGCCGCTGCTCTACCTGGCTGAGCTACACGCCCCGACCTAACTCTCTGCGCATCAATCTTTTCCGCGGCCGGCCGGCATTTTCTCGCGGCTTGGCCAGCAGCGAGGAATGCTGGTGTCAACGAGGCAACGCGTCAAGTGGTTTTCGTCCATTTTGCCGCCTAACCTTCGGTAGCTTTTTCTTTTGACGCAACAAGCCGCTTGAGTCTTGCGGCGGGCCGTCGCTTTCTACCGGGCATCGCGGAGGGTTCGGAGCGAAGCTGGCTTTGGCCAGCCTGGCGAGGCCGTGCGGGTTGCACGGATGGGCGGCACGTCGGGGTTCGGGCGGAATCGCGAATCGCTCCAGGGCACGCGGGCCGTTCTGAGATCGATGGGCTGACGGTGTATGAGAAGCTGCACTGTACGAATGTCCGGGGCATTTGACCTTATTGCGGACTGCGCAATTGGACCCAGGCCTTTTTGTTTTTTTCATTTGACAGAACCGGTCCAGAATTGAAGGAACATCTTTGAAAAAGGCGTGCTGAAAGGCTGGCTTGAGCCTTTTTTCATGGGACGGGTTTGTGAAACTAATCACGAAAGGTGAGCCTGCGGCGGCGGCGACCGGTGATTCTGAGGACAAAGGCAGTCGGGTCTGTCCCGCAACGGTCGTTGTGGGCTTGGGCAACGATTTGCTCAGCGACGATGGTGTTGGTCTTTATGTCGCGCGGCGCCTTCGCGAACGCCTCGCCCCCGACCGCTACAAGGTTATCGAACTCTCCGTAGGCGGCATGGGCTTGGTGGACCATCTGGTCGGCTACCGGCGGGCGGTCGTGATTGACGCTTGCCGGACAGGCCGCCGTCCCCCAGGTACGCTTAGCCGCCATCGCCCCGAAGACTTCGCAAACTCGCCGCGATTGGCTTCCTATCATACGATCGATTTCGCAACTGCGCTGGAACTGGCCCGGCAGTTTGGCGCCGACCTTCCCGAGCGGATGGCGGTTTTTGCAATTGAGGTTGAGGACGTTGAGACAATCCACGAGGGTTGCACACCTCGTGTCGAAGCGCGCGTTGAAACCGCGGCCGAGCAGATCGCTCGAATCCTCGAGGCCGAGGAGACACAGGCGGCTGAGATGCCGTCGGCCTTGGCAGACGCGGACTAGCAGAAAGGACATGGGAGATGGCGGAGATTGAGACACCTGGCGTTCTCCCGAAGCGCGAAAGCGAGCTCAGGGAGGCCTTTCTCGAGCAGGTGGATATAGTCCCTGGTGGCGAGAAGTTGCGCAAGTGCATCCAGTGCGGCACGTGCACGGGCTCGTGCCCCGTCAGCTATGCGATGGACCTCTCGCCGCGCGAGGTGATCGCGCGGTTTCGCGCCGGGGACATCGAGTCCATTCTCAAGAGCCGAACGATCTGGATCTGCGCGTCCTGTTACGCGTGCACGGTGCGCTGTCCACAGGACATCAAGATCACCGATCTGCTTTATGCGCTCAAGCGTGTTTCGATGGAGAAGAAGATCCGGCGGAGCCGTTCCGTGTATGCGCTTTCGGATGCATTTGTTCGCAGTGTCAAGATGTTCGGGCGCAATTGGGAGTTGGCCCTGTTGACCGAGTTTTACTTGCGAACCAATCCCCTGAATCTTATAAAGATGGCCCCCCTTGGGTTGCGAATGCTGCGGGCCAAGCGACTGGGCATCTGGCCCGAACGCATCAAGGGGCGAGGCGATCTGAAGAAGATCATCGAGCGTGCCGAACAGATCGAACGGCCTCAGGAACGCGTAGCGGCGCGCGCCGTGACGGACGAGGTGGGCTACGAAGCCATTCAACCCTGAGAGAGGCGGAGATTGGGCTATGGACTATACGTATTACCCCGGATGCAGCATTAGCGCCTCCGCTAAGCCTTACGATGATTCAACACGGGCGGTATTCGAGGCGCTGGGCATGGGTTTGCACGAGCTGGAGGATTGGAATTGCTGCGGTGCGACCGTCTACATGTCAGTCAAGGAGACCGTTTCGTTTGCCATCAGCGCGCGCAACCTGGCGCTGGCCGAGAAGCTCGGACGCGACGTCGTGGCTCCGTGTAGTGCCTGCTATCTGGTCCTGAACAAGGCGAACCGCTTTTTGCACGAGTTGCCCGATCTGAGTGAGAAGGTCAATGATGCACTTTCGGCGGCAGGGCTGAAGTACGAAGGTACGGTCCGCGTGCGCCACCCGCTCGAGGTGCTGGTCAACGATCTGGGCGTCGAGGAGATCACCAAACGGGCGACAAAGAGGCTGGACGGGATAAAGATCGCCGAGTATTACGGCTGCCAGATCATTCGCCCCGAGCGCACGTTCGACGACCAGGAATTTCCCCAGACAATGGATCAGTTGTTTGCGGCTCTGGGGGCCGAGAATGTCTATTTCCCCATGAAGGTGCGCTGTTGCGGCGGGATGCTGATGACCACGTCCGACGAGGTGGCCATGAAGCTGTGCTACGACTTGATCGAGTGCGCGAAGGGCAACGGTGCCGACTGCATCGTGACGACCTGTCCCCTTTGCCACATGAACCTGGCAGCCTACCAGGATCGGCTGTCGCGGCGGTTCGGGATGGATTTGCACATCCCGGTCCTGTGGTTCACGGAGCTATTGGGAATTGCGTTGGGTTTGGACGTAAAGACGCTCGGGTTGGATCACCATCTCGAGCCGATCACAGATAAGATCATGTCTCTGGCGGGGTTGTGAAATGAAAGAAATGAAAGAGAAAATCGGGGTTTATATTTGCCACTGCGGCGTGAACATATCCCAGACCGTCGATGTCGAGAGCATCCGCGAAAGCGTCGGACAGCGCAAGGACGTTGCGGTGGCGCGCACGTACAAGTTCATGTGCTCGAACACGGGCCAGGAGATGATCCAAAAGGACATCCAGGAGATGGGCCTGACGCGCGTTGTGGTCGCGGCGTGCTCGCCGCTGATGCACGAGCTGACTTTCCGGGGCGCATGCGAAGGTGCGGGTCTCAATCGCTACCTGTTCCAGATGTCGAACATCCGCGAGCATTGCTCGTGGGTGCACGAGGACCGCAAGGCCGCGACCGAGAAGGCGCGCATGCTGGTCAATGCGGCGGTCGAACGGGTCAGCCGCCACGCGCCGCTGCACGCCCTGCGCGCCGAGATCCATCCAGCCACGCTGGTGGTCGGCGCCGGGATCGCCGGCATCCAGGCGGCGCTCGAAATAGCCGAGAGCGGCCATCCCGTTTACCTGGTCGAGCGCGAGCCCTCTGTCGGTGGCAAGATGGCAATGTTCGACAAGACTTTCCCCACGCTCGACTGTGCGGCGTGCATTTTGACACCCAAGATGGTCTCGGTCAGTCATCGGCCCAACCTCAAACTGCTCAGCTACAGCGAGGTGGAAGAGGTTTCGGGCCACATCGGGAACTTCGCAGTCAAGGTGCGCAAGAAGGCCCGCTACGTGGACGCGGACAAGTGCACCGGATGCGGGCAGTGCTGGTCGCATTGCCCCGCCACGCGCATCCCCACGAAGCGTGAGATCCGCCTGGGCGATCTCGTGATCAACCGAAGCGACACGAAGGCGCGCTACGGCGCCAAAGTTGTCGAGGTTGAGACGCCCGAAACACTGGAAGTTGCCAAATGAAGCTGGAAGAGGTAAAACGGATTCTCGAGTGCGAGGTCATCACAGGGCACGATCGCCTCGACACCGAGATCAAGATGGTTTGCGGCTGCGACCTGATGAGCGACGTCTTGGCCTTCATCAAGGCCGACGCGCTGCTGTTGACCGGCCTGGTCAACCGTCAGGCGATTCGCACGGCGGGGGTTGCTGATGTGCCTGCGGTCGTTTTCGTTCGCGGCAAGCGACCCGACGAAGAGACCGTGGCGTTAGCCGAGGAGAAAGGATTGCCCATTCTGGTAACCAACCTGCTCCTCTACGAGGCCTGCGGGCGATTATACTCGCAAGGGGTTCCCGGGTGCGAGGGGCGGTGAGGCGCGGGCAAACCCCCATGACGGAAGAAGGAGCGTTCAGGCGCAATTTTGAGGTGCTGGGCGAGGATTTCTACAACGCCGGCCGCGTCTCGACCGAGATCAAGGAAATTCTCCAGCAAGTCGGTGTCGCAGCAACGACAGTGCGGCGGGTGGCGATCGCCGCATACGAAGCGGAGATGAACGTGGTCATGTATGCGCGCCGTGGCACTGTTTGTCTGGAACTGACACCCGAACTCGTGCACTTGCTTGTGCGCGACGAGGGACCGGGAATCGAGGATATCGAACTGGCTATGCAAGAGGGCTATTCCACAGCTACGGAAAGGATGCGCGAGATGGGTTTTGGCGCCGGGATGGGCCTGCCCAATATTCAGAAGAACTCCGATCGCCTGGTGATTCACTCGACCGCCGGTGTCGGAACCGAAGTGGAAATCGAGGTACGTTTCTGAGGGCAATGGACCAATTGCCTTGCGGAAGTGCCAAGAAAACGATGATGAAACGCGAAAGTATCTCAATTCGAATCGACACGGCCCGGTGCGACGGCGACATGGCCTGTATGCGCGTGTGCCCAACCGAGGCCATCCGCGTGCGTGGCAGCAAAGCACGCATTATCGAGTCGCGCTGCATTACCTGTGGCGAGTGCATCCGGGTCTGCCAGACGCGTGCAATCAGCGCTGTGACCGCTTCGTTCGCAGACGTATCGCGTTTCGACTATGTTGTGGCGTTGCCCTCGCCGGTCCTCTACGGCCAATTCGGGCGCGGGGTGACACCCGACCGTATCCTGGCAGCCCTGGAGAAGGGTGGGTTCGATTGTGCCTGCGACCTGACGTTGGCCTGCGAGGCAGTCAATGCCGCAATCGAGCAGTATGTCCGGCGCTATCGCGGCCCGCGACCGCTGATTTCCTGCTTTTGCCCGACGGCAATTCGCCTGATTCAGGTGCGCTACCCCGAGCTGCTCGAACAGGTACTGCCGATCGAATCGCCCAAAGAGTTCATGGCACGCGAGATCCGCAAGACCAAGGCGCGCGAACTGCGACTGCGCGAGGACAGAATCGGCATTGTCTACCTGACGCCGTGCCCGGCGAAGATGCTCGACATTGTCGGGCACCCGAGCAAGGAGAAGTCCGACATTGACGGCGTGATCGCCATCTCGGACATCTACCGCACCGTCCTTTCCTTGTTACCTATCTCGGGCAGAGGTGAACATGGCGAGCGAACGCGCATGTCGGGCGTGGGCATGAGCTGGGCGATCCTGGGAGGACAGACCACGTTCCTCAAACCCGAAAACTGTCTGGCTGTCGACGGACTGCGCAACGTGGTTCGTATTCTCAACGACATCGAGATAGGCAAATTGCGCGACGTTGACTACGTGGAGTGTCATACCTGTCCCGATGGCTGCGTCAGTGGCTCGCTCTTAGTCGAGAATCCTTATGTCGCGCGCGCGCGAATTCTGGGGATTCTGGGGCAACTCGGCACGAAGCCGTGCCGCAGCGAGCGCGAACGGGCCGAGCTGTACGAGAGCGAAGACTTCGTCGTCGAGCGCAGGCTGACCGCACAGTTGCAGGGACCGCTCGACCTCGACGTCAGCCGCGCGATCGGCAAGATCCGCCGGCTCGAGGAAATCCGCCAGTCGCTGCCCAACATCAACTGCGGAGCCTGCGGAGCACCGTCGTGCGCCGCGTTTGCCGAGGACGTCGTGCGCGAAGAGGCGCAATTGAGCGACTGCGTACTGTTGGCGCTCGAGCAGTTGCGCTCGGGGCAAACCAAGGTCTGGGATGTGCCGCCGGCTGAGGGCCACAGCACCCCGGACGAGGGGAAAGAACCGTGAAGCTGACAGAGGTCATTGAACGACTGGGCCTGGTGGTTTGCACGCATTCCGAGCGCAGCGATATCGAAGTGACGGGAGGCTACGCCGGCGACTTGCTCAGCGATGTCATCGCCAACAGCAAGGCCGGCAATGTCTGGGTGACGATTCAGGTCCATCCCAACATCGCTGCCGTGGCAGTCCTCAAAGACCTG
>LJVB01000138.1 GCA_001304215.1 Acidithiobacillales bacterium SM1_46 | reverse complement strand
CTGGCAGAGCAGGCAGTGGACGATCTGCTCGAAATTGAAGGAATTACCGATGATCGTGCCAGAGAGCTTATTATGAAGGCGCGCGAAATCTGGTTTGCGCAACAGCCCGGGGCGTAACGAAGCCGCATCGAACATGTCGCAGACGACCATTAAAGGATTTGCCGAGCAGGTCGGGATTGCGCCCGACATCCTGCTGACGCAGCTCGTGTCTGCCGGTATTGCCGGCAAGCAGGTAGAGGACACGCTTACCGACGAGGAGAAGGTTACCCTGCTGGCATTCCTGCGCGGCGGCGCGGCCGAAACCGCGGCGCAGCGCCAGAAGATCACACTTAAGCGCAAGTCGACCACCCAAGTGACGCAGTCCTCGCGCACTGGCGGCACGCGTACCGTGCAAGTGGAGGTTCGCAAGAAGCGCACGTTCATGAAACGCGCCGCCGTTGAGGAGCCGCAAGCGCCGGCCGAGGAGCAAGTCCCGGAGAAGGTCGCGGAACTGGAAGCTGCGCCCGTGCCAGAGCCTGTGGTCGCTGAAGTCGCGCCACCTGTGGTGGAAGAGCCGGCAGCCCCGAGCGTGCCACCACCTCCGAGCCCACCCGCCGTGGCGCCCGAGGCCAAGAAGGCCGGGAAGGAAAAGGAGCGGCGCAAAGAGCGACACCAGGAGACGCCCGAGCGCCAGCTGCATCTCGCTGCCGGCAAGAAGGCACGTCGACGCGAACGCGTTGTTCCGCGGGGTCCGGTAGTGACGAGTGTCACCGGCCAGCACGCCTTCGAGAAGCCAACCGCACCGATCGTGCGGGAGGTGGTATTGCCGGAAACCGTCACGGTGGCAGAGCTTGCGCAGAAGATGTCGGTGAAGGCCGCCGAGGTCATTAAGACGCTAATGAAGCTCGGCAGCATGGTAACCATCAACCAGGTGCTTGATCGCGACACGGCGACCATTGTGGTGGCCGAGATGGGTCACACCGTCAAGGAAGCGAAGCCGTCCGATCCTGAAGCCTTGCTCGCACTGGCGGAAGCTGAGGCGGCACAGGGAGAGCCGCGTCCGCCGGTCGTAACCGTGATGGGGCACGTCGATCACGGCAAGACTTCGTTGCTCGATTACATCCGCAAGGCCAAGGTCGCGGCTGGCGAGGCCGGTGGCATCACCCAGCACATCGGCGCCTATCACGTTGAGACGCCGCGAGGTGTCGTGACGTTCCTGGACACCCCGGGCCACGAGGCATTTACGGCCATGCGTGCACGTGGTGCGAAGGCCACCGATATCGTTATTCTCGTGGTGGCTGCTGACGACGGCGTGATGCCGCAAACGGTCGAGGCCGTCCACCACGCCCGCAACGCGAAGGTGCCGCTCGTGGTCGCGGTTAACAAGTGCGACAAGCCTGAGGCACAGCCCGATCGCGTGCGCCAGGAGCTCACCAAGCATGAGGTGGTGCCGGAGGAGTGGGGCGGGCAGGATATTTTTGTGGATGTCTCGGCGAAGACCGGCCAGGGAATCGACAAGCTGCTGGAGGCCGTGTTGCTGCAGGCTGAAGTACTGGAACTTAAGGCCCCGCACGACGGCCCGGCTGCGGGTCTGGTGGTGGAAGCGCGGCTCGACAAGGGCCGCGGCCCCGTGGCGACCGTTCTGGTGCAGCGCGGGACGTTGAAGCGCGGCGATGTGGTGCTCGCGGGACGTGAGTTTGGCCGGGTACGGGCCATGCTGGATGAGAAGGGCCGGCCGACCGACGACGCAGGACCATCTATTCCTGTGGAGGTCCTCGGGTTGTCCGGTGTGCCGAGTGCGGGGGATGAGGTGCTGGTTGTCGAAAGCGAACGCAAGGCACGCGAGATCGCGCTCTACCGGCAGGGCAAGTTCAAAGATGTGCAGTTGGCGGCGCGTGCGGCGACCAAGCTCTCAAACGTGTTCGAGCAAATGCAGGAGGCCGCGGTCGAGGCCAAGACGCTTGCGATCATTATCAAGACCGACGTGCAGGGTTCCGCCGAAGCGCTGACCAACGCGCTCGAGAAACTCTCGACCGACGAGGTCAAGGTGCGGGTGATCCACGCCCTGGTGGGCGGTATCACCGAGTCCGATGTGAACCTTGCGGTCGCATCAAATGCGGTCGTTATCGGATTCAACGTGCGCGCCGATGCCGGTGCCAAGCGGCTCATCGAAAGCAGCGGCGTCGACGTGCACTATTACAACGTGATTTACGACGCGGTCGACGAGGTCAAGGCCGCGATGACTGGCATGTTGAAGCCGCAGATTAAGGAGCAGCTCGTCGGTCTCGCCGAGGTTCGCGATGTGTTCCGCTCGCCGAAGTTCGGTGCGGTGGCCGGCTGCTATGTGGTAGAGGGCTCGGTCAAACGCAATCGCCCAATCCGCGTACTACGCGACAACGTGGTGATCTTTGAGGGCGAACTCGAATCGCTGCGGCGTTTCAAGGACGATGTCTCGGAAGTCAAGGCCGGCCTTGAATGCGGCATTGGTGTCAAGAACTACAACGACATCAAGGCCGGGGACCAAATTGAGGTCTTCGAAAAGGTCGAAGTGGCCCGCACCCTATAGGCGTGCGGCCATTCATTTTGTCGCGGCGGTGCCCACGGGTTCCGGACAATTCGTGCATTCTCTCGATGAAAGACGGTAATCGCCCACAACGTGTCGCCGCCCTGATCCGCCGGGAACTCGCTGCTATGATTCCGCGCGAGCTGGAGGGCCCATTCGCGCACAAGATCACGCTGACGGATGTGGTGGTCTCTCGCGATTTTTCTTCGGCGCAGGTGTATTTCTCGTTGCTTACTGGCAGCCAGGAGGCGCGTCAGGCGGGAACGGCGCTGAATCGCTCGGCCGGGCACTTTCGGCACCGGCTCGCCGAAAGACTGACGCTTCGTAGCGTGCCACGCCTGCGCTTCGAGTTCGATGAGTCGCTCGAGCGCGGCGATCGAACGGATGCACTGATCGCGCGCGCCATCTCTGAAGACAAGCAGCACCCGCACGACTGAGTCTGTTGCGAAGGCCGTATGCCGCGTCCGCGTGCCCGCCGTGGCTGTCTGCCGATTGATGGCGTACTGTTGCTCGATAAGCCGCGGGGAATGACGTCTAATCAGGCGCTGCAGACGGCCAAGCGGCTGCTGAATGCCTGCAAGGCTGGCCATACTGGCAGCCTCGACCCGCTTGCTACCGGATTGCTGCCACTCGCCTTTGGTGACGCTACCCGGATCTCCCAGTTCCTGCTGGACGCCGACAAGCGCTACCGCGCCGTGCTGCGGCTGGGAGTCAACACGACCACGTTCGATGCCGAGGGGGAGGTAACGCGTGAGCGGCCGGTACGCCTGACACCTCGGGAGGTGCAGCGGGCGCTGGAGCCCTTCGTGGGGTCGATAGAGCAGGTGCCGCCGATGTATTCCGCGATCAAGATCGGCGGGGCCACGCTCTACAAGCTGGCGCGCGCCGGAATCGAAATCGAGCGCGAGGCGCGCCCTGTCATGATCCATGCGTTGGAGCTGGTATCGCTCGAGGATGCTCGACTGGAGCTGGACGTCCACTGTTCGAAGGGAACATATATCCGTACCCTCGCACATGATCTCGGCGAGGCGCTGGGCTGCGGCGCGCACATAGAAGAGTTGCGACGAACCGCGGTGGGGGGTCTCTCGGTCGAGAGCGCAGTTGGCCTCGAGGCGCTGGAGCAGATGCCAGACCACGAGGCGCGGGTGCGTAGGCTGTTGCCGATGGATGCCGTACTCGGCCATATCCCGCCCGTGCATCTCACCCATCTCGCTGCCCAGTACCTTCGCCAGGGGCAGGCGGTCAGCGCCCGTCATGGCCTCTCGCCGGGATGGGTGCGGTTGTATGAGGAGGCCGATACCTTCCTCGGGATGGGGGAGGTGCTCGACGATGGGCGGGTGGCCCCACGGCGATTGCTCGGGGCGGGCCGAAATCCCTGATTTCACAAGCCCCGCGGGTTGTGGGGGCGGCAGGGCGCGGGTAGAATACGCGCCCTCTCGGTGGCGGATAAGCGAATTTTTTCAGAGGTTAAGCACATGGCCCTTACGGCTCAAAAGAAAGCGGAGATCATGCAGGACTACCAGACCCATCAGGGCGACACTGGCTCGCCCGAGGTTCAGGTCGCCCTGTTGTCGGCGAATATTGACGACCTTTCCACGCACTTCCAGGAACATCCCAAGGATCACCACTCGCGAGTTGGTCTCCTCAAGATGATCAATCAGCGGCGCCAGCTGCTCGATTACCTGAAGCGTACCGACAGCAACCGCTACCGTGCGCTCATTGAGCGTCTCGGGCTTCGCAAGTAACCGAGAGAGGACAGGGCATTGGCCAAGATTACGAAGAGTTTCCAGTGGGGCAATCACACGATCACGCTTGAGACCGGCGAGATCGCCCGGCAGGCAGGCGGTGCCTGTATCGCGTCAATGGGTGACAGCGTGGTACTCGCCACTGCCGTCGCGATGAAGGAGGCCTCACCGGGCCGGGACTTCTTCCCGCTTACCGTCGACTACCAGGAGCGCACCTACGCCGCCGGCCGCATTCCCGGAGGTTTCTTCAAGCGCGAGGGGCGCCCCTCCGAGAAGGAAATTCTTACCTCCCGCCTGATCGACCGCCCGATTCGTCCACTGTTTCCGGAAGGGTTCTATAACGAGGTTCAGGTCATCGTCACCGTAATGTCGGTCGACCCGAACATCGATCCGGACATCATTTCAATGATCGCGGCCTCGGCCGCGATCAAGCTTTCGGGGGCACCGTTCAACGGGCCGATTGGTGCTGCGCGTGTCGGCTACAGGGACGGCCAGTTTCTGCTGAACCCCGGTATTGCGGACCTCAAGGAGTCGCAGCTCGATCTCGTGGTGGCTGGCACCGAAAGGGCGGTCCTGATGGTCGAGTCGGAGGCGAAGCAGCTGCCCGAAGAGACGATGTTGAACGCGGTCATGTTCGGCCACGAGCAGATTCAGACTGTCATTCGCGCGATCAATGAGCTCGCGCGTGACGCGGGCACACAGCCGTGGGCCTGGCAAGCGCCGGCTGAAGACACTGCGCTCATCAATACGGTCAAGGGTGAGTTCGGTGCCGCGATTGCCGATGCCTATCGGATCAAGGAAAAAGTGGCGCGCCAGGATCGTATGACCGAGATCCGTGATCAGGCTCGCGTCAAGCTTGCCGGCGAAGGCGCCGTCGAGGGCACGGAAGAGAAGGTTCTCAAGATCGTCGGCGACATCGAATATCGCACCGTTCGCGACAAGATTCTTTCCGGCGAGGCGCGTATCGATGGGCGTGATACCCGCACGGTTCGTCCCATTACCATTCGCACGGGCGTACTGCCGCGCACCCATGGCTCGGCGTTGTTCACCCGTGGCGAGACCCAGGGCCTGGTGGTCACGACGCTCGGCACCGGGCGCGACGCGCAGATCATCGATGCGCTCGAGGGCGAGCGAAAAGAGCCGTTCATGCTGCACTACAACTTCCCGCCGTATTCGGTGGGCGAGGTTGGTCGCGTGGGTAGCCCGAAGCGTCGCGAAATCGGCCATGGGCGGCTTGCCAAGCGTGCCGTCGTTGCGGTGCTCCCTGACATGACGATGTACCCGTACGTCATCCGTATCGTTTCGGAGATCACCGAGTCGAACGGTTCGAGCTCGATGGCGTCCGTGTGCGGCGCGTCATTGTCGCTCATGGACGCGGGCGTACCGATCAAGGCACCAGTAGCGGGCGTGGCGATGGGTCTGATTCTGGAGGGACAGCGTTTTTCGGTTCTGACGGACATCATCGGCGATGAGGATCACCTCGGCGACATGGATTTCAAGGTGGCTGGTACCACCGATGGCATCACAGCATTGCAGATGGATATCAAAATCGAGGGTATTAACCGGGAAATCATGGAAGTCGCGCTCACGCAGGCACGCGAGGGTCGTTTGCATATTCTCGGGGAGATGGCCAAGGCGATCTCCGCGCCGCGCGCCGAACTTTCCGAATTCGCGCCACGCATCCTGGTGGTGAAGATCAACCCTGACAAGATTCGCGATGTCATCGGCAAGGGAGGGGCCACCATTCGGGCTCTCTGCGAGGAAACCGGCTGTACCATCGATATTGACGACGATGGCAGTGTCAAGATTGCCTCGGCGGATAACGCCGCGGCACAGGAGGCCAAGCGTCGCGTCGAGCAGCTGACCGCGGAAGTCGAGGAGGGCATGGTCTACGACGGAAAGGTCGTGAAGCTCATGGACTTCGGTGCATTCGTGAACATACTGCCCGGCAAGGACGGTCTAGTGCATATCTCGCAGATTTCACACGAGCGCGTTGAGAACGTGGCGGACAAGCTGCGTGAAGGCGATGTGGTGCGCGTCAAGGTGCTCGAGGTCGACAAACAGGGTCGTATTCGCTTGTCGATGAAGGCGTTGGAGGCGCGCGCGGTGTAGGCAACGGTCTTTTGCCGAGACGAACTGTCACCAGAGGGGCCCTAACGGCCCCTCTTGCATTTCCGGGCGCCAGCGATCGTCGGTGGTAACTACGGCCACTGCTTCCTCATTGGCCTCGGCCGCCGTTTTGACTACGGCCGCAT
>LJVB01000137.1 GCA_001304215.1 Acidithiobacillales bacterium SM1_46 | reverse complement strand
CGTGTCGACAGGCCGCCTTCCATTCCCGCAAGCCGTGCCTTGACGTCATCGCTATAGGAGTCCTTGAAGTCCTTGAAGCGGTAGTACTCCACGTCGTGGCGGCCATCGGACGCAAAACCGTGAATCGCGAACGGGTCGCCAACGCGGTCAATCGCCCAGGACAGCAGCGAGGTGGCCTCGCGCGCCAGTTGAATGACCGGCTTCTCAGAGTCGCCGAGCTTTTCGTTGGTCGATTCCGACAGGTCGAGCAGCACCACCAGCGCCAGGTCGCGCACCTTGCGCACAATGCGAATATTGATGCGTTGATCGGGCGTCTGGCCCATGCGGATGTCAATCATTGCGCGAATCGCGGCATTGAGATCGATCTCCTCGCCGTCTTCCTGGCGACGAAAACGCTGGACACCTTCCGGCTGCATGGCGTCAATGATGTGGCGCAGGCGCGATGCGACCGGCTTGTTCTCGGTGAGAATCTTGTCGATCTCCTGCGGGTCGCCGTTCTTCTGCCGCTTCTCCAGCACCGTCACCCAGTTGGGGCGGTGAAGCTGCACGTTGTAATCCCATTCCTGATAGTGATACGGCTCGCTGACCGGCTCCTTTCCTTCGAGCTCATTTATCGTGACCCCTTCCTGGTCAAGATAGAACGGCGTATTGAGCACCCAGATTTCCTGTGCGTCGTCGCCAGCCAACTCGCAATCGATCTCGTTGGCCATCTCGGTAACCGACACGTACTTGCGAACTTGTTTTGGCGCCGGGACATACTCGGCGGCCTGCCAGGCGATCTCGTCCGACGACCAGATGTAGCGGTTGTCGTCGCGATAGGGAATGGCCATGCTTTCGAGCACGCGTAGCGATGGAATGGCCCCGCGTTTGCCCAATTTGTTGTACAACGTGACACCGATGTCCCAGGAAAGCTGGTTGTCCGCCGGGCGTTTTGCCATTTCCTCACGAAAGCTCGCGACGGTCTCCCGGATCAGGTCATCATCGATTTGGACCGCCTCATCCAGCAATGCGTAGGCCAGGCGCTCCAGCAGGCCAACCACGGGATCCGTGGGACAACTAACCTCACTGACCTTGGCATGAAACTGCGACCACATCTGTTTCATGCCGGGAAACTCCCGGACGGAAAGCGCCTCAACGCGCGCATCCTCGATCAACCCGATGATAAACATCTGTGCCGGATTCAGTGCCTCCATCGAGAGCGGCTGACGCGTATACACAAGATGGCTGGCCGCATGCGCGGCGGCGGCGCGAAACAGCTCCTTGCCTGGCAAGCCTGCGAAATCATCGTAGGCATCCGGCAGGTGGATCACCCGCGTCTCAATAAATGGCTTGTAGCCTTCCCGGGTCTCATAGTCTCCGGAGGTCGGACGCATGAAAAAATCGCGGCCCCAAAAGGCACGCAGATAAAAATTGAGCTTGCGCTGGTTGTCGATAAACAGCGTCCCTCGCCGCTCTTTCTGCAGCATCGCCTGACTGTCGGCGCTCTTGAGATCGAAGTAGGCCATCTGCGCCTGAAAATCGCGCTGATGGGCCTGTGCACCCCAGAGCGCCCAGCGCCGCAAACCGCCAAGTGTGAGCTTGGCGAACAGCTCATCGAGATGCGACAACATCGGGCGCAGTCCGCGCGGTGTCTTGGCGGACAGTTGGTGAATCAAGCCCAGGTAGCCACGCAACAGTTCGGCATCGCCCAAGCGATTGGCAGCGGTCGGCAGGGTATCGAACAGCAACTGAATGACCTCGCCACTTACCATCGAGGCCAGCTTCATCGCCTGGGTGATACAGTCCTTGAGAATATCCTCGCCGACCTCCTTCACCACCACCGGCATTGCCTGGATATAAGTGATGACCAGCTCGTTGCCACGCCCGAGCTGGGCGAGGCCCTTGGCCCCTTCGAGCCAGTTGTGCAGCGCCTGCGGACTCATCACACGCGCGGCCTCGGTAAAGCTCGCCTCGAGCGTGGTACGCACGTGCGGGTCGAGCTCGTCGAGTTGGGCGTGGTATTCCTTGAGATCAACGCTCATGCGGGCGAGTCTCGCTAGTGCCTTTAGAAGAAAGTGTTGATGGCGGCGTCGAGTGTGTCGCGCATATCCGGATCGTCGGTAATCGGCCGCACAAGCGTCATCTGGCAAGCGGCCTTGGGGTCAATGCCACGGGCCATCAGTGCTCCGGCATAGGTCAGAAGGCGTGTGGAGATGCCCTCGTCGAGGCCATGGCCCTTGAGATTGCGTGCACGATGGGCGATCTGCACCAGTTTCTCGGCAGTCGCCTTGTCCACCTTTGACTCGTGCATGATGATTTCAGCTTCCACATCGGCGACAGGATAGTCGAAGTCAATGGCGCCGAATCGCTGCTTGGTGGATTGCTTGAGATCCTTCATCAAGCTCTGATAGCCCGGGTTGTAGGAAATCACCAGCTGAAAGTCCGGGTGACAGTTCACCGTCTCGCCCTTCTTTTCGAGCGGAAGCTGGCGGCGGTGGTCGGTGAGCGGGTGAATCACGACCGTGGTGTCCTGACGAGCCTCGACTACCTCGTCGAGATAGGCAATGGCCCCAATGCGCGCGGCGACCGTGAGCGGGCCGTCGTGCCACTTGGTGCCGCTCGCATCGAGCAGGAAGCGGCCAACCAGGTCGGAGGCAGTCATGTCCTCGTTGCAGGCGACGGTGATGAGCGGCTTCTTGAGTTTCCACGCCATGTACTCAACGAAACGGCTCTTGCCGCAGCCGGTCGGTCCCTTCAGCATCACCGGCATGCGCACGCTATATGCGGCCTCGTAAAGCTCGACTTCGTTCAGCACTGGCCGGTAGTACGGCTCCTGCGTCACCAGATATTGAGACATATCGCCTTCAGTCATCTTTGCGGTTGCACTCGCCTTGCTCATCGTCGTGGCCTCGTCATTGCTCCGAAAACAAAAACCCCCGCCCGGTCACCCGGGCAGGGGTCGTTGACTACCCTTGCCGGGCGGAAACTACTTCATTTTGCCGCGGTAAATCACCATCGCGGTGCCCTGCGACTGCTTGTAGTTGTCGTAACCGACCAGACGCACGTGGTTGTCCGGATTGGCCTTGTGGCAGGCTTCCGCCTCGGCCAGGATCTTGTCGACGCTGGTTTCACCGAACATCGGCAGTTTCCACATGTACCAGTAGTGGTCGAAGGCGTTCTCCGGCTCGGTGTGCTCGATCGCCGGGTTCCAGCCCTTGCTCACCAGGTAGGCCACCTGCTTTTTGATCTCGTCCTGCTTCATCGCCGGCAGGTACGAGAAGGTCTCGAACTTGCGGCTCGCCGAATCCGAGACGCGCGAGTTGTAGTCTTGCATTTCGCTCATTGCTGATTCCTCTATTCGTTTCAGGAAGAGCCGGGCGATAACCCGCCCGGCTGTTCGCAACTACTTGTGGGCGACGTCGAGCTTGTCGACGGTGTCGAACTCGAACTTGATTTCCTTCCACGTTTCCATGGCTGCCTTCAGTTCCGGCGAGCTCTTGGCGGCGTTGGTGAGGATATCCTTGCCTTCTTTCTCAAGCTGACGGCCCTGGTTGCGTGCCTCGGTGCAGGCCTCGAGCGCCACACGGTTGGCGGCCGCACCCGCGGCGTTGCCCCAAGGATGTCCGAGCGTGCCGCCACCGAACTGCAAGCAGGCGTCGTCGCCGAAAATCGAGACCAGCGCCGGCATGTGCCACACATGGATACCGCCGGACGCGACCGGGATCACGCCTGGCATGGAACCCCAGTCCTGATCAAAGAACAGGCCGCGTGAACGGTCTTCCTTGATGAAGCTGTCGCGCATGGTGTCGATCCAACCCAGGGTCGCCTCGCGATCACCTTCAAGCTTGCCAACCACGGTACCGGAGTGCAGGTGGTCGCCACCCGACAGGCGCAGCGCCTTGGCCAGCACGCGGAAGTGGATACCGTGGTGCGGGTTGCGGTCGAGCACGGCGTGCATGGCACGGTGGATGTGCAGCAGCATGCCGTTGTCACGGCACCAGTTGGCCAGACCCGTGTTGGCGGTGAAGCCGCCGGTCAGATAGTCGTGCATGATGATGGGCGCGCCCAGGCTCTTGGCGTACTCGGCACGCTTGTACATCTCTTCCGGGGTCGGCGCAGTGCAATTCAGGTAGTGACCCTTGCGCTCGCCGGTTTCCCGCTCCGCCTTGTGGATCGCTTCCATGACGAAGTCGAAGCGATGGTTCCAACGCATGAACGGCTGGCTGTTGATGTTCTCGTCGTCCTTGGTGAAATCGAGACCACCGCGCAGGCACTCATACACGGCGCGGCCGTAGTTCTTGGCGCTCAGGCCAAGCTTCGGCTTGATGGTGCAGCCGAGCAGCGCACGGCCGTACTTGTTCAACTTGTCGCGCTCGACCTGGATGCCGTTCGGCGGACCGCCGCAGGTCTTCACGTAGGCGACCGGGAAGCGCACGTCCTCGAGACGCAGGGCGCGGATGGCCTTGAAGCCGAACACGTTGCCGACCAGCGAGGTGAACACGTTCACCACCGAACCTTCTTCGAACAGGTCGATCGGATAGGCAATGAAGGCGTAGAAGCAGGTATCGTCGCCCGGCACGTCTTCGATGCGATAGGCGCGACCCTTGTAGTGATACAGGTCGGTCAGCAGGTCGGTCCACACCGTGGTCCAGGTACCGGTGGACGACTCAGCGGCGACGGCGGCGGCGGCCTCTTCACGGGGCACGCCGGCCTGCGGGGTGATCTTGAAACAGGCCAGGATGTCGGTATCGAGAACCTTGTAATCGGGTTCCCAGTAGGTTTCACGGTATTCCTTAACACCGGCTTTGTAGCTCTTTACGTTCGTCTTGGCGCTCATGCGGCCTCCTCGTTGAAATTCAGTTTCAGGCTCGGTTGCCTCAAAACCCTATGTTTTCCTGCGCTACCGGAGGCAACCGTCCCGGTAATGGGCGCACACCTTACCCGTGAATAACCATAAATGACACTCACATTTTGTAATAGTTATAATAAGCATATATTTATTATCATCCCGATGGGGGGCTTACTTTGCACCTGACAGTGCGCCAGCTCAAGGTATTCGAGGCTGTTGCCCGTCACCTCAACTACACGCGCGCTGCCGAGGAGCTTCACCTCACCCAACCGGCTGTTTCCATGCAGATCAAGCAACTGGAGCAGGGCCTGGACGTGCCACTTTTCGAGCAGCTCGGCAAGCGGATTCATCTCACCGAGGCTGGGACCGAAGTACTGGCATACGCACGGTCGATTATCCAGCAGCTCGATGAACTCGAGACCGTTCTAAATCGAATCAAGGGGGTCGGCGGCGGACGACTCCGGATCTCGGTTGCCACCACCGCCAACTACTTTATTCCCGCTCTGCTGGGCACCTTCTCGCGCCGCTACCCAGACGTAATTGTGACTTTGGATGTAACCAACCGCGAGACCCTGCTCCGACAGCTGAATGAGAACACCGTCGATCTCGTGATCATGGGTCAGCCGCCGGCGGAGGCTGATGTCGAGGCGCAGGCGTTTCTGGACAATCCGCTCGTCGTGGTAGCGCCGCCCAACCATCCGCTCGCCCGCGAGCACGCGATTCCGCTGTCACGACTGCAGGAAGAGACTTTTCTAGTTCGCGAGAGCGGGTCCGGGACACGCATCGCCATGGAACGCTTCTTCAGCAACCGCCATATGCGGCTCAACACCGGCATGGAGGTCGGCTCCAACGAGGCCATCAAACAGTCAGTGCAGGCGGGGTTGGGGCTGGGCCTGCTGTCGCGGGCAACGATCGATCAGGAACTCGAACTTGCCCGCCTGGCGGTGCTCGATGTCTCGGAGTTCCCGATCATGCGCCACTGGTATGTGGTGCATCGCAAGGGCAAACGCCTTTCCGCCCCGGCGCAGGCATTTCGTCATTTTGTTCTGAACGAAGCGAAAACGTTGCTTGCCGGAACGATCGATACTCCGCCGCAACAACCCACGGCACGCCGAAAACGCCACTCTCGCTGACTGGCAAGAAACCGACTCGAAGCCAGGGGCGGAATGCAAAAAAAATGCGGCCGATAATTGTCGGCCCCAAGCTCTCCCCCTCAGATTGTACTTGCGGTTTCCGAGACCATACCGTCCCCGGTTGCTCGGCAATTGCCGCCGGACCCGTTCATAACGTCAACTATCTCCTTTTCTCGACCAGGACCTGCTGACATTCATTCAGGCCAATATTCTCGAACGTGTGCGATGCCACTGGTGGGTTGATCCGGGCGGCGCCCGCCTTGTTGTTGACCTCACGCACCTTGCCATCCGCAGTGGTGATACGCGCATGGCAGTCCTTGATGGTGTAAACCGCCGCCGTCGGATGTGAATGACTGACATCCTTCTTTCCGGGGGCCCAGGTCGCGAGCACAACCCGCATGTCGTCGTTCTCGGCCAGAACCTTGTAGACGTCGGGACTGGCGTGGAATGACGCGGGCGCGTCACCAGCATGACCAACGAGCGGCGCATTTATGAGCGCGATGCCGCACGTGGCGCCGATCGCGGCGAGAAGCTTGAAGGGCAACTGTCTTTTCATTGGAATTCTCCATCGTTCCTATCGGTTGCGCTCCTCGCTTGG
>LJVB01000024.1 GCA_001304215.1 Acidithiobacillales bacterium SM1_46 | reverse complement strand
CCGGAGCGGACGCATTGTGTATTCACACGCCGGCCTGCTCGATGCGGCGCGCCTGCGCCAGGCGATCGAACTCGAACTGGCTCGCTCCTGACACGCGTCGTCGCCATGCTCTGGATCAAGGCGCTGCATGTCATTTTCATGGTCACCTGGTTCGCGGAACTTTTCTACCTGCCGCGACTGTTCGTGTACCACGCGCTCATCTGTCCGCCCGGCGGCGACGTTGCGGATCGCGCCGGCAACGAGCGATTCAAGGTAATGGAGCGCAAGCTCTTCTTTGACATCATGACGCCGGGCGGCGTGCCGACGATCGCGTTTGGGCTGTAGTTGTGGCTCTATTACGGTGTCGATGGCGCATGGTTGTAGTGGAAGGTTGCGCTGGTGGCGCTACTGATCGCATGCCACGCGTATTGCGCCCACGCGTATTGCGCAAAACTGCTGCGCGACTTTCGCGGTGACCGCAACCGCCATGGCCATGTCTACTATCGCTGGTTCAATGAACTGCCCGTGCTCGTTCTGGTCGGCGCCGTGATCCTGGTGGTGGCGCGACCGGTCTGAGCTTGACCGACATCATTGATTTTTTGTCCCCGCGCCAGTATCTAGGCGCTGTGAACCCTAGCGGAAAGCGGGCCATGCGAGAATCGATACCGAGACGGGAACGTTCTTTGCTGCTGCGCGGTCTGGTGATCGCAGCCGGCCTGAGTCTGCTTGCGGCACCTGCGCACGCCGAGGTCTTCGCCCGCGAACAGGCAATTCACTACGCTCTTGAGCACAACCCTGATCTGCTTGGCATGCGCGAGCAAGCCGCCGCCGCCGGCAGCCGGCGCGATGCCGCGCGTGGCGCGCAATTGCCGCAACTTGGATTGAACCTGAGCGCGAGCAGCAGCAACAATGCGCTCGATGCCTTCGCCGGCCGACTCAATACCCGCAGCGTCACGGCGCAGGACTTCGATCCCGCGCGGCTAAACAATCCCGGGTATCGGGAGCTCTACCTGGGGCAGTTGGGGTTGCGCTGGTCGCTCTATACCGGCGGGCGCGTGAGTGCACAGGCAGAGGGCGCAGCCGAGATGGCCAAGGCTGCCCAACTTGAGTTTGAACGGGCGCGCGAGCTCACGGCGTTTTACTGCCTGCAAGCGTATCTGAATGTGCAACTCGCCGAGCAGGGACTCATCATTGCCGAGGATGCGGTTGGCTCGGCGACTCAGCATGCAGACACTACCGCGCGCCTTGCGCGCGAAGGACGCATCGTCTCCTCGGACAAGCTCACCGCAGAGGTCAATCTCGCAGCCATGCAATCAGCTCGCGCGCAGGCGCGCACACGTCTGGAACGGGCGCGTCATCAGCTGGCTCGCGTGATGGGCCTGCCGCCGTTGGTCGAGCCGTCGGTGACGCCCTACCCGGGCAGTAGCGTTTCGATGCCGCCGCAGCCTGCCGAGCCGGCAACGCTCGAACAAACGGCGCTGGCCCGGCGCAAGGACCTCGCCGCTGCGCAGGCCGTGCAGCTCGCGGCCCGCTCGCAGGTCGATGCGGCGCGTGCCGCGCACCTCCCGCAAGTCGACCTGGTCGCGACGCACAATCGTTTCGACAACGGCGATGCCAACGATAGCTCGAACAGCGTCATGGGCGTGGTGGCACTTGATCTCTACTCCGGCGGCCAGGCGAGCGCGGGCGTTTCTGCCGCCGCGGCGGAGGCCAAACGGGCGGAGTGGCAGGTGCAGGCGCGTACTCAGAGCGTGCGCCAGGAGGTGGGCGATGCCTACCAGGCGCTGCGCGAGGCGCGCGAGCGGCACGAAATTGCGACCGGTAACGTCGAACGCGCCCGGGAAACAGTCCGCCAGGTGCAGCTACGCTATGGGCAGGGTCGCACCATCCTGATCGATCTG
Organism: Acidithiobacillales bacterium SM1_46; assembly: GCA_001304215.1. Classification (GTDB taxonomy): domain Bacteria; phylum Pseudomonadota; class Gammaproteobacteria; order Acidiferrobacterales; family Sulfurifustaceae; genus SM1-46. Next base: position 40,864 of record LJVB01000024.1, on the reverse strand, counting down.
TTACAGGCCGAACGCGCGCTGGTGGAGGCGCGCAACGAAGAGCTCGGTGCGCGTCTGAGCCTCGAAGTCAGCCAGGCGGCACTTGCGCTGGCACAGGGAGCCTTCACACCACCCGGAGAGCCACAGCCATGATCGCCAGACGCATTTCGCGCGTTCTCGTGCTGGTTGGTGCGGCGGCGCTCGCGGCGTGTAGCGACCCGGTGCCGCGCCCCATCGAGCAAGCACAGCCCGTCGAACGTCCGGTGATTACGCTGCGGGGTGAGCTCCCGACGCGCGTGCCGCGTGCCGCGCTTGTTGAGCGCGCCGGCATCACCGGCGTCTATGTGCTGGATGGCGGGCTCGCGCGGTTTCGAATGATCAAGCCGGGCGGAACCCTTGGCGCAAACGAAGTTGAAATCCTTAGCGGCCTCACCGGTAACGAAACCATTGTGCTGGGCGAACTCATCAGCCTGTATGACGGTCGGCCGATTCGCAAACAGTAGCCGCACCGCGGCAATCCGAGGCTCCGAACAGCATTCCGCGACAAGCCATGGCTAGCAAGCAGCGCACATCCCCTGACAGCCCGCTCAATCTCGCCGGGCGGGTCGCGGCATATTTCGTCGACAGCAAGCTCACGGTGCTGATCATGTTGTTTGCTTTCCTCGCCGGCTTGTTCGCGTTCCTCGTCACGCCGCGCGAGGAGAACCCCAAGATCGTGGTGCCAGCGGCCAACGTGATGATCAGCAAGCCGGGCGCTTCGCCTACGGAGATCGAGCAGCTCATCGTCAAGCCGCTCGAAGCCATCTTGCAGGGAATGGCGGGCATCGACCACACCTACGGCATCGCCATGGATTCACTTGGCGTCGTCACGGTGCAGTTCAAGGTCGGGCAGGACAAGGAGGACTCGCTCGTCAAGCTCTACAACCAGATCATGAGCAACATCGACCGCATGCCGGCGGGCACCCAACAACCGCTGGTCAAGCCGGTCGATGTAGATGATGTACCGATCCTGACGATTTCGCTTTCCTGCCGCGAACGCGATCCCTGCACGCTCCGGCGCATTGCTAGCGACGTGCTCGAGCATTTGCGGCGGGTCGAGGATACGTCGTTCACGTTCCTGCACGGTGGTGAACCACGGCGCATCAACGTTTATCTCGATCTCGAGCGCATGCACCGCTATAACGTCACGCTCGCCGATATCCGCCGTGTGGTCGAGGCGACCAACGTGGACATCCCCTCGGGTGGCTTCATTTCCGACAACCGCATGGCCACCGTCCAGGCCGGCGGCGCGCTCAAAACGGCTGGGGACGTCGCAAGTCTCGTCGTAGCGCTGGCCGCGCACCGTCCGGTATACCTGAAGGATGTAGCCCGCGTCATCGACGGCTACGGCGAACCCGAGCGAGTTCACCGCATCGGCTATGGGCCGGCGTTCGATGGAAAGCGGCCGCCGGACTTCGAAGTGCCGGCCGTGACGATTGCGATCGCCAAGCGGGCCGGCAGCAACGCGGTGACCGTTGCCGACAACGTGCTTGCCGAGCTGAAGAGCGTGCGAGCAAGCGTTATCCCGGCTGGTATTGACGTCAACGTCACGCGCAACGATGGCGCCAAGGCGAACGATGCCGTCAACACACTGATGGAACATCTCGCGATCGCCATTGCCACAGTGGTCGCACTGCTCGTGCTTTTTCTTGGCTGGCGCGCGGCGTCGATCGTGACCGTCACCATCCCTCTTATCCTCTTCATCACTCTCTCGGTCGGCCTGATCGCTGGCCAGAGCATCAATCGAATCACACTGTTCGCACTCATCCTGTCACTGGGGTTGCTGGTGGATGATTCGATTGTCGTTATCGAGAACATCTTCCGCCACTACGCACGCAACGGGATCGATCGCCTGAAACACGCCGTGCTGGCGGTCAACGAGATCGGCAAACCAACCAATCTCGCCACCTTTACCGTGATCCTGGCGTTCCTGCCGATGTTGTGGGTCACAGGGATGATGGGGCCGTACATGGCCCCGATTCCATTCAACGTTCCGATTGCGATGCTTACCTCGCTTGCCATCGCCTATACCGTCGCGCCCTGGGCGGCGTATCGTTTTCTCAAGGTACGCGGCCACGAACATGAGGGGGTGGAGCACCATGGCCGCGGCTGGCTCGAGATGCGCTACGAGCCGCTCCTGCGCCGGTTGCTCTCGCAGCGCGGTGCACGGGTGCGCTTCTTCTGGGGTATTGGGGCATTGATGCTCGCCGTCATGCTGCTACCGGCGTTCAATCTGGTGCAGTTCAAAATGCTGCCCAAGAACAACACCAACACCTTCAATGTCACGATCGACATGCCCGAGGGAACGCCACTGGAGGAAACCGATCGCGTGGCCCGCCTGGTGGGAGATGTGGTGCGTGCCAATCCGCATGTCCAGACCTACGAGAGCACGGTCGGTGAGTCAGGAGTGGTGGACTTCAATGGTCTGCTGCGCGGCGCAGGGCTGCGCCGGGGACCGAACGTGGCGGACGTGCGCGTCAATCTGCGCAACAAGCATGATCGCTGGACCTCCTCTATCGACATTGCGCTCGCGCTGCGTGCGCCGCTCGCGCGGCTTGCAACCGAGACCGGGGCCAATATCAAGGTCGTCGAGGATCCGCCCGGCCCGCCGGTACGTGCCACCATCCTTGCAGAGCTGTATGGTCCAGACTACCAACGGCTGCGAGAGATCGCAGGCAAGTTGCGGCGCGAGGTCTTCGCGAAAACTCCCGACGTTGTCGATATCGACGACTCGGTCACTGACGACCACGTTGAATACGACATAGTGATCAATCGCGAAAGAGCCATGCTGGCCGGAATCGCGCCGGCGCAGGTCGCGGAGACGCTGCACGCTTTCCTCGCCGGCATGGATGTCACCACGGTGCACCTCGAGCTTGAAAAGGAGCCGGTGCCAATTCGCTTTCGGATCCCGACCTCCGGTCGCCGCAGCCCCGCTGATCTCGACAGGGTGTTCTTCACGACACCGCAGGGCCGCCAGGTGGCGCTCTCCAGCATTGCCCGGATCAAGCGCGTTACCGCGCCGAAACCGATCCTGCACAAGGACCAGTATCCGGTGGTGTACGTTACCGGCGAGCTCGCCACGACCAGCCAGGTGTATGCAGTGCTCAAAATGTGGCGCTGGCTGGGCGCCAACCAGTTGCCGGACGATGTGAAGCTCACGCAGTATTTCATGGCTGACCCGGATACAACCGGGTATAGCGTGCGCTGGGACGGCGAAATGCGTCTCACGCTCGATGTGTTCCGCGACCTCGGCGCCGCCTTCGGCGTCGCGATCATCCTGATCTATCTCGTACTGGTCGGCTATTACCGGTCGTTTGCCGTTCCGTTGATCGTCATGGGGGCAATCCCGCTTACGGTGGTCGGCGTGCTGCCCGGACATGCCATCATGGGCCAGTATTTCACCGCCACTTCGATGATCGGCGTGATCGCGTTGGCTGGCATCGTGGTTCGGAATTCGCTGCTGCTGATTGACTTTATTCTCGAGTACCGCCGTGCAGGTCATGCGCTCGACGAGGCCGTCCTGCAAGCGGGTGTCACGCGCCTGCGTCCCATCATGTTGACCGCCGCGGCGATCATACTTGGTACGCTAATCATGGCCTTCGACCCGGTGTTTGGTGGCCTCGCCGTGTCGCTCATCTACGGCACGTTCGCCTCGACAGTGTTGACGCTGTTCGTGATCCCGCTCGTTTACTTCCTCTACGAGCGGCGCGAACTCGCGGCGGGTTAAATGTGCCGCGCGCGATGCTAGACTGATTCGGTCTGGCTCTGCGCCGCATGGACACACTTACTCACGCCCTTTCCGGCGCGCTCCTGGCGCGCGCGACCGAACCCGCGGCGCCGGGGGCCGGCGAGCTGCCGCGCCGTACGCGACTGTGGCTCGGCTTCTGGGCAGCTGCCTTTCCCGATAGTGACATTGTTGTCCTGCTGCTGGACCCGCTCACCTATCTCACCACCCATCGCGGTATCACCCACTCGGTCGTCATGCTGCCCGTCTGGACGGCAGTGCTTGGACTGGCGGTTTGGCTGCTGCTGCGCCGGCGCTATTCGTGGCGCGCCATTACGCCGGTCATCGCCCTCGGTATCGCAATCCATATCGGCGGTGATGTCATTACCGCCTTTGGCACCATGGTGCTTGCCCCGCTCACGGACTGGCGCCTGCAGTTGCCGACCACGTTTATTATCGACCCGTACTTCACGGCCATTTTGATCGCAGGCCTCGCGGCCTCGTCAATCTGGCGCGCGACGCGCCAGCCGGCGGTGTTCGCCCTCGCAGTGCTGGCTGGCTACATCGGTCTTCAGGGAATTATGCATCAGCGCGCTGTGGCCATCGGAACGCGCTATGTCGCCGACCAACATCTCACAGGCACCGCCGTATCGGCGCTTCCCCAGCCGTTCTCACCGTTCAACTGGATGGTGGTGCTCGAGGGCAAGGACAGCTACCACCTCGCCTACGTGGATCTCCTGACGCGCGAGGCGCCGGCTCCGGTTTCGCCTGAGGCCTCTTGGCTCCGCCGGGTCGCTGCTTCCTATCGTCCGGAAGATCAGTTGCAGTGGCAGCGCATCGCGCGTTTTGGCGACGCACCGATCGAGGCCCAACTGGCTGAACGAGTCTGGCACTCGGCGAGCTTTTCGCGGTTTCGCCGCTTTGCACTGTTTCCCGCGCTCTACCGCATTGACCGGGCCGGTGATCGTCGATGCGTTTGGTTCAACGATCTGCGCTTCGCGCTGGTCGGTCGCGACATGCCATTTCGCTATGGGCTGTGCGGCATCGACGGCACCCGGCACTGGGACGTTTACCGTCTCGTGAACGACGGTAGCGGACGCGAAATCGCCGAACCCATCGTACGCCCGCTGTGATCGACCCCAGCGCGGCCGCCGATATTGCTGATGCACTGGCGCGCACGGGTGTCGCCATTCGAGCGGGTTTCCTCGCACCTGATCTTGTGCTGGAGTTGGCAAGCGAATCGCGCACCGCATTCTCGGCGGGACGCTTCCATGCGGCCCGGGTGGGCATGGGAGAGACGCGCGTCTTGCGACCGGACGTTCGCGGCGATCACATCTTGTGGCTCGATACGCCTGACAGTGATGTGCGACGCGCTTACCTCGCGCAGATGGAGGCGCTTCGGTTAGCCCTTAACGAGAGGCTGTTCCTCGGGTTACTTGACTACGAGTGCCACTTTGCACTTTATCCTCCAGGAGGCTTCTACCAACGGCATGTGGATCGATTTCGGGGCGATCCCCGGCGTGCGGTATCGGCCGTGCTCTATCTCAACGAGACATGGGAATCCGTCTGGGGCGGCAACCTGCGCCTGTTTGAGAGCGAACGCGCTGATTCGCCTTACCGCGACGTCGCGCCGCAGGGCGGCACGCTTGTGTGCTTTCTCAGCAATTCTGTAGCACACGAAGTCCTGCCAACCACTCATGAACGACTCTCGCTCACCGGCTGGTTCCGACGGCGCATCTGATCACACGCCGAGATCAGAAGAGGTCTTGTGGGTCGACGTCGAGCGACCAGCGCACCTTTCGACCACCAGCGCTTTCCGCGAGCCCGGAAACCCATGTATGCAGAAACGCGTGCAGCGCCTTGCGATTCCGGGACTGAACGAGCAGCTGCGCGCGGTAACGACCCTGGCGCCGTTCCATGGGCGCCGGCATCGGGTCGGTGAGTGAGACCTCCGGCGGCGCTCCGGCCAATGCACGGGCGTTCTCCAGAAACCGGTAAGTCGCATCGCGCTTTGGCGATTCGGCGCGCAGTAGCGCAAGAAAGCTGAATGGCGGATAGCCCGTCTCGCGCCGTTCATTCAATGCGAAGTCCACGAACGCGGGGAAATCGTGCCGCGCCAGCGCGGCGAACAACGGATGGTCCGGATGCCAGGTCTGAATCAGTACCGCGCCGGGCTTTTCCGCACGCCCGGCGCGACCGCTTACCTGTGCGATCTGCTGGAATAGCCGCTCCGGCGCCCGGAAGTCCACGCTATAAAGGCCCTGGTCTGCATTCAGCACCCCTACCAGGGTGACGTTCGGAAAGTCATGACCCTTGGAGAGCATTTGCGTGCCGACCAAGATATCGGCCTCGCCGGCATGCACGCGCGCGAGCTTTTCCGCGAGCGATCCCTTGCGACGTGTCGTGTCCCGATCGATGCGCTCGATGCGCGCGCTGGGGAAACAGCGCGCAATGGCTGCTTCGATGCGCTCGGTCCCCTCGCCGAGAGGCTTAGGCTGGCCTGTCGCGCACTGGGGACAGTGTTCGGCGAGCGGCTCCTCGTGCCCACAGTGATGGCAGCGGAGCCTGTGATGACCCTGGTGGTAGAACAGGCGCGCATCGCATCTCCGGCAAAAGGCCACCCAGCCGCAATCGTGGCACATCCATACCGGTGCGAAACCGCGGCGATTAAGAAACAGCAGACTCTGCTCGCCGTGCGCGAGGCGCACGGCGATGGCCTCGCGCAGGGGCGCAGATAGCCCGTCTGCGGCCTTCAGCCGCCGCATATCGAGCAATTGCACGGTGGGCAAGATGGCCGCGCCAGTGCGCTCGGGAAGCTCGATTAGCTGGTAGTTCCCCTCGCGCGCATTCTGCATGCTCTCGAGCGATGGCGTAGCACTCCCGAGCACGACCGGGATCTTTTCGCGCGCGGCGCGCATGACCGCCACGTCGCGGGCGTGGTAGCGAAAACCATCCTGCTGCTTATAGGAGCCGTCGTGCTCCTCGTCCACGATGAGGATGCCCGGAGACTTTAGCGGCACGAACACGGCCGAGCGAGTACCGAGCACAATTGGCGCACGCCCATCCTGGGCGGCGAGCCACGCGCACAATCGTTCCTGATCGGAAAGTCCGGAGTGCAGCATCGCGATTGGCACCGAGAAGCGGGCGCGAAAGCGATTCACAAGTTGCGGTGTGAGACCGATTTCCGGCACCAGCACGAGCGCCTGCTTGTTCCGGGCGAGCACCAGCTCGATAGAATGCAGATAGACTTCCGTCTTGCCACTTCCGGTAACACCGTGCAGCAAATGGCACTGGAAGCGATCAAGCGCGCCGCTGATCGCCGTTACCGCACTCTGCTGCGATGCATTGAGACTCGGACCGGGCGTCAGTGCCTGCGACCCTCCAGCGAGGCAGTCGCGTTCATGAACCGCCACCAGGCCCTTCTCAACCAGCGCACGCAATGGGCTCGCGTGTGCGGGCAGCAGTTCAGCGAGCTGAGCGGCCTCAAGACCATCAGCCGCGGCGGCGAGCTCCTGTACGATGCGCCGCTGCGCGGGAGCGCGACTCAGGAGGCCGAGATCCATCGCGCGCCCCGTCTCCGTCAGCACCCAGAATCGGATGCCAAGCGCCTCAGCCGGCCGACCCGAGCGCAGGATTGCCGGTAGGGCCGCCGCCAATACTTCGCCGAGCGGGTGGTGATAGTAGGTCGCGGCCCATTCCAGCAGTGAAATGAGGCGCTCCGGAAACAGTGGCACATCATCAAGCACATCCAGGACGCCCTTGAGGCGCTCTGGAGCAAGCGTCGACTCAGTGGAGACCCCCAATACGATGCCGACGCGTTTTCCGCGGCCAAAGGGCACCAACACGCGGACGCCGCGCGCCGGTGGATTAGCCCCAACGTCGTAGTCGAAGTGCTTGAAGAGCGGCGCGGGGACCGCGACCTGAAGCACGCGGTGAGCTCGCGTCATCGCGCGACTCTGAATGGGCTGCGGTTCGTGGTCAACGCGGCGCCGGCGCGTGAAACATTCCGCTCCACGTTGAGTTGCAGGTCACCAGTTCCACCTAAATCGTTGTCCCGAAAGCAAACGTTGGTTACTAACAGTTTCTGTGGATAACAATGTGGGTGAAGGGCTCCGCGAAATGCTCTGCCGTGCGCAACTGCCGTGAAATGTCAGATTGATTAAAATTTAATCTACTGAATTTCTACTAATTTTTTCAATATGTTGGGAGATGTTGCGCGAGCAAAACGGCGAATCGGATCGCTTTTGGGCTTGACACATCGTTGCGCTGCGACTCCCGAATTTTGTCCCCTGCAGGCCCGCAGCTGAGCAGGCTGGCAGAGAGGCCGGCTGGCCTCCTAGCTACGACCGTAGGCCGGTACTGCGGCACCGGTAATGGCACCCGCCGCATCCGAGGCCAGGAATGCCATCACGCGGGCAATAGCTGCGGGCGCCACCCACTTGCTGAAATCCGCTTCCGGCATGTCCTTGCGATTTTGCGGGGTATCGATGGTGCCCGGCAGCACGCAGTTGGCCCGAACGCCGTGCGGCTTCAGTTCTTGCGCGATGCTCTCGGTGAGACGGATAACCCCGCTCTTCGCCGCGCAATAGGCCCCGAGCCCGCCCACCCCGGCCAGCGCCGCTCGAGCGGCGACGTTGACGATGGCGCCCGTTCCCTGGCGAATCATTTGCGGGATGACGGCACGACAACTCAGCAACGCGGTGCGCACATTGATCTCGAACATGCGGTCCCAGACCGCAAGATCCTCCTCATGCACAGGCTTGCCGCCGGTAAACCCGCCGACGGTATTCAGCAGTGCGTCGATCCGTCCAAATCGCTCTAGCGTCATCGCTGCGATGCGCCGCACGTCTTTCTCATCGGCGAGATTCACGTCCCCGATCAGCAGCGTATCAGCTGCGTTCACCAGCGGCGGGTAACGCTGCGCCAGACGCTGCGCCGATCGGTCCACGAGCACGCGCCGCGCGCCGCTAAAAGCCTCGGTGACGGCGTTTCCCAGGTTGCCCACCGCACCCGTAATGATCACGACCTGCCCATTCTCCGCCGCCATAGCCATTCACCTGCCATTCGTAAGACATGATGCTCGGCATCTTACCCCACTCAAGGCCCTCGCGTGGTGGCGAGTACGTGATCGAAGGCACCTCGCGCGCCAGCTTCGGCATAAAACTTCGGGGAGGTTAGTGGTGCAGGGATCGCCCTGCGTCAAGTCCGGTCGTGCGGGAGTGCAGGCCCCAAAACGACTCCTTGAGCCAGGTGATAAGCTCATCAGGGGCGAGCGGGCGACTGAGATAGAAACCTTGCGCAACGTCGCAGCCGAGTTCCGCCAACTGCCGCAACAGATCGTCACTCTCGACTCCCTCGGCGACCACGGACAGGCCGAGATTGTGCGCGAGGTCGATACTGGTGCGAACGATGATCGCATCGTTCTCGCTACGCTCCATCCCCGCCACAAATGACTTGTCGATCTTGACGGCCGACACCGGCAGCTTCTTCAGGTAGGCAAGCGATGAGTAGCCGGTGCCGAAGTCGTCCACGGTAATGCGCAACCCCATATCGGCGAGCCGTTGCAGCAGATCGTGTGCGCGCGCGGGATCCTCCATAACAGCGCTCTCGGTGATCTCAAGCTCAATCCAACCTGGCTCGACCTGGCGCGCGGCAAGCTGCTCAGCAAGCGTATCGGCAAGAAGGAAGTCCTGCAGGTCGCGCCCCGAGAGATTGACGGCAAGCACTACCGGCAGGTCCTGTTGGTGCAGTTCATGCGCGAAGGTAAGCGCCTCGTTCAGCAGCCAGGGCGTTAGCGCTCGAATGAGCCCGCTTTGTTCCAGCAACGGGACAAATGCGTCGGGCATCATCAGGCCCTCGCGGGGGTGCTGCCAGCGTAGCAGCGCCTCCATCCGTACCACCCGACCGGTGGTGAGACTGACCATTGGCTGATAATGAAGGACAAACTGCTCCTGTTCCACGGCGCGGCGCAGCTCGCCCATGCGCATCAGTCGTCCCGGGTTGTGTTCGTCCAGGCGCGCTTCATAGAACACATGCCCGGCATGAGTGTGTTTGGCCGAATACATGGCCACATCGGCGCGCTGGATCAGCACGTTGGCGTCCACGCCATGCTCCGGGTAAAGCGCGACGCCGATGCTTGCGCCAATATCGAGACTCTGGTCCGACACCTCGAAAGGCACACGTAGCGCCTGCAACAGCATGCGCGCAGCCATGCCGGCATATTTCTCGGTCACATTGGGCAACAATACGGCGAACTCGTCGCCACCAAGGCGTGCCACGGTGTCCGACTGGCGCAGTTTGGCGCGCAAGCGCCGCGCCACCTGCTCGAGCAACTGATCCCCCACCTGGTGGCCGAGGGTATCGTTGATGTCCTTGAAGCGATCGAGATCCATCAGAAACAGCGCGAACGGACGATTGTCCCGGCGGGCATTCAGAATAGCCTGCTGCAGGCGGTCCATGAGCAACACCCGATTCGGCAGTTGCGTAAGCGGATCGGTATAGGCCATATGCTCGAGACTCGTATAGAGCTCCTTGAGCCGCGTGGTCATGGCGTTGAAACCCGCCGCAAGCTCGCGCACTTCCGAACTGCCCTGGATGGCAACCGGTTCGCCGAGCGCCTCCTCGTCCTGACGGACGCGCCGAAGTTGAATTGCGAGCTGCGCCAGCGGCTTGATCGTCGTCCCGCGCAGGACCAATAGCGCGATCAGTGCTGTTGCGACCGTGGTCAAGAGCGCGGTCAACAGTATGATGATGCGCGTCTGCAGCGACTCCTCCGAAAATGCCTTGAGCGAGCGCGCCACTGCGAGCGATGCGCGCTCACCGCTGATCAGGGGGACATCCTGCGTGGCGCGCACCAACTGGTCCGTTCCCGCTGCGCGCCACTGCGACGACTGATAGAGAAGTCTGCCGCCGGCGCCAGTGAGAGCAAGCTGCACCGAAAACGACGACTCCAGCGCACGCAGTCGCGGCCACCAATCCGTCAAGACCACCAGGTAGCCAGCGGCCGGTTGGCCATCAAGCCGGATCACGGTTGCGTAGTTCGGGCGACGCCGGTCGGCACAGACCCCGCTCAGCACGACGCCGGGGGATTGCTCGGTGCCGGCGGCGATGGACGGCATGCCCTGACAGAGTAGTGAAGACGGTTGTGTGGCCAACCCGGGGCCGGCAGATGCCAGCAGCGTGAAGTCGGAGCGCAATGCAGCGAGCTGGACCATATTGTTTATGCCGTGAATCTTGCCGGGCTCCGACCAAAGGCGAACAAGACGTTCGCGAGCAATATCGGCCTTGTTGGCCCGCAGGCTCTCAATGAACGCCTGGTCACTTAGCAGCGGGGCGATGCGCAACTGCGCCTCGACGTCGATATCTCGGCTGAGATCGGTGATCCGGTGGAAAAGCAGTTCGGCGAGCGCAGCCTGATGCGCCTCACGGGCCACGGACTCGTAGAGCCGGGCAGTGAACAGCGCCAGAGCGAGACCCAGCAGGCCCATCACCACAATCGTGGCGATCAGGCTTGCGCGCATCGAGAAGCGGTTGAGAAGCGTCATGGTGTTGGACGGGTCGGCCTGCCGGCGCGCCGGTAACGCCGCGGTAGAGGCCGTTTGGTTATAGTTCTGCAATTCCGGTGCCACGTACCGGGCGTTGACCGCGTGTATGAGGAGCGCGTGCCGTGGACGGCGCCGCTCCCCATTTAGTCCCAAAGACACTAAAGTGGCCGGGAATAGCCTTATGGACAGCAAAATCGAGACGATTTGCCGGGAAATCGCCCGCGCCACCGGTCGCCCGTTTGCCCCGACGGGAATCGAGGATGTCGGCGGCGGCTGCATCAATTCGGCGTTGGTCATTGCGGGACGGGAGGGAAGCTATTTCGTCAAATTGAATAGCGCTGCGCGCCTGGACATGTTCCAGGCCGAAGCGGCGGGTCTCGCCGAGTTGGCGGGCGCCGGCGCGGTGCGTGTACCCGCGCCCCTGTGCGCGGGCCAAGCGGATGGCTCGGCCTTCCTCGTGCTCGAGTACCTGTCGTTGCGATCAGCCAGCGTCGCGGCGCTTGAACGCCTGGGCCGCGAACTCGCCGCCTTGCACCGTGCCACCCGCCCGAGCTTCGGGTGGGTGCGCGACAACACAATCGGCTCCACCGCGCAACCCAATCCGCTTCATCACGACTGGTTCAAGTTCTGGCGCGAGGCTCGCCTTGGCTTTCAGCTGGATCTTGCCGCGCGCAATGGCGCGCCCGGCACGCTCATTGGCAAGGGCGAGCGGCTGCAGGACAGTTTCCCGGCGCTATTCGGTAGCTATCGGCCCGTGCCATCCCTACTGCATGGCGACCTGTGGGGTGGCAACTTCGCCGTGACCGAGCAAGGTGAGCCGGTCATCTTTGACCCCGCGGTCTATTACGGCGACCGCGAAGCCGATATTGCGATGACCCAATTGTTCGGCGGTTTCGGCCCGCGCTTCTACGCCGCCTATGCGGAAGCGTGGCCCCTCGACGAGGGATACGCCACGCGAAAGGTGCTTTACAACCTCTATCACGTGTTGAATCACTTCAACCTGTTCGGGGGCGGCTATGCCTCCCAGGCCGAGACCATGATCGATCGTCTGTTGGCGGAGATCGGCTAGCGCATTGCGTCCATGGATTTTGCCGTGCGCCGGCGCATGCCAAGCTTGGCAGTCCCGCGCGGCAGTTGCACAATTGACCTGGATCAATACCTTTCCGACGCGGGAACCGTAGAAATAGAGGGTTGACCCTGCGGGCACGCCGGCAGCTTGGCCGGACGCTTGCAGTCATTCCACCATAACGATTGAGGAGAGATGAACCATGCGACTAATGCCGAAATTCATCTGGCTGCCGCTTGCGGCCGGCGTTGTGGCAGGGGGCTGCGCCACGACCCCATCGGAACCGACAAAACCGGCGGCGCCACCCGCAAAACCGATATCCGCGGGAGCCGCAGCCAACATGGCTAACAATTGCTTCGCCTGCCATGGCCCGAATGGCGTGAGTCCCGGCAGCATCCCGAGCCTGCAGAACCTGACCGCGGCGAACATCGCCGAGTACATGGAACAGTTCAAGACCGGGCAGCGTCCCGGGACGGTCATGGGTCGTCATGCGAAAGGCTACACCGCCGCTGAAATCAACGCGCTGGCCATGTACATCGCCAGCCTCAACAAAAGGTAAGGGGGGGCGCCATGAGCAAGCTTTCACGCAGAGATTTCCTGAAGCTCTCCGGAGCGGGCGCGGCTGCCGGCACGTTGGGATTCGCGGGCATCGCCCGCGCACAGATCGGTCCCGGCGGTCCGCACGTCGTGGTCGTTGGTGGCGGATTCGGTGGCGCGACCTGCGCCAAGTACCTGCGCAGTGGCAATCCCGGAATAACCGTCACCCTGATCGAGCCTAGCAGTCAATTCGTTACGTGCCCGTTCAGCAATTACGTGATTGGTGGCATCCGCAAGATCGAGTCGATTACCCACAGTTATGACTCCCTGCAGAAGAATCATGGGGTCAATGTTGTTCATGACACGGTGACGTCGATCGATCCGGCCAAGAAGACGCTCATGCTGAAGAGCGGCAAGCACTTCAAGTACGATCGCCTCGTCCTGTCGCCGGGCATCGACTTCAAGTGGGGGGCGATCGAGGGTTATAGCGAACAGGCCTCGCAGGTGATGCCACATGCCTGGAAGGCGGGACCGCAGACGCTCTTGCTGCGCAAGCAGCTTGAACAGATGAAGGACGGCGGGCTGTTCGTGATGGTCGCCCCGCCCAATCCGTTCCGCTGCCCGCCTGGACCGTACGAGCGTGCCAGCATGGTGGCGCACTATCTCAAGGCAAATAAGCCGCGCTCGAAAGTGATTATCCTCGATCCGAAGGACAAGTTCTCCAAGCAAGGATTGTTCATGGCCGGGTGGAAGGAACTGTATGGCGACATGATCGAATGGGTGCCCGGCTCCAAGGGGGGCAAGGTGAAGTCGGTCAACGCCAAGACCATGACGGTCGATGCCGAACTGGAGAAATACAAGGCAAGTGTCGTGAACGTGATTCCGCCGCAAACGGCGGGCCAGATCGCGCTCAAGACCGGGCTCGCCGATGAAAAGGGCTGGTGCCCGGTGAACCCGAAGACGTTCGAGTCCACCAAGCTTCCGGGCATTCACGTTATCGGTGACGCATCGATCGCCGGCGCACTACCGAAATCGGGCTTCGCCGCCAACAGCGAGGGAAAGATCTGTGCCGCGGCCATCGTGTCGAGTTTGCGCGGCGAGGAAATTGCGGATGCTTCCTACGTGAACACCTGCTACAGCCTGGTATCGCCGAACTATGGTATCTCGGTGGCGGGCGTCTACCGCGTCACGGAAAAGGGGATCGTGCAGATCGAAGGTGGCGTGAGTCCGAAAGATGCATCGGCGGGGTTCCGCGCCGACGAAGCCAAGTACGCCTTCGGCTGGTATGCCAGCATCACGGCAGACACCTGGGGCTGATCCGCGAATCGTCGAAATCCCTGTCGCGCGGGGCGGCGCAAGCCGCCCCATTTTTTTGCGGGGTCAGATCACGCGCTCGTTGCCACCATCGACCGGGATCTGGGCACCGGTGGTCTTGGCGAACAGCGGTCCACACAGCTCAGCGGCAATTTCGGCCACGTCTCGGCTCCTGACCTCGACGCCGAGAACGTTGCGACGCTTGTAGTCGTCGATGCTCAATCCATAATGTGCGGCGCGCCCGGCCAGTACCTCGTCGGTCCAGATGCCGGTATCGAATACGGCGTTCGGATGGATTGAATTGACTCGGATACCATCACCGCCCCATTCGAGCGCCGCGACCCGTGCGAGTTGATTGAGTGCCGCCTTGGACGCCGAGTAGGCCGCGGCACCGGGGCCGGGCGCAGGAACGTTCTTTGAACCGACGACCACTACCCGCCCGCCCCGCGGCGCGAGCTTGAGCAGCGCATACGCCTCGCGCATCAATGCGAGATTGGCATCAAGATTGACGGCCATCACCCGCTGCCACTCGCCATCATCCAGCTCGGCGATACGCTTGCCAGCCGGGAAGATTCCGGCATTCAGAATGAGCATATCGAGGCCACCGAATGCGCGCACGGTCTCGACCAGTGCGGCGCGCAATTGCTCAAGATTGGTCACGTCACAGACGATGCCGCGCATTTCGGGTCGCGCCGAAAGCGTGGTGACCCCCGGATCGACATCGAGCGCCGCCACAGCCGCGCCGCGCGCGAGGAGCGAGTCGACACAGGCGCGTCCGATGCCGGACGCCGCACCGGTCACCAATGCCACCTCACCCGCGAACACCGGAGGTTTCGCACTGCGCTTCAACTTGGCCTGCTCGAGTTCCCAGTACTCGACATTGAAAATGTCCTGCGCCGGCAACGCGCGGTAGCCGCCAAGGCGCTGGGCGCGCTCGATCACGTCCATCGTCTGAGCATAGAGATCCCGAACGATCTCGGCATCGCGAGCCGTGCGTCCCACGGTCAGCATGCCTAGATCCGGATCCAGCATCACGCGCGGGGCTACATCAAGCATGGTTATCGCACCGCGCGCGCCGGTCGCGTGGGCTTCGAAGTAGCGCCGATAGGCATTCGCGTAACTGAGCAAGTCGCGTCCGAGCATGGGCACGCGCTTGGTACGGATGACATGATCGGGAGTGATCGGCCCTTGCTGGGAGATTTTCGCGATGTCCGGCCGTCGCGCAAAGGCGCTGCTGCGTGGATCATCATGTACGCCGACGATCATCGGGTTTCCGGCCTGGGTGCTGATGTCGCGCCGCAGGGTTGCGATTTCCACCGGCGCCATGGTCAGTGGCGGTGCGGTCCTGCTCACAGGTGCCCACGCGCCGTGGTGCTTGAGGTAATCCTCGGCGCGCGTCACCAACGCGATCATCCGCTCGTATGACTCGCGTGCGCTCTTGCCAAAGGTGAACAGGCCGTGATTCATCAGCACCATGCCGAGGGCGGCGGCGTGAGCGCTCATGGAAAAGTGCCCGGCCACGAACCGCGCGAGCTCGAAGCCCGGCATCACGTAGGGGATAACGACCACATCGTTTCCGTAGATTTCCCGGACGCGCGCCTCGCCATCCCCGGTATTGGTAATGCTCAGCAACGCGTCGGCGTGGGTGTGGTCAACGTAGTCGTGCGGCAATACCGCGTGCAAAATGGCCTCGACCGAGGGCGTGGGTGCCGAGGCGCGGGTGAGACTCGTGCGCAGCTCATTGACCATCTCCGTGTCACCTAGCCGCGGCAGACGTGCAAGCTCGAGCAGCCGCGCCAAGCGCACCGGGGCGAATCCATCTGCCTCAATGTCGACGAGATCCGAGCCGCTTCCCTTTACGTAAAGCAGTTGTTCCTCTTCGCCCAGAACATTGCGCTCGCGCAGTTTGATGGAGGTGTTGCCGCCGCCGTGCAATACCAAGGCGCGCTCGCGTCCGAGCAGCCGGGATGTGTACACACGCAGCCCAAGTGGGCCGGAAAAGCGGGCCGCTTCGCCATCTTCCCAGAGACTCTTCATGCTGCGCTCTTCCTGCCGAGACCCGGGCGGGCGGCTTGAGGATGGGAATCACCGCCCGTATCGCATGATGCAGATAGGCCGTGCTCAGAACGTGAAGCGCATGCCCACCATGACGCTGCTCGAAAGATCATCGTGTTGGCCGGAATCCATCTCGACGCGAACCTTACGGTAGCCGAGGTAGACATTGGCGGTGCGCTCAATGATCTCAAACTCGACCCGGGCACCGGCTTCCCACAGATTCTTGCCATCTTTGGCCGTCAGCACTTCCGGAACGTAAAAGCCGTATACGCTGAAACCCAGCGGCCCCTTGCCCGGATAGACCCGCCACTGGCCACCCAAACCAACACCGACCAGATCATCATTGCCGAGCGTGGCGTAGTACAGCTTGCCGCCAACCCCGATTTCCGATCGCAGCTTGTCGCTGCCGAGTTCTCCTACGGCAAGCAGGCTACCAGCAATGAGATCGTCGTGCAGATCACGATTGTAGAGCCCGCCGACACTCCATTCCGCGGAAGTTCCGAGGATATTGCTGTAGTAAGCCTCGACCGTGTCACTGCCGACGTTGATATCGACGGTGTGCGCCGATGCCGGCAGGCTGAGCGCGACGAGAAAACAGGCGAGCGCGAAACGCAATCGCATGGCGATGACTCCTGAGTTTGATGGATTCCGCGCGCATGGTACCGAATCGATGCGCGAGGGGGTAGCGTCAGGCGCCGGGCAGTGCCACCACCATGCGGGCATGACCCTTCAATTTGGCGTGATCGAGCGCACCCTCGGCACGTCGCAGCAGCTGCTCGGGCTTTTCCCCCGGCGTGTACAGCGTCAGCACGCTGGAAAAGGTGGGAACGGGAAAACTGCGACCGTCATGGCTTAGGTAGGTTTCCGAGGCGCGCTTCTGGGCCTTTTCGAGCGCGCGCAACGCGCCTTCCTTTTGTGTGTTGGGAAACAGCACGGCGAACTCGTCCTCGCCATAGCGCGCAACGAGATCGTAGGTACGAAAATTTGCCAGGATTTCATTTGCGTAGGAACGCAGGACGGCATCCCCCGCCTCGCGACCGTATTGCGTATTGATGCGCTCGAGTCCGTCCACGTCGAGCACCGCGAGCGCGAGCGCGAATCCATAACGCCGCACGCGCGAAATCTCGGCCTCCAGGGACTTCACGAATACTTCGCGCTTGGGCAGCCCGGTAAGTTCATCCGCCAAGGCCTGCTTTCGAAGCCGCCCCAGTTCTCCCTTGAGCTTGCGGCGATCAGATTCGACCGCCTTGAGAAACTCTGCCGCCGTGCTGAGGCGCTCTTTGAGGTCGTCGCGCTCCCGGACAAGATCATCGAGCCCGCGAACGAGGAGCTGCTTCAAGTCATTGAAATCACCAATTGCCTTATCGGCGCGTTCCAGCGCGGACTGCTCGGTCTTGACGATCTCGTCGAAATCCTTGTTGGACGTAATGCTCTCCGTCACCTTTTCTGCCAGTGTTTCCGCGAGCGCATTAAGGTTCCCGTGCGATTGATCCGCCGGCGCGTTTTCTGGTGCAGGCGCCGACGCAGGACGAACAATGACCTCTTCGAACTGCGACGTGGTTGGGCGCAGTGTCTCGGAAATTGGTGCATTCCCGTGTTCTTGTGGCCGCTCCTGCATCGCCGGCACGGCAGCCAACGACCCGGCGTTCGCGCTCCCCGTCGTGCCCTCTGACATCGGGGCACGTGGACGGCGCTCGGGTAGCGGGGAAGGTCGATTGAAGGGCGGGTCCGCCGGCAGGGAGGTGGTGCCGACTGCCACTATCGGCGCGGTCGGCAAGACCGCGGGTCGACTATCGCTGGCCTGCGGCCCTTGGTCGAATCCATTTGGCGAAGGTGTCGCGTGGCGTTGCTCGGTGTTCGTCGACTCGACAGCTGGTCGCTGTGCCTGGGGGAGTGCCAGGGTCAGGCGCTGCTGTATCAATCTTGCTTTAACGCGCGTCGCGGGGTCGGTGTTCGGGTCCTTGGCGTAGCGTGCCAGCATGCCGTGCAAGAAATCGATAAACGCGTCCTCCATCTGTCCTGCGCCGCCATAGCGGCGCAAACCGCGCTCGATCATCATGTAGAGTGCGGCGCCATCCGGGCTGCTCTTCAGCCCTTCTAGATGACGGCGAATACCCTGGACCAGCGGTCCATCGAGTGGTGACGCGGGAACGGCAGACAAAGACGGGCTCCTGTCGCCGGGTGGCCCGGCGGGAATTGCAGTACCTCTCAGGAAGCGTAGTCGCCCCCCGGGCGGCGCACAACTTGGCGGACGACGATAGGGCCTAGAATCCGGAGGTCTGATCGTCCTCGGAGTCGCCGGGCGGGGCGCCCAGCTCGATTTCGACCCGGTCACGCCCGCTGCGCTTTGCCCGGTACAGGGCCCGGTCGGCACGTTCGATCAATACGTTGGGCGCCTCACCTGGCACATACAGTGTCACGCCCGCCGAAAAAGTCGGCATCGGAACCTTCCGCCCATCGGCCACGCAATTGGTCGCCTGGGCACGCTCGCGCACCTTGGCCATGGCGGCCACGGCACCCTCTTGCGCGGTATTGGGCAGTAACACCGCGAATTCCTCCCCGCCGTATCGGGCCACCAGATCATGGTGGCGTAGCACCGTCAGAACCTGAGTGGCGTAGCACCGCAGAACCTCATCGCCTCCCGCGTGACCAAAGGCATCGTTGATCGCCTTGAATTCGTCGAGATCGAGGAGTGCCATGGCGAGCGGAATGCCATAGCGCTGAGCGCGCGAGATCTCATCCTGAAGTCGACGCATGAAGGCGCGGCGATTGGGCAGTCCGGTAAACTCATCGGTCAGGGATAACAGCCGGACTTTGTTGAGCTCGTCGCGCAACCGCTGGCTATCCGACTTGATCAGCTTCAGATAATCACCGGTGCGATGCAGCTTCTGCCCGAGTTGGCGCTGTCCCTGGATGAGCTCGCCAATACCCCCGATCAGGATCTGGCGCAGCTGCTCGACCTCTGCTGCGCCCTCGGCCTGCTGGAGCGCACGTAGCTCGATCTGCAGCAACGCCCCGAATTCACGATTTTGCTGCACCGCCTCGGTAACGCTCTTCGCCAGCGTTTCCTGCAGCTTCTCGATTTCGTCCCGCTTGCGATCGAGGTGCAGGCGGTAGGCAGAATGCACGCGCCGCTCTCCGGCACTCGCTGCGAGCGCCGCTGCGGTGCCCTCCGTGGGCGGCTCTTCCGGCTCAGTGGCGGGAGCTGTGGGGGTGGCGGCGCTAGTCGGCGGAGCGGGACGACCCCACACAGGATGCGCATCTGCCGGTGTCATCGCTGGCGCCTCGGGCTCGGTCGCGGGCTGCGCGGTCGGCTGTTCCGCGCCGGGCGGGGTCTCCCGTGAGCGGATCATCCCGGCATGGATTTTCATGACGTGCTCGGCGCGCGGATCCGTGGCGTACGACTCGAGCAATAGGTGCAGAAGCAGG
This sequence comes from Acidithiobacillales bacterium SM1_46, assembly GCA_001304215.1. GTDB lineage: Bacteria > Pseudomonadota > Gammaproteobacteria > Acidiferrobacterales > Sulfurifustaceae > SM1-46. The sequence goes on along the minus strand of LJVB01000024.1, from coordinate 21,177 downwards.
GCATAAGTCTGGTCGATGCGAGCGACGATATCGCGGTGATCACCGAGCAGCTCGTCGAGCTGCTCGAAGATGACCGTGCCCGTCGGCGAGCTCTTCAGGTCTTCTAGCTGCGCGAGCACACGGCCCAGCACTTGCCCTCCGTGCAGTTCTTGATCGTCGTCCTGCCCCACCCCAATCAACTCCCTGCGCACGGCTGCGCGCGCCACGTTGTACTATTGCGTGGTTCGTCAACGCTTATAAATGTATGAGAGTGCGGGGCCTGACCACGGGCGCTCCACGCCACGCCGCTTGTTCTTCTCTCCATCCCTTGGATGCAATCTAACCTTCGGGCAGGGTGCGCACAACCGAGGGTGTAAGGCGGATGTTGCACCGAAGGCTGGTCAAAGGGTTATCGCACAAACTGCAGCGAGTTTGTTAGCTGCCGCGCCGGGACTAAGGGGGGCTACCCGGTCCGCTGCGCCTGCGCGGTTGGGTGGCGGCGATTTGACGCACCAGCTTTTCGAATGGCAGGTGCGCAAGGTCTCCATACTGCTGCTGCGCCATACGCACCAGCGCGTCGATATCGCGGTTGCCGCCCGGCACCCCAAGCACTTCGGCCAGTCCGGCCAAGCCACCCAGCATGACGCGCAGCTCCTTGCCAAACGGCATTTTGCCACGGGTATCGGTAACCTTGAGCGCAAAACGCGCCTTGTCGCGCAGCAGGTTGCGCAGAACGAAGCACCTGCTGGACGCAGCCTCGGACTGGCAACGTACGCGGAGTGTCTCGCCGATCGCCGAGCGCGCGGCAAGCGGGCAGCGGCACTGCGCACTCAGGATGGGCTTTTCAAAAGCGCAGCGCGGCAAATCGCTCATCAGGCGCCAGAATACCTACCGATGATAGGGCACTGACAGTTCGTGCACCGCGTCGACACAAGCAGACACATGCTCCGGGTCGATTTGGGGATGTATGCCGTGCCCAAGATTGAAGACGTGCCCACTGCCCTCACCGTAAGCAGCCAGTACTGCGGCGACCTCCGTGCGTATGCGGGCGGGCGAAGCGTAAAGCACCGACGGATCCATGTTGCCTTGCAGCGCCACATGCGTGCCCACCCGCCGGCGTGCCTCACCAATGTCGATCGTCCAGTCGAGCCCCAGCGCGTCACAACCGGTCTCGGCCATTGCCTCAATCCATGCCCCACCGTTCTTGGTAAAAAGTATGATCGGGACATTGGGGCGGTCCGGTTTGCTGGCGAGTTCTGCGACAATGCGGCGCATGTACGCCAGGGAGAATTCCCGGTAGTCGCGCGGCGTCAGCACGCCGCCCCAGGTATCAAACACCATCACCGCCTGGGCACCGGCCGCGATCTGGGCGCGCAGGTAGAGCTCGATGGCCCGCGTCACCACGTCAAGCAGCTGGTGCACGAGCGTCGGCTCGTCGAACAACATGCGCTTGATCTCGGTGAAATCGCGACTCGATCCCCCCTCGACCATGTAGGTAGCGAGTGTCCACGGGCTGCCGGCGAAGCCGATCAGCGGGACGGTGCCAGCCAGTTCGCGGCGAATGAGCCGCACTGCGTCCATCACGTAGCGCAGCTCGGTTTCCGGATCGGGCACACCAAGCCGCGCAATGGCGTCAGCGCTACGGACGGGATGGCGAAAGCGCGGTCCCTCTCCCTCCGCAAACTCCAGTCCAAGCCCCATGGCGTCCGGGATGGTAAGAATGTCCGAAAACAAGATGGCTGCGTCCAGGGGGAAACGGCGAAGCGGCTGGAGTGTTACCTCGCAGGCGAGTTCGGGAGTCTGGCAGAGCGTGAGGAAATCGCCGGCGCGCTCACGCGTGGCACGGTACTCAGGCAGGTAGCGCCCCGCTTGGCGCATGATCCAGACCGGGGTGACGTCTACCGGCTCGCGCCGCAGGGCACGCAGTAGACGATCATTCTTGAGGTCACTCATGCGAAGGTCCGGCCGGACACCCGTTGTTAAAAAGGGCGCGCGCTCCGGTGTGTACACTCACGCGCGCCGCAAGCCTTAGAGCGGAGCCGGAAGATCCGAGCCGCCCATGAGGTAGCGGTCGATGCCACGGGCGGCGGAGCGACCTTCGGCGAGCGCCCAGACGATCAGGGACTGGCCGCGTTGCATATCGCCGGCCGTGAACACGCCCGGCACGCTGGTCATCCAGTTCTCATCGCGCCAGACATTTCCGCGATCTGTGAACTTGACCCCGAGTTGCTCCAGCATGCCAGGCTTCTGCGGACCGGCGAAACCAATGGCAAGCAATGCCAAATCGCAAGGCAGCGTGAATTCGCTGCCGGGCAGCTCGTTGAAGACGAGGCGCCCGTGCTGGAAGTCCTGCTTCACCCGAACGAGCTCCAGACCGGTGACATGGCCATTGGCATCGCCGAGGAACCGGCGCGTGGACACGGCAAACAGGCGCTCGCCGCCCTCTTCATGAGCGGACGCTACTCGATAGACAAACGGATATTGCGGCCAGGGATTTCGCGGTGAACGCGTATCGGGCGGTCGTTCGCCGATCTCGAGCTGGTGCACCGACGCCGCGCCTTGGCGATGCGCCGTGCCAAGGCAATCCGCCCCGGTGTCACCGCCGCCGATGATCACGACGTGCTTGCCGTTCGCGGTGATGGCGTGCTCCGGCGCGACGGCGTCGCCCTCGCAACGGCGATTCGATTGAGCAAGATATTCCATCGCGAGATGAATGCCCTTCAGTTCGCGGCCGGGAACTGGGAGGTCGCGCGCGGCGCAGGCACCGCCCGCGAGCAGCACCGCATCAAAGCTGCGCCGCAGATCTTCCGTCGCCACATCGACGCCTACGTGCGCATTGGGCTTGAACACCACACCCTCGGAGCGCATCTGCTCCAAGCGCCGATCGAGTACGCGCTTTTCCATCTTGAATTCCGGGATGCCGTAGCGCATCAGGCCGCCAATCCGGTCGTCGCGCTCGAACACCGTAACGGCATGTCCGACGCGGCGCAGCTGCTGGGCCGCCGCGAGACCCGCGGGACCGGACCCAACGACCGCCACGCGCTTGCCTGTCTCTCTGCGCGGCGGCTCCGCCCGTACCCAGCCTGCTTCGAACGCGTGATCGATGATGGCAAGCTCAATCGCCTTGATTGTGACCGGATCATCGTTGATGCCCAGCACGCAGGCACCCTCGCAGGGGGCCGGACAGAGCGTGCCGGTGAACTCAGGAAAGTTATTGGTGGCGTGCAACCGCTCGATTGCCTCGCGCCAGTGGCCACGGAAGACGAGATCGTTCCAGTCCGGGATAAGATTGCCAAGTGGACAGCCCTGATGACAAAAGGGTACCCCGCAGTCCATGCAACGTGCGCCCTGGTGCTTCAGCTCAGGGTCGTCGTACGAGCGCATGACCTGTTTCCAGTCGTGCAGGCGCTCGGTGACCGGGCGATAAGGCTGTTTTGCCCTGTGGAATTCCATAAAGCCGGTCGCCTTACCCATGGACGGCCTCCATCACGGCCTCATCCTCGGGCACGCCCTCCTGACGGGCTTTCTTGATGGCACTCAGAACACGCTTGTAGTCTTTGGGCATCACCTTCACGAAATGGCCCTGAAACGTCTTCCAAGCGTCCAACACGCGTCCTGCCACGGTGCTGCCAGTCAGGTGCTGATGACGTTTGAGCATGCCCCTCACCACCTCGATGTCTTCGGCGTCGGCGAGCGGCTCAAGCCCCACCATGGCCGTGTTGCAGCGGCTCGCGAAGTCCCCGCGCTCATCCAGTACGAACGCGACACCGCCCGACATTCCGGCCGCGAAGTTTCGGCCGGTGGGTCCAATCACAACCACCACGCCACCGGTCATGTACTCGCAGCCGTGATCGCCGACACCTTCGACAACAGCCTGCACGCCGGAATTGCGAACCGCAAATCGTTCGCCCGCTACGCCACGGAAATAGGCCTCACCGGCAGTTGCACCGTAAAGCGCGACGTTGCCGATCAGGATGTTTTCCTCCGGGACAAACGTTGCCTGTCGAGGCGGATAAACCACGATCTTGCCGCCCGAAAGGCCCTTGCCGATGTAATCATTGGCATCGCCTTCGAGCGTAAAGGCGAGGCCGTGTGGCATGAACGCGCCAAAGCTCTGACCAGCTGATCCATTGAAGTGGATACGGATGGTGTCGTCCGGCAAGCCATCGGCTCCGTAACGACGCGTTACCTCGCTACCGAGTATGGTGCCGACCGTGCGATGCACGTTGCGTATCGGCAAGATGATGTCAACCGCCTTGCGTGATTCAAGCGCATCGCGACACAGCGGCAGGATCGTCGCGAGATCAAGCGAGCTCTCGAGTCCGTGGTCCTGGCTGCGCGCCTGATGCAGGGCGAAACCAACGGGAATGGTCGGCTGATAGAGTATGCGCGAGAAATCCAGGCCGCGCGCTTTCCAGTGTTCGATCGCGGTTTTCACGTGGAGGCGATCAACCCGTCCGATCATCTCATCCATCGTCCGGAATCCGAGACGCGCCATGTACTCGCGCACTTCCTGCGCAACAAAGCGGAAGAAGTTCTCGACGTGCTCCGGCTGGCCGGCAAACTTCTTGCGCAGCTCCGGATCCTGGGTCGCGATACCTACCGGGCAGGTGTTGAGATGACACACGCGCATCATGATGCAACCAAGCACGATCAGCGGCGCAATGGAAAATCCGAATTCCTCGGCGCCGAGCAACGCCGCGATCACCACGTCGCGCCCGGTCTTCATCTGCCCGTCCACCTGGACGACGATACGATCACGCAGCTTCTGCTCGATCAGCACCTGCTGGGTCTCCGCCAAACCAAGCTCCCACGGCAGGCCAGCATGCTTGAGCGAGGACAGCGGGCTAGCACCAGTACCGCCATCGTGGCCAGAAATCAGCACCACGTCGGCATGCGCCTTGGCCACCCCCGCGGCGATGGTGCCGACCCCCACTTCCGAGACGAGCTTCACGTGTATGCGCGCGTCACGGTTGCTGTTCTTCAGGTCGTATATGAGTTGCGCCAGATCTTCGATCGAATAAATGTCGTGGTGCGGAGGGGGTGAAATCAAACCCACCGCTGGAGTCGAGTGACGCACCTTGGCAATCCACGGATAGACCTTGTGGCCGGGCAGCTGCCCGCCTTCGCCGGGCTTCGCGCCCTGCGCCATCTTGATCTGGATATCGGTAGCCGACATGAGGTAATGACTGGTCACGCCGAAGCGGCCCGAAGCCACCTGTTTGATTCGCGAGTTTTTCTCCGTGCCGTAGCGTTCCGGATCCTCCCCGCCTTCTCCCGAGTTGGATCGCCCGCCGATGCGGTTCATGGCGATGGCGAGCGCCTCATGTGCCTCGCGGCTGATCGATCCGTAGGACATGGCGCCAGTAGCAAATCGCTTCATGATTGCCTCGACCGACTCCACCTCCTCAAGGGGAATGGCGCGATCGGCGTACTTGAAGTCCATTAGCCCGCGCAGTGCGGCGAGATGATGATCCGTTTCGTGACAGGCGCGCGAGAAATCCTTGAACATCTCATATGAATTGGCGCGCGTGGCGTGCTGCAGCTTGGCAACAGTATCTGGGTTGATCATGTGATACTCGCCGTCGCGCCGCCACTGATAGCGTCCACCCCAGTCGAGATCCGGCGCCCCCGCGGGACGCTCTGGATAGGCCCGATGATGGCGGAGCAGCACTTCCCGGGCGACCACATCCAGGCCGATGCCGCCGATGCGCGACGCCGTCCAGGTGAAGTAGCGATCGACGAACTCCTGCGCCAGCCCGACGGCCTCGAAGATCTGCGCTCCGCGATAGGACTGGATGGTCGAAATGCCCATCTTCGAGATGACCTTGATCACACCCTTGTTGAGCGCCTTGATGTAATTCTTCACGGCCTTGGCGTGATCGATACCGGTGAGCAGGTCGGCCCGAATCATGTCATCCAGCGTCTCGAAGGCGAGATAGGGATTGATGGCACCGGCGCCATAGCCAAGCAACAGCGCCATGTGGTGCACTTCGCGCGCCTCGCCGGTCTCGATGAGTAGTCCGACGCGCGTGCGCGAGCCTTCGCGGACAAGATGGTGATGTACACCGGCAGTTGCGAGCAGCGCCGGGATCGGCGCGTGACGCTCATCGACCCCGCGATCGGAGAGGATAATGAGATTGAACCCCTGGCGAATAGCCTCGCTGGCCTGCTGACAAAGCGTATCCATCGCACGTGCCATCCCGGCCGCACCTTCAGAGACCGGAAAGATCATCGGCAATGCGGTGCTCTTAAACACATCACCGTTCAGGTGTCGGATACGAGCGAACTCATCATTGTCGAGCACCGGCGACGGCAGCTTGATCTGCCGGCAACTCAACGCCGTGGGCTCGAGCAGATTCGCCTCCGGACCGATGGTAGTGGCCATCTGCGTCACCAGCTCCTCGCGAATGGCGTCGAGCGGCGGGTTGGTTACCTGTGCAAACAGCTGCTTGAAGTACTCGTAGAGCAGCCGCGGCCGATCCGACAACACGGCGAGTGCCTCGTCGTTGCCCATCGAGCCGATAGGCTCCTCGCCCTTGGCAGCCATCGGCCCCAACAAAATTCGCAAATCTTCGTGCGTATATCCAAAGGCCTGCTGACGGGTAAGCACCGTCGCGTGGTCGGGCTCCGGAAGATGCGGCGCTTCGGGCAACGCACCGAGCGAAACCAGATGCGTGTCGAGCCATTGACGGTACGGTTGGGCACCAGCGTAACGCTGCTTCAATTCGGCATCGTCGATAATTCGACCCCGCGCCGTGTCGACCAGGAAGATGCGCCCTGGATGCAGCCGCTCCTTAATGCGGACGTTCTCCGGCGCGATGTCCAGCACTCCGACTTCGGAGGCCATCACGACGAGATCATCCTTGGTGACGTAGTAGCGTGACGGCCGCAGACCGTTGCGATCAAGCACGGCGCCAATGACCGTGCCGTCCGTAAAGGCGATCGAGGCAGGCCCGTCCCACGGCTCCATCAGGCAGCCGTGGTATTCATAGAACGCCTTACGCGCATCGTCCATGCCCTCATGGCCGCTCCACGCCTCCGGGATCATCATGAGTACGGCATGCGGAAGCTCGCGTCCGGCCATATGCAGAAACTCGAGCACGTTATCGAAGGTCGCAGAGTCCGACCCCCCATCAAGCGCAATCGGGAAGAGCTTTTGCAGGTCGTCCCCAAACGTTTGGGACGCGCACAGCGCCTGGCGCGCCCGCATCCAGTTGATATTGCCGCGCAGCGTATTGATCTCCCCGTTGTGCGCCACAAACCGGAACGGGTGGGCAAGCGGCCATGACGGAAAAGTGTTTGTGGAAAAGCGCGAATGCACCAGTGCCAGCGCAGACTGCACCGCTGGATTTTGCAGATCGGTAAAAACCTGTTCGACCTGATCGGGTGTCAGCATGCCCTTGTAAACGAGCGTGCGGGCCGACAGGCTGGGCAGATAGAATATATCGCGCTCGGTGAGCGCACTCTGCGCCACCGCGTGCTCCGCGCGCTTGCGAATGACGAACAGCTTGCGCTCAAAGACTGATGGATCCGGGGCGTTCGCACCGCGACCAATGAAAACCTGCCGGAATACCGGCTCGCAGGCCCGAGCCGTAGGCCCGATCGAAGTATCATCCACAGGGACGTCACGCCAACCAAGCAGTTGCTGACCTTCCTCGACGATCACGCGCTCCATGATCTTCTGGCACGCGCTAGCCTGCTGCGAGTCGCGCGGTAGAAATACCATGCCGGCGCCGTAGTTACCGAATTCCGGCAGGGTGAAAGCAAGTCGTTTCGCCTCATCAACCAGGAAGTCGTGCGGCATCTGGATCAGGATTCCGGCGCCGTCACCGGTATTCTCCTCACAGCCGCATGCACCACGATGCTGCAGGTTCTTGAGAATAGTCAGCGCCTGCGACACGATCGCATGCGACTTTCTGCCCTTCATGTCTACGACGAAACCGACGCCACAGGCATCGTGCTCGGTAGCGGGCTCGTAGAGCCCGGATTGCTGCTTCTTATCGACCTGCTGCAAGGTATTGGCCCTTCGTCTGACTGTTCCCGGCCAAACTGGCCGACGGATCCTTCGCGGGACCTCCCGGGGAACGAAAGAAATCCCTAGGGAAACCGATACTTACGCTTGAACCGAGCGCGCAAAGGGGGAAGGAGTATACCGAGGGGGCTGGAGGGGTTCAACGCAGCAGTGCTGCGCCCCAATCTGAACTAATGCGGGTATCAGACGAGCTCGGCGGCGCTGAACAGTCGATTGTACTCACGCACCGCGAAGCGGTCTGTCATCCCGGCGATGTAGTCGGCCACGAGTCGTGCCTGCCCTGCTCGCCCCTCGTAAGCCGGCTGAGCAAGTTTCTCCTGATATTGCGGTGGCAAGTTGCGAGTATCTCCCGTAAACGCGTCATACAACGCATGAATCAACTTCACCGCCTCGGACATCTTTCCGCGAACCTGAGGATGTGCGTAGAGCCGCTGTCGCAGGAACTGCTTCAGCTCCAAAGTCTGCTCACGCACGTCGTCGCTATAGATGATTAGTGGCTCGCGATAGCTTCGCACACCATCGATGTCCGCTATTTCGGCCGCCGCGACTTGCTGGCCGCTGGTTTCGATCAGATCGGTCACCACCCGCCCAATCATTCGACGCAGAGTTTCGTAAACTACTCGGCGCGGCGCGAGAGCCGGATACTGGCGTATCACAGCTTGATATTCGGCACCGAACAACGCGGTGTCACATAACGCCTCGATGGTTATGAGGCCAGCGCGCAACCCGTCGTCGACGTCGTGATGGTTGTAGGCAATCTCGTCGGCCAAGTTGACGAGCTGTGCCTCGAGGCTCGGCTGGGTTCGGTCGAGAAAGCGCTGCCCGAGTTCGCCGAGCGCACGGGCATTCTTGGCCGAGCAGTGCTTGAGAATACCCTCGCGCGTCTCGAACGTGAGATTGAGCCCGGGAAATTCCGCATAGCGCTCCTCCAACAGATCCACGACACGTAGCGACTGCAGATTGTGCTCGAAACCGCCGTGCTCGCGCATGCACTCGTTTAGCGCCTCCTGGCCGGAGTGTCCAAACGGTGTGTGCCCGAGATCGTGCGCGAGCGCGCGCGCGCGATGCTGCGTGCGATTTGCGCCACCTCAATCGAGTGGGTGAGCCGCGTTCGAAACAGATCACCCTCGTGATTGATGAAGACCTGGGTCTTGTACTCGAGCCGGCGAAACGCCGCGCTGTGGATGATGCGATCACGATCGCGCTGGAATTCGGATCGGTAAGCAGGCGGTTGCTCGGCCAAGCGACGCCCGCGCGAGTTGGCCGCGCACACCGCATACGGCGCCAGGTTCATACTGGGTCGCGCATCGCCGTCAATGTCGCCTCAAGTGCTGCTGACGGGCAGTCATCCACTATCACGGCCTGGCCGATCGCCTTCAGCAATATCAGACGTATGTGCCCGTTGATTGCCTTCTTGTCGACGCTCATCAATTCAAGGAAGCGTGCCGGCGAAATCGCCGACGGGGCGCGCACCGGTAGCCGGGCACAACGAACGAGCGCCTCTATCCGCGCGACGTCATGCCCGGAAAGCCATCCGAGACGGTGCGAGAGATCGGCAGCCATGACCATACCGACGGCGACTGCCTCGCCATGTAACCACGCGCCGTACCCCATTCCGGTTTCGATCGCATGGCCGAAGGTGTGGCCAAGATTTAGCAGAGCGCGCTGGCCCGTTTCGGTTTCATCGGCGGCAACTACCTCGGCCTTATGTCGGCAGGAGCGGATAATTGCCTCGGTCAGCGTGGCCGAATCGCGCGCCAGCAGTCGATCCGTGTTCCGCTCGAGCCACAACAGATATTCAGGATCGCGTATCAACCCATACTTGATGACTTCTGCTAGGCCGGCGGAGAGTTCGCGATCGGGAAGCGTGGCGAGGGTGTCGGTGTCGATCACCACTGCACGCGGTTGGTGAAAGGCACCAATCATGTTCTTGCCGAGTAGATGGTTGACGCCGGTCTTGCCCCCAACTGAGGAGTCCACCTGCGAAAGCAGGGTAGTAGGGACCTGGATAAAAGAAATACCGCGCTGGTAGACAGCGGCAGCGAAGCCCGCCATATCTCCTACCACACCACCACCAAGCGCAATAACCGTAGTCCTTCGGTCGCAATGTGCCTCTAGCAATGCCGTGAATATGTGATCCAGCACTTTCAGGGTCTTGTACTGTTCGCCATCCGGCAGGACCACTTCGATTGGCCGGAACCGCGCCAGCTGTGCCTTCAACTGCGCGAGATAGAGCGGCGCGATGGTTTCATTCGTGACGATCGCCACACGGGAGCCGCTCACGTGCCGGTTCACTAGATCGACCTGGCCTAATAGGCCGGGTCCCACATAGATCGGATAGCTCCGCGCCCCGAGTTCAACCTGCAGTTCTTGCATCACCTGACAGATCCTTCAGCTGTTTCACAATGTCACGAACGACTGCGGACGCCGGTCGGCCGCCGCTGCTCACGACGATATCGGCCACTTCGCGGTAGAACGGTTCGCGCACCTTCATGATCTCGATCAGTTTGCTGCGACGATCCACGTTGGCCAGGAGTGGCCGGTTCCGATCATGGGCGGTGCGCTTCACCAGTACCTCGATCGGCGCCTGCAGGTAGATGACAATACCGCGGGCTTTGAGCAACTGGCGATTCTCCTCGGCGAGCACCACGCCCCCGCCGGTGGCGAGCACCAAACCGTTTTCGCGCGTGAGCTCATCCAAGACCGAACTCTCACGTCGACGGAAGCCTTCTTCGCCCTCGATTTCAAAAATCAGCGGAATGCTGGCACCCGTGCGGAATTCGATTTCGTGGTCACAGTCGGCAAAACGCTTGCCTAGCTGCGTGGCCAGCGCGCGTCCAATCGTAGACTTGCCAGCACCCATTGGTCCAACGAGAAATACGTTATCAACCCGCGTCATGATGGGGCAGATATGCCAGCAGGCTCCAGACAAAGCAAGCCCGGGTCGGTGCCCGGGCTTGGGAAACCGCGTACCGGACAGCCAGGTTCAGCGCACGGCGATCTTCTCGGAGAGGATGCGCGGCGTCAGGAAGATCAACAACTCGGTCTTGGTGTCCTGATTCGCCTTGTTCTTGAACAGCCAGCCAAGCAACGGTAGATCGCCCAGGAACGGCACCTTGGTAATCGTATCGAGCTTGTCCTGCGTGTAAATGCCCCCGATCGCCACGGTTTCGCCGTTATCCAGGAGCACCTGTGTCTTGATCTGCTTGACGTTCAACAGGCCAGCCGTTGCATCCGCGAAATCGTCCTTGGTGATATCGACATCCATGCTGACGCGATCATCCGGCGTGATCCGCGGCGTTACATCGAGCTTCAGGGTCGCTTTCTTGGTAATCACCTGACCGACACCGAGGACGCTTGTGGTGAAAACGCGTTCCTGGCCTTGCTCGATGGTAGCTTTTTGCTGGTTCGCGGTAATCAGGCGCGGACTGGCAATGATCTTGCCGGTTCCTTCCTGCTCGAGCGCAGTCAACTCTAGATTAAGCATATTCGAACCGGTCAGGAAGGAAAGTGTGATACCGGCTGGCGAGAAATCGCCGATGCCGCCGGAAGGAAGATTGACATTGAGCCCCCCGGGCAGAATCTCGAAAGTATTGCTGTTGTAGAACTGGTCCAACACTTCCATTCGCCCGGTTCGGACCACGCCTGTTCCGTTACTCGTGGTGTTTTGACCGTAGCCACCCAAACGCACGCCGAGAGTGCGCGCGAAGTCGCTTCGTGCCTCTACCAGTCGCGTCTCGATCATTACCTGGCGCACTGGCTGATCGAGCTGGGCAATCAGCTTGCGAATTTCGCGAATTTTTGCCGCTGTATCCTGGACAAGGATTGAGTTGCTGCGCGTGTCGACGGTAACCTGACCACGCGGCGAAAGAAGGGAATTGCTTGCCGATGCCTGGGCGTCCGGTCGACCAGTCGCCTGTGCACCAAAAACCGGGTGCTCTTGAGCCGACACCAGAGTACCAACGGGCTTGATCGACTTGAGCAACGTGGCAATTTCCGACGCCTTGGCGTAGTTGATCTGGATCAGCTCGGATGTGAGCGGCTCGAGTTCCAGGACTGATTTCGTCGCCTCGAGTGCCGCTTTTTCCTTTGCGGCGACTTCAGCTGCCGGGGCGACTGCTACGACGTTACCCTTCTTGCGGACGGCAAGATTCTTGGCGTCAACGATAATATCGAGGGCCTGATCCCAAGGTACGTCTTTGAGGCGCAGCGTCAGGCTTCCCTTGACCGTATCGCTCACTACGAAGTTGAGGCCCGTGAAATCGGCCAGCACCTGAAGTGCCGCACGCACGTCGATATTCTGGAAATTGAGCGACAACTTCTCGCCCGAGTAGCCGAACTCATCGACCTTTTTGGCGTCCGGCGTCTCGATGATCGGCTTGATGCTGACGGTGAAAACATTTCCCGCCTGATAGGCGACATGTTCGTACTTGCCTCTCGGCACGATCACCATGCGGGTGTTTTTTCCGCGCACGGAAGTGTCGATCGTCTGAACTGGAGTGGCAAAATCCACCACGTCCAGACGACGCTGCAATTCCGCCGGCACAGATGTGTTTAGGAAGTCGAGCATGATTTCGCCGGCCTGCTCGCGGACATCGATTCCGACTGCTGGATCAGACAAGGTAATAATGATTTTCCCGTCACCCTGCGCCCCACGTCGGAAGTCGATATTCTTGAGGCTGAATTTTCCAGTCTTTTGGGTGGTGGCGAAGTGCGTGGTCTTCGGCTGCTCGGCAGCGGCAATAGCAGAAGTTGGTGTATCAACAGTGATGATAAAATTGTTCCCGCTTGTGCCGGTCGTGTAGGGGACAGACTTGATCAGGCTCAGTACTACGCGCGAGCGACCTTCCGCTTCGACCGCGGTCACGCTGGTAACAGCGCCCTGCTTGATCGTAACCGTCTTCTTGTCCATGCCGACCCGAACATCACTGAAATCCAGAGATACGCGAGCCGGGTTCGTGATGCTGAACGTCCGCGGCTCGGGCACCGGACCCGACATTTTGAGCGTGATTTGAATCCTGTCGCCTGCGAGTTTTGAGTAGATAATATCCTGCAATACAACCTTCTTTGGCGCAGGCGCAGCAGCCGCACTGGGGGTGGCGGCCGCTGTCGCGGTCGCAGCAGTAGTCGTGGCCACATCGGTCTTCACGACAGCGCGGTAGCCGTCCTGTGAGGGAGCAAGCGCCAAAACACCGGGCTCGCTCAACAACAAATCCACATGAACCGCCTGACCGCTTTCTGCAAGGTAGGGATAGACACCCTTGACCCGACCCTGGCCTCCAAGCTCGTTTACCGCGGCGCCCATGGTGGCACCACCGAGCACAATGCGAAGACGCTGGCCGCCGTCGAGGACCTCGGTGCTAGCCGCAGCATCGCCCGCTATTTTTATCCGCAGCGCGGCTGCATCGCCCTGGCCTTCCCAGGCAAGCGACTGTACTTCGGCCGCCAGCGCCTGTGCACTCACCGCTACGGCAAACAACGTGACGCGCGCCACGAAGGAAAGACCCGAGATACCGGACATCGCGTAGTCTCGCAAATTCGTTTTCATGATTTGTGTCCCACTTGCATTAGTCGGAGAGCGCGAGGCCAGCCTCGCGCTCGACCCAGTCACCGAGCGACCCCTGAATTAGCTCGATCACATCGACTTTCTCTTCCGTTACTTTGGTGATCATTCCAAAATTCTGTCCGACGTGATCACCGGTCTTGGCGCGATGCACCGTGCCGTCTGGCGCCTGAACGATCACCCAAGCCTGTTTGCCCTTCATGATTGTCCCCACCATCTTGAGAGAGTCGAGCGGGTAGTCCTCCAGCGGCTCCTTTCGACGATTCGGATCCGGACGTGGACCACCACCCTTTCCCGCACCCGCGCTCTTCGGACGCAGGTTCACAATCGAAAATGGGTCGGAAAGGTTCGCCGGGTTATAGGCGAACGACTCCTGGACCTTGAGTTCCGGCAGTGGCTCGACACGGGGTTTCTTGTCTGCGTGCGCGTTCTTTACGAACTCGCGCACGTCCTGCAACCCGTCGTCTGCACATGCGGTGAGCAAGGGAACAATCGAGACGACCACGATCCAGCGCATGACCTTCATGCTTGATTACCGCTTCCGTCCGGTTGGTTTCTTGGCCCCGGCAGCAGGTTTGGCAGCTCCCTCTTCCAGGTAACGATAGGTTCGAGCCGTTGCTGCCATGGCGAGCCGACCCTTGCTTTGGGACGTGATAGTGATATTCCCGAAGGTCACGATGCGCGGCAGCGCGGCGACGTCGCTTATGAACTGCGCCAGCTCGTGATAGTTACCGCGCACTTGCAGGCTGATCGGCAGTTCGGCGTAAAAGTCCTTGGGTAGCTCCTTCTCAGGTTTGAACAGCACAAACTCCAGCCCGCGCCCGAGGCCGGCTTGGGTGATATCAACCAGGAGATCCGGGACTTCTGTCGAATTTGGAAGCTGGCGCAGCAAGCTCCCGAATGTCTGCTGCATTTCTTCCATTTGCTGTTTGTAGGCTTCTAGGTTGATCGCGAGCGCTTTCTTGTTCAGGTAGGTCTCGCGCAGTTGCTCTTCTTTCCTCTGGGCGCGCTGATAGTCCTCCCATGCACCCTCAATGAACGCGAAGTAACCTGCCGCAACGATGACAACCGAGAGAATACCGATCGCGGCGATCTTGATGGGAACCGGCCAACTGGAAAGATCGTTGAAATTAATGTTGCGCAGATCGTCGAGTGTCATGACGCCGGCTCCTCGGGCAATTTCTGGGCCTTCTTGTTGACCAGCTTCACGCGCAAGGAGAACTCGCTCACGCGATCGGATCCCTTGTCCTTGACGTTGATGACTTCAAGCTCCGGATCGGCGAAGTAGTCTGACGTGCTGAGATTGCGCATCAATGCTGAAACGCGCGCGTTGGATTGCGCTACTCCCTTCAGGTTCGATCCGGCACCGGAATGCGCGATGGAGGTGAAATAAACACCCTCAGGCAATCGTCGGGCTAGTTCGTCAAAGACATGCACAAGCCGCGCGCGATCGGCCTGCAACTGATAGATCACGTTCATGCGAGTTATCAGTGCCTGGCGCTGCTTTTTCAGTTCGGCGATCTGCTTAATGTCTTTTTCGACCTTGGCGATTTCCGTTTCGAGAAACTGATTGCGGCCATTTTGGGTTTCCGTCAGGCCGTTGATGTGTAGATAGACATAGAAGACGATGAGCGCGCACGCGACCCACGCACCCACACCAATCGCCAGCAATTGGCGATCCATCTGTTTGCGGCGCATTTCGCGCCATGGCAGAAGATTTAGCCGGGTCATTCGTCAAAGTTCCGCATGGCAAGCCCGCAGGTCACCAGCAGCGAGGGCGCGTCATTGGCCAGCAACTGCGGTTTGATGCGTGAGTTGAGCGACATGCTGGCAAACGGATTCGCGACCATGGTGGGCACACCAATGCGCGCAGCGACCAACTCATCGACGCCGGCAATTTGGGCGCAGCCACCGGCGAGCAGGATATTGTCGACGCTGTTGAACGGGCTGGACGAGTAGAAGAACTGCAGGGCCCGCATGATTTCCTGGCACATTGCCTCCATAAACGGGCGCAGCACATCCGTCTGATAATTGTCCGGCAGCCCGCCTTGCTTCTTGGCGAGCCCCGCCTCTTCATAGGAGAGCCCGTAACGGCGCTGGATTTCTTCAGTCAACTGCTTTCCGCCGAAGGCGTGATCGCGCGTATAAACGGAGCGGCCGTTGTGCATGACATTGATGTTGGTAGTTGTGGCGCCCACATCAAGCACTGCAACGGTCTTTTCCATACCGCCGCCCGGCATGTGACTCGCGATCAGGCCATAGGAGTTTTCAACAGCAAATGTCTCAATATCGACTACCGCCGGTGTGAGTCCCGGGTTCTGAATCACGGCAAGGTAGTCGTCCACGATTTCCTTGCGGCAAGCAGCCACCACCACGTTGACCTCATCAGGGCTGCCTTCCGAGGGACCGATAACCTGAAAGTCCATGTTCACTTCATCAAGCGGATAGGGAATGTAATGGTCCGCTTCCATCTCGACCTGCGTCTGGCGCTCCTGGTCGGTCATGTTTCCGGGCATCTTAATAATCTTGGTGATGACGTGCGCGCCTGGGACCGCCACGGCCACATGTTTGCATCGCGAACCGGAGCGCTTGATGGCGCGCTCGACGGCCGCCGCGACCGGGTCGACTTCGGTAATCTTGTGCTCGACCACAGCATTTTGGGGAAGTGGCTCTACCGCGTAGCGCTCTACGCGGAACTGCTCTCCCTGGCGACTCAGCTCAAGAACCTTGACCGCCGACGAACTGATATCGACGCCAATTAGCGCAGGCTTCTTCTTGCTGAATAAACCCTCAAGTCCGAGCACAAATAATCCTTTATATTCAGATGCTTATGTGTGAAAAGTATAATGAGGATGAAATGCTACATCCAACTATAGTCCATGGCAAACGCAATATACAAATTGGGCCGCGAACATTCTTTCCGACCGACAACCCTCACCAACTCAAGGATTTCCGGCGTCCAACTCCGTTCAACCGAGCGATACTCAGCCAAAATCCAGGCTCGCAGTGAAGCCGGTCCACTGATCCCCTGATTGGCGGAAGTGCCGCGCGACCTGAGCGGATTTGTCGAGCTTGCCGTGCCCAGAAATACCAGCTGGTTTATACTCGATCAGGCCTTTGGCGAGCCCGCCCTGAAATATAGATCACCCCAAAGCGCCTGCATTCCCCGATGGAAGAGCCTGTTGTTCCGCGCCCGTCGCCGTTCCGGCGACTGACGGCCTATCTACCGAAGTCACCTTGGCAACTTGCCATCGTGGCGGTATTTGGTGTCTTTGCAGCAGGCGTCGTCGCGCTCGCACTGGTGGCCGCCATACTGACACCCACGCTTCCAGCCGTAGACCAGGTTTCGGATCGGCAGCTCAAGGTTCCGATGCGCGTCTACACCGCGGAGGGGGATCTGATTGCCGAGTTCGGCGAAGAAAAGCGTATCCCGCTGCGAATCGACGAAGTGCCTGACACTCTTATTAAAGCGATTCTTGCCGCTGAAGATCACTCGTTCTTCTATCACCATGGGGTGGACTACCTCGGCATATTGCGTGCGGCCATTGCTAACCTGCGCGCCAAGAGTGCGAGTCAGGGTGCCAGCACCATCACCATGCAGGTTGCGCGCAACTACTTCCTGTCGCCCGAGAAAACCTATACCCGCAAGCTCAAGGAAATTCTGCTTGCCTACAAACTCGAGCGCGAGCTTTCGAAGAAGGAAATCCTCGAGCTCTATATCAACAAGATCTTTCTAGGCCACCGTGCCTACGGGTTTGCTGCCGCGGCACAAATCTACTACGGCAAGCCTCTCGCCGAGCTCGAGCTGCCGGCCATGGCAATGCTGGCGGGTCTACCCAAGGCCCCGTCCCGTACCAATCCAATCAGCAATCCGCCAGGCGCGATGGAGCGACGCAACTACGTGCTACGGCACATGCACAATCTCGGATATATCGACGAACCTACGCTGCTGGCGGCGGTAGCCGCGCCCGAGACCGCCAGCAAGCATAATTTACGCTTTGCGGCAGACGCACCACATGTTGCCGAGATGGTGCGTCAATACATGATTGAGCGCTACGACGAGAAGACCTACGCCGACGGGTTTCACGTCCACACGACCCTTCACACCGCCAACCAGCGCGCGGCAAATCGTGCCCTGCGCCGCCGCCTGCTCGAGTATGAGCGTCGCCATGGCTATCGTGGCGCGGCGGGTCATATGACCATCCGGACGGAGCCGGATCGCGACCGGCTCGACGATGCGCTAAAGGACTACCGAATCGTCGGCGATCTGGTCCCCAGCGTTGTGCTGAAGGTGGAAACGAAGAGTGCAACGGTTTACACGCAGGATGGCGACACTGTCAGCCTGGGATGGACCGGACTAATGTGGGCGCGTCATTACGTCGACGAAAACACCCTGGGCCCGGTGCCAAAGACTGCAGCCGACATCCTCCAGCGGGGGGACATTGTATATCTTGAGCACGTCGACGATCCTGATATTGCCGACGAAGTGGAGAAGGATCAGGAGTTCGTACCCTACTGGCGACTAGCGCAAGTACCGCAGGTATCCGGCGCGCTGATATCGCTGCGCCCCTCGGATGGTGCGATTGTCGCGCTGTCTGGCGGTTTTGATTTCTACCATTCGAGCTTCAACCGCGCCGTGCAGGCCGAACGGCAGCCGGGTTCGGGATTAAAGCCGTTCGTCTATACCGCCGCGCTAGCCAAAGGCTACACCGCCGCCAGCACCGTGAGCGGCGCCCCCATAGTGATTGAGGACGCCACACTTGAGGATGAATGGCGGCCCGAGGATTACAGTCACAAGTTCTTCGGGCCCACGCGCCTGCGCAAGGCCCTGACGTTGTCGCTTAATCTTGTGTCGGTCCGTCTATTGCGAGCGATTGGCGCAACGTATACCGCCGAGTACCTCACGCGATTCGGGTTCGATTCGGACAAGCTCCCGCGCAACCTCTCGCTGGCGCTTGGCACCGCCTCGGCAACGCCCTTGCAGATGGCTCGGGCCTACAGTGTGTTTGCCAACGGCGGCCACCTGATCGAGCCCTACTTCATACAGCGGATCGAAGACGCAAACCATCAGGTGTTGGAGCAGGCCGAACCGCTCGTTGCCTGTGGCGACTGCAGCACGAAACCTGTAGCGGCGGAGATTGCAGTCGAAGCCGGTGCGGGTCCTCAGCCCGCACCAGTAGCCATTCCTCAGGATCTCGCCTTTATCATGACAAGCATCATGCGGGATGTGGTGCGGGAGGGAACCGGGCGTGGAGCCATGGTGCTCGGCCGCAAAGATCTTGCCGGCAAGACCGGAACGACGAATGACTATCGCGATGCCTGGTTCTCGGGATTCAACTCGAGCCTCGTGACGACTGCATGGGTTGGCTTCGATCAACCGGCCTCGCTTGGTCGCGGAGAAACCGGCGGACGGGCGGCACTGCCCATGTGGATCGACTACATGCATGTTGCGCTGGACGGCGTCGCCGAGCAGCCACTCACGGCACCAGAGGATGTTGTCACCGCACGCGTAAATCGGGAGACCGGACTACCGTCGGATGAGAACGATATTGACTCCATGGAGGAGTACTTCGTAAAGGGTACCGAAGCCCAGACTCAGGGGCCGCTCGCCGAAGTCGCCGAGACGCCGACAGGCCCGGGCGCGTCGTCAACAAAGGACAAGGCGAACGAAGAGTCGCCCGACGCCACACCGCCTCCCCAACCGCCTCCCGACAACGTGCGCAAGCAACTCTTCTGATGCGCGCGCGCGACGCACACTTGGCCCGAGGTCGACCCTCCACATCGGGTGCTGCCCGGCAACGAGTTTGCGCTGAAGCCGCGCGCATCATGGCGGAGGAGGGTGTGAACGACTTTCAGCTGGCCAAGCGTCGCGCGACCCAGCGCCTGAATCTTCCGGAAGGAAGAAACCTTCCCAGTAACCATGAGGTCGAGGAAGCGCTGCAACAATATCTTGCGCTGTTTCACGGCGCGCGGCTTGTCTCGGATCTCGGGCGGCTGCGGGCGGCTGCGCTCGAGGCGATGCGATTCCTTGCCCGTCACGAGCCGCGCCTGGTCGGCCCGGTGCTGACCGGGATTGTCACGCCGAGCAGCGAGGTGCAACTGCATATCTGTGCAGATACGCCCGAAGAGATTGCCCTGCTGTTTGCCGAACACCGCATACCAGCGGATCAAGGCGAGCGCCGGTTACGATTTGGCGGCGACCGCGAATTGCGTGTACCGGCCTACCGGTTTGTGGCGGACGGTGTGCCAATCGAAGTATGCGTTCTGACCCACGCGGCTGCCCGCGAGACCCCGCTTAGCCCGGTGGACGGTCGGCCAATGCAGCGCGCCAATCAACGGGAAGTGGAATCGCTACTCGCTGAACCAAACCCCGCCACTTAGGCGCGGCCGATCCCCTTCACTAGTCTGGTATCGAAGGGGAACCACCGGACGGCGCCAGGACAAGCCCCGGCTATCATCTCTCCTCGCGTACGACTGTGGCCAAATGCTGAAACCGCTTGCTTCGTGATTTGGAACTGCCAGGTGCGCGACGGCCCGTCGCCTTTGCGCGCAGGGCAGGTCACCCGAAGGCCCGTTGCGTCTGTATGGACTGATCCCCGAAGATTCTTGCCCCTCACGTGGTTGGCTCGGGGAGTTCGCGCGCGTCTATGCGCTGAACAACGACGGCGAACCAGAACAGGCAGCGACAATCGTTCTTGCATCTTTGTCACACCTTGGGCGATCTGCTGTGCCAGTAGCATTTGCGCCACGACAGCTGCCCGCGCCGGCGCGCCGGTCAACAGGTGCGAGCGGCCTTCTCGGCTCCGGACGCGCCCGGTAGAATCGAAGCACGCCCGATCCCGGCATAACTGTGGAACCCCCCTTTGAAGCACGCGATTGAAGAACTGTTGCGCCATGCACTGCACGGTTTGCAGGCGACCGGCGCGCTACCGGCGGGAAACGAAATAATAATCAGCGTCGAGCATGCGCGTACCAAGGAACATGGTGACTTCACCACCACCCTCGCATTGCTGCTCGCCAAACCAGCCGGAATGAAGCCGCGCGAGGTGGCGGAACGACTTGTCAAAGCGCTGCCAAGCTCCGACAAGATCGCAAGAGTGGAGATTGCCGGACCGGGCTTCATTAACTTCTTTCTGTCCCCCGATGCGCAGACCGCGGTGGTGCGGGAAATTTTGGCCCAGGGCTCTACCTACGGTCGCGGCACGATTGGCGGCGGTCAGCGCATCCAGCTGGAATTCGTGTCCGCGAACCCGACCGGCCCGTTGCACGTCGGTCATGGACGCGGCGCGGCTTACGGAGCCAGCCTTGCCCGGCTGCTGGAGGCGGCGGGCTTTCACGTGCATCGCGAGTACTACATCAATGACGCCGGTCGGCAGATGGACATTCTTGCCACCAGCGTCTGGCTGCGTTACCTGGAGCTCTGCGGCGAGAAATTCGCCTTTCCGGTGAATGGCTACAAGGGTGACTACATATACGACATCGCGGCCACGCTGCACCGGGAAAGCGCCGACCGTTACCGGCAGCCCGCGGCCAGCGTGTTTGGGAACGTGCCCCCGGACGAACCACGCGGCGGAGACAAGGAACGGCACATCGATAGCCA
>LJVB01000136.1 GCA_001304215.1 Acidithiobacillales bacterium SM1_46 | reverse complement strand
GTGGCCGATGCGGCCGGGGCCTCCACGCTGGCACGCTGGTAGCGGCGCAACACGCTCTTGATGCGGGCATGCAATTCGCGCGGGTCGAACGGCTTGGCAACATAATCATCGGCACCGACCTCCAGCCCGATGATGCGATCCACCGCCTCGCCCGCCCCGGACACCATGATGATGCCAATGTCATGGTGCTCGCGCAGATAACGCGCGAGGCTCAGGCCGTCCTCGCCGGGTAACCCCACATCGAGCAGCACCACGTTCGGGACGCGCGTCTCCACGCACGCGCGCATGGCGCCGGCATCGGCAGCGGTCGCCACCTCGTAGCCGACCCCTGTGAGGTAGTCGCTGATCAGCTCCCGGATGTCGGGATCATCATCGACGACGAGAATCTGCTGTGGCGTGGTCATGGCGTCGTACAACGCACGGGTGGTTTCCTGGTGCGGGTCGGGTGATCCGGCGGCAATGCCCGGATTCTGGCACAAGGAGGAGGTCAGACAAAATGGCAGAAAAAAGCCGGGGCCGGCGTATGGCCGGACCCCGGCGAGGGGAAAGGCTCTACTGGACGGCGCCCGTGGCGGTCGCGCCGCGTCCCGGCTGTGGAACCAGCATCGGCACGCGCTCGCAGTAGCCGGCATACTCCGGGTGTTCCGCCGCCAGATCACGCTCTTCGAAGTGGATGGCGATCAGGATGTAAGCCGTGGTCGCAATCGCAAACACGAGATGCGTCAGCGTCATCGTCGGCGTCGCCCAGAACGCGAGCAACCAGCCCACGTACAGCGGATGGCGCACGTAGTTATAGAAGAGCGGCGTCTTGAACGGCAGACGGGTGTAGGGCTTGCCGATCAGGTAAAGCCACACCTGCCTCAATCCAAACAGATCGAAGTGGTTGATGAGAAACGTGGACACCAGCACCACCAGCCAGCCGAGCGCGAACACGCCCCACAACACGATTTGCCCGGCCGGATCGGTGATGTTCCAGATCACGCCGCCGATCGGTTGCCAGAACGCGAACAGCGCGATCAGGAGCACGCTCGAAAACAGCACATAGGTGCTGCGCTCGATCGGCTTCGGAACGAACTGCGTCCACCAGCGCTTGAAGGCCGGGCGCGCCATGACGCTGTGCTGCACGGCAAAAATACCAAGCAGTCCGGCGTTGATCAGCAGTGCCTGCCACAGCGGCGACTGCGGTGCACCATCGATGCTCACCGGCACAAACAGGTTGCCGATGAAACCGATGGCGTACAGGTACGTTCCGAAAAACAGGGCATAGGCGGCTACGCCGTAGACAAAGTACAAAATGCGCTTGCTCATCTGCAGTTCTCCTTGGATTAAAGGTGGTTGGTCAGAACCTAGGCGCCGACCCGGCCGCGGTCGGCAAACAACGCGATCAGCATCTCCCAGAGGAAGCTGCCCCACGCCGGGTCTGCCAGCCGCTGTCCATATCGTCTTGTCTTCATGCTGCCCTCCTCGCTTCGGTTCACCGGATTGGCGCGGGCAAGACTGGCCCGTGCGAGACCCAATCTAGGGGAGGCGTGTTGCTGGCGAATTTCCCAGTGCTGCGGTTTTGTAATCGATTCGTTTCAGCATTGCCCACACCCGCCCCGCACGCGCTACCATGGCTCCCCAAGCACCAATCGCCACTTGGCCCGGAGCAATGCATGCCACGACTGCTCAAGAGCCCAACGGTCATCGCAGCCGCAGGCAACAAACCCAAGAGGATCGAGGAGTACGCCGGGCGCGTGAACTCCGGCCACGAGCGTGTGAGCGTAGCGCGCATGCAATCGCCGCAAGGCTGGATCGAGCCCGGCCAACGACCGGAGTTCGAGGAAATTACGGTGGTGCTGCGCGGGATGCTGCGCGTCGACTACGAGGGCGGCGCACTCGAGGTGCGCGCCGGTCAGGCGGTCGTTGCCCTGCCCGGCGAATGGGTGCGTTACAGCACTCCCGAGGAAGGCGGGGCCGAATATGTCGCGGTGTGCCTGCCAGCGTTTTCGCCGGACAGCGTGCACCGCGATTCCGCCTGAGCACGAGACTCAGGCGCTTGTTACAAGCGGGCTCGGCGTATCGCGAATAGTACGGTAGGCCTGGTAGTTCCAGGAAAACGCCAAACCGGTGCTGAAGAGGCTACGGGTGTTACGGAAGGTGCGCAGGCCGCGCGCCAGCGAGGAGCGGAACGAAGACACTTCCGCATAGGCGTTGCGCAGCCCTTCGTAGGCCTCGCTCGGCGTGAAGTTCTTCATGCGAAACACGGGCTCGACGATGTTGTAATGCTTCCAGTCGTTCGGATAGTTGGTGAGCAGCAGCCGATTCTCGGCCACCATCTGCCGGTAAAACGCCGTGCCGGGCAGTGGTGTCTCAAGCGTCATCTGGATGGCGTCAATCTCGCATTCGAGCGCGAAGTCCACGGTGCGCCGGAACACATCGCGGTCCTGGGTATCGGTGCCGAAGATGAAGCAGCCAACGATGGCAATGCCGTGATCGTGGATCTTCTTGATGGCGTCACGGAAATTACGCGTCGAGGGCCGCAGGTTCACGGGCTTGTGCATCTCATCGAGCGCCACGGCATCGATCGATTCGAATCCGATCAGTAGCGCCCGGCAACCGCCCTTGCGGGCCGATGCCATCAGGTCATCGTGCTCGACGATATTGAGGCAGGTCTGGGCACCCCACTCCTTGCCGCTACCGTGCAACCGGTCGAACAGTTCCTTGGCACGGCGGATGTACTTGCGCCCCGCACCGACGATATTGTCATCGACGATGAAGATGCGCTTGGACTTGATCGAGTTGATCTCGTCGACCACGCTGTCGAGATTGCGCAATCGGTACTTCGGGCCGTTGAACGCCGTCACCGAGCAGAAATTGCAGTTGATCGGGCAGCCGCGTCCGGTTTGCACCGTCTCGACAAAATAGTCGCCGCGCAACAGATCGCGCCGCGGCGCCGGCAGGTTGTCGATTTCGGGCAAACCGCAAACCTGATAGAGCCGTTGCAGTTTTCCCTTCTCGAAGTCCTCGAGCACCTGCGGCCAGATGTTCTCGCCCTCGCCCGTCACCACCGCGTCGGCGTAGCGCAGCGCTTCCTCGGGCATGTAGGACACATGAATACCGCCCATCACCACCGGTACACCGCGCTCGCGAAAACGAGTGGACCAGATCCGCAGGTGTGTCGTAGTCGAGCTCCTCCACCGCTTCGTCGACGATCCGCACATCGTAGTGCTCAGGTGTGTAGCGCGCGATCATGGCGAGATTCAGCGGCGGAATGGCCAGCACCTTGATGTTGGAATGCAGGCTTTCCTTGTAAGCGGGATTGATGAGCAGTATCCGTTTCAAGCAAATCCATCCAATTGCGCAAGAACCAGCGCGAGATATTGCGCCACGAGGAATATCTTAGCGATATCGCCGACGGGAACCTAACGAAGGTCTGGGTAACGGCAGGGGAATGCCTATTGAAGGGTGGTACGAAAGCGCCGAAAACTCGCCAGTATCAACAGCACCGCCATTCCGATAAGTATCAGCACATGCTTAACCACAAAACTCCCCTCGCCCCCCTTGAGCATGATATTGCGCAGCAAGGCAAGATAGTGCGTGAGCGGATCCACATACGACGCCCACATCATGGGTGCTGGCATGTTCTCGATCGGAAACATAAGACCAGACAGCAGGATAGCGGGAAACAGGAACAGGAACCCTCCCATCGTCGACTGCTGCTGGTTGCTGGCAATCGTCGAGATTAATGTTCCGATCGCCACCGTCGTGCATACAAAGGCCACGGAGGCGACTAGCAGTACCGCGAAAGAGCCCCGCATCGGCACGCCGAAGCCAAACACCGCGACTGCCAGAACCAGCGGTATCTGGACAATTCCAAGCACGAGATAGGGAATAGTCTTTCCCAAAATGACCTCGGTGGCGGACACCGGTGCCGAGATCAGCATCTCGAACGTGCCAACCTCCTTCTCTCGGGTCAGCGACATGCCGGTCAGGATAATCGTCGTGATGGACAACAGCATACACATCACGCCCGGTACCATGAAGAACGCCGTCTCCAGCGTCGGGTTGTACAGTACCCGGACCTCGAAACTGATCGGAAATTCTGGTCGCTTGATGTGCAGGTCGTCCTCGATTACCGCATTGGAAATGTTGCGGACGTACTGCTCGACCGCTTGCGCCTCGAGCACGTTCATCGAATTGACTAGTAACTGCAGGTCCCCGGCGCCGCGCGCGACCGCGCGCGACAGGCCTCCGGGCGGCGACACGAGCGCCGCATCCGCTTTACCGCTGCGGACAAGCTCAAATGGATCAGCATTGTGATCGCCTGACGCCGAGCGAAACCACTGGCTCTCGACGCTTCGATCGTAGATTCTCCGCAGCAGGTAGTCGTTCGAGTCGGGCTGTGCCCAGAGATCGACGTTCTTGATGTCCGTCGAAAGTGCCAGCCCGAACAGCGTCAGCTGAATCATTGGCGTGATGAATAGCAGAATCCTCATCCGCGGATCGCGCAGCGCCTGCTTAAACTCCTTGCGCAAAAAGGCACGCAGAGTTCGCATCATGGCTCCAGATCCTTCTTGAACTTTCGTGCGGCGATCGCAATGATGATGACGCACAAAACGCCAAGGGCCAGGAAGGCAGTACCCATTTCGACGAGGGTCGAACCCTTCAGATAGGAATCACGCGCAATGGTCATAAACCAGCGGGCCGGAAGCACCATCGTCAGATAACGGAAAAACGCCGGCATGCTCGCAATCGGGAAAATGAATCCCGAGAGCAGAAAGGCCGGGATCATCCCTGCCATCATCGCGAGCTGCATCGCGATCTGCTGGCGCCGCGTCAGCACCGAAATCAGCAGCCCAAGCGCGAGGTAGGTAGCGAGAAACAGAATGCCGCCGAGCACGAACAACACGTGGCTGCCGCGAAACGGCAATGCGAAGACAGTTCGCGAAATGACATACACAAATGCCAGCCCCACCAGCCCAAGCACGGCGTAGGGAGCAAGCTTGCCGACAATGATTTCAAGTGGCTCGGCCGGGGTCGAGAGCAGCAACTCCATCGATCCGTTTTCCCATTCGCGTGCCACCGTAAGCGCAGTAAGCAGCACGGCCAGGATCGCGAGGACCGCTACGGCGAGGCCCGGGATGACGAACCAGCGGCTGTTCAGTTCCGGGTTGAAAAGAAAACGCGTGTGGATCTCGATCGGCTTGGGTGGATCGAAGTCGGCGATCCGGCGTGAGGCGATCGCCTCGATCGAGGCAACGTAACCCAGAATCGGGCCTACGGTTGAGTTGTCAGAGCCGTCCAGCAACAGTTGTGCCTTGGCTACCCCGCCCGATAACAGGTCCTTTTGAAATCCGCCGGGGATGACAAGCGCCGCGCGGCTGCGATCGCCGTCAATCGCCTGCTGCGCGGCCGCCGGCGAAACCACGGGGTCAACAAGAAAATATCCCGAGCTCCCGAACGTATCGATAACGCGACGTGAGGTCTGGGTCTTGTCCGCGTCATGCACGGCAAGCGGCACGTTCTTGACGTTGAACTCGATCGCGAACCCGAACGTGAACACCATGAAAACCGGCAATCCGAGCGCCAGCGTCAGGGTGAATCGATCGCGCAGCACGTGGTACATCTCCTTCTGCGCAATCGCCGCCGCCCGGCTCCAGCGAAAGCTCATCGGCGCTCCCCTTCGACGGTCCGGATGAACACGTCCTCAAGCGTCGGCGAAATCGCCTGAACACGGAACCGCGAGGCCAGCTCGCGCCGCAAATTCTCTCCCCCAACTGTCTTGCGAAGTGCCACGTGAAAACGCATGCCATAGGGCTCGAAAAAGGCCACATCCGGGTGGTCTCGCAACCCATCCATGTCTCCGTAGTGCACTGGCGAAACGGCCTCGAGCTCAAAGAGCTGCTCCGGGAAAACTTCAGCCTTCAGCCGCGCCGGGGTGTCGAGTGCAACTATCTGTCCGGCACGCATCAGCGCGATTCGGTCGCACTGCTCGGCCTCGTCCATGTAGTGCGTGGTCACGAAGATCGTCTTGCCCTGCCGGGCAAGATCGCGAATCAGCGCCCAAAACCGCGAACGCGCTGCCGGCGTGACGCCGGCTGTCGGCTCATCGAGAAAGACGACTTCCGGGTCGTGCAGGATGGATGCGGCAAGCGCCACCTGCTGCTTGATGCCCCCGGGGAGATCGCGAATCAATGCATTCAGAGGGCGCTGAAAAGTGATAAACGCCAGTATTGAATCGCGGCGTTTCGCATAGACGGCCGGATCGAGCTTGCGCAGTCCGGCGATGAACGAGAGGTTCTCCTCGACGGTCAGATCGTCATACAAGGTGAATTTTTGCGACATGTAGCCCACGCGGGCTTTGATTGCCATTTCTCCCGCATCCAGCGCGACCCCCGCCACGGACCCATACCCGGCGCTCGGGCGCAGCAGGCCGCACAACACCCGAATGGTCGTCGTCTTGCCCGCACCGTTCGCACCGAGAAATCCGAACACCTCACCCCGCCGCACGGCGAAGCTGATACTGTCGACCGCGGTGAAGTCGCCGAACCTCACGGAAAGATTCTGCACTTCGACCGCGCTGTCCTTCATGACGCCACCTCGTCCTGGCGCAGGAAGAGCTGATCGAACGACGATACGTGCGCCCGCGCGAGCAGCTCGCGTGGCTCCCCTTCCGCGACCGTCTTGCCGCGCGCAATGAGATGCACGACTGAACATCGCTCGGCCTCATCCATATAGGCCGTCGTGATGATGATCAAGATTCCGCGGTCCGCCAGGCGGTAGAGCAGATCCCAGAACTCGCGACGGCTGATCGGGTCGACGCCATTGGTGGGCTCATCGAGCAGCATGACCTCGGGCGAGCGCAGCAGGGCGCACATGAGGCCAAGCTTCTTGTACATGCCGCCGGAGAGCTTTCCCGCCGCTCGCTCCACGAACGGTCCAAGTTGGGTAATTTCGAGCAGCTCCTTGCGCCGGGCCCGGTACTCTGCCGCGTCGATGCCGTAGAGCTTCCGGAAGAACTCCAGATGCTCGTCGATCGACAGATCGGCATAGAGACTCTGCGTCTGGGGCATATAGGCCACGCTCGCGCGAATCTCCTCGAACCGCAGCGGCACGCCGTCCCGGTAGAACCCGACACTGCCCGCATCGGGGGTAAGCAAACCAAGCACCGTCCGCATGAGCGTCGTCTTGCCCGCACCCTCGGGACCGATGACTCCGTGCATTCGGCCGCGCTCGAACTGCAGTGAAACGCCGGCCAGTGCTTGTGTCGTCCCGAGCTTCTTGTGCACCTCATGAACGCGGATCGCGATGGAAGTGGCCACCGTCCATCACTCCGGCAGCGCCACTTCGATCGTCATCCCGGGCTTGAGAATCTCTTCGCCGTTGGCATCGTTGAAGCTGATCTTGACGCCGAAGACCAGCCGCTCGCGCTCCGCACGCGTCTGCACGTTCTTCGGCGTGAACTCGGCCTCGTCATTGATCTTCAGGATCACGCCCTCGAACTTGCGGTCGCCGAGCTCCGGGAGATAGCCAGCGAGCTTCATCCCCGGCGAGAGCTTGGCGACCAGCGGTTGCGGGACATAAATGTACGCCCAGATATCTCGCACGTTCGCCACCGTAAGAATCTTCATGCCTGGCATCATCCACTCGCCGGGTTCGTGGTAGCGACTTAAAACCTTGCCGTCGATCGGCGACGCGATCGTGCACCACTTGAGCCGCGTCTCGGTGTCCTCCTTCTGGTTGCGCGCCTGATCAAGCTTCTCCTGGCTAACCGAGCCGATCTTCGCGAGCTGCACGTCGCGCGCGTAATTCTCGCGCGCCAGTCGGGCCGCGATCTTGTAGTCCTCGCAACCGAGCACGACGAGGATGTCGCCGGTGTTCACGCGATCGCCCTCGCGCACCCTCACCTCATCGATCGCCGCGGCGACGCGCGCCGACAGGTCCACCTTGGTGGCCTCCAGCGTGCCGGCATATCGAAATGGCCGTTCGAACAGCAGGTAGGCTGCGAGAACCGCGGCGGAGACCAGCGCCAGCGCGACCAGGAGCAATGACTTGGGAGGACGTTTCATGGCAATTCCGCCTTAGGGTTTGTCCTGATCTGACACGCCGTGCGAACGGATCGGCTCGTGCCACCAGCCTCCGCCCAGCGCCTGAAATAACGCAGCGCTGTCGGCAAAGCGTGCCGCCTGCGCCTGAACCAGTCCGATCTTCGCCTGCTGAAACTGGCGCTGCGCTGTGAGCAGGGCCAGATACGTGGCGGCCCCCAGCTCGTACTGCTTCCGCGTCAGGTCCAACGCCTCGCGCGCCGCCGTGGCTGCTTCGCTCTGGGCCTGGAGCGTCTGCGCATCCAGCTCGAGTGCGCGCAGCGTATCGGCCACATTCTGGAACGCACGCAACACCACTTCGCGGTACTGGGCCGCCGCCTGGTCGTAAGCGGCAATTGCCGCGCGTCGCTGCGCCGTCAGCTGCCCACCGCGAAACAGCGGTTGCGCGAGCCCAACGCCAAAACTCCAGACCGATGTCCCGGCGGTGAACCAGTCGCCGGATACGTTCGTCAGGGAGCCATAGCTCCCGGTCAGCGTAAGCTGCGGATAAAGATTTGCGGTCGCCACGCCGACCTTCGCGCTGGCGCGATGCAGCAACTCCTCAGCCGCGCGGATATCGGGGCGATCGCGTACCAGCGCGGAGGGCAAACTCACCGGGAGTTCCTGCGGCAACTCAAGCGCGGCGAGCGTGAACTCCGGCATCTGTGCCTCGCCCGGAAGCTTACCGACGAACACCGAAAGCAGGTGACGCGTGCGCGCCAGATCCTTCTCAATCGCCGGAAGACCTGCGCGCGTCTGCGCAACCTGACTGCGCTGCGTGAGCACGTCGCTCCTCGCTGCGCCGCCCAGCGCGACCTGACGCTCCACGATGGCAAGTTGCTTTTCCTCCGCCGCGAGGATTTCCTGTGTGGCCTCGAGCTGTGCGCGAAGCGCGGCCTCGCGAATCGCGGTGGTCACGACGTTGGCGGTGAGCGTCACATACGCGGCCTGGAGCTGGAATTGCTGGTAATCGGCCTCGCTCTGCAACGCCTCAAACTCGCGTCGCGCGCTGCCGAACAGATCGAAGTAGTAGCCAATGCTGACCGAGGCGTTATAGAGGTTAAACTCCACCGGCGGGATCTGCGGCATGCCAATCGCCGCGGGTGAAAATCGCTGGCGCCCGGCACTGCCCTTGGCATCGAACTGTGGCGAAAACAGCGCGCCGCGCGCGGCGCGCAGATTCTCCTCCGCCACGCGCAGCGTCGCCTGCGCGGAGGCGAGCGTTGGGCTATCTGCCAACGCCTGGCGTATCAGCTGGTCGAGTGCCGGCGAACGGAACAGGATCCACCACTGCGCCGGCACTTCCTCACCGGCGACGAGACGCTGCGCCGCGCCACCCGGACCCGGCGCGGACGCGGTCTCGCCCGCAACCGGCGTTGGCGTGTAGCTTTCAACCTGCGGAGCGTCCGGCTCCCGAAAATCGGGCCCGACCGCACATCCACCCATTACCAGCGCGAATAGCGTGAAAACTATTGGAGTTTGCGGACGCACGCTGTCTCTATCATAGCGCGCACGCGTTGCCCCATTCTACGAGTCTTGCGTCGGAAGCTTACACGAGCTGGCGGCGATGTTGCCGCTCTCAATCGCGTGGTTTGCGGTGACACGCGTATCATCAGGGTACGGACAGCCGCGTGAAGGGAAGAACCGCTCGCCCGCACACGCCGGGGCCAGGTGTGGCTCCGCACTGCGGACATCAATACCACGTGGTGCCGTCTTGCCGAGGACGGTGGCAAGCTGCTGTTCCCGAAGAAGAGC
>LJVB01000135.1 GCA_001304215.1 Acidithiobacillales bacterium SM1_46 | reverse complement strand
CGGGCGCTGTAGCGGCGCGCCGCCATGGCGATTGCCACGCCCGCCAACACCACTGCCAGCAGACTGGTCAGTCCAATGTAGCGCTCCACGCGCTCAAGGGCGCGAGCTATCGTGCGATTGCCGTCGCGCGCATCGATCAGTTGAAAGTGGGCAGCGAGTCGCGGGGCTATCCAAGCACGGTAAGCGGCGATGACCGGCTCCGGGCCGGCAAACGCGTTGCCGTACGTCACGCGACTGCCAGGCTGAATCACGCGTGTGGCATCGACATCGTCGCGGTTCATCAATACTCGGGGGGCCAGCGCAAAGAAATTGCCGCTGCGCCCCGGTTCATAGGTGACGACGCGCGCGACGACGAACTGCGCCTCGCCAATCTCAATGCGATCGCCGATTGCGAGTGCCAGCGCATGCATTAGTCGCGGCTCGACCCACACCGTGCCGCGCGCCGGTACCCCCGGTGTGGGCGCGTCCTCGCCATAGAGCCGCTCCGCGGTGCGCACCGCACCACGCACAGGATAACGGTCAGTGACCGCCCGGACGCTCGCGAGCTGCAGTGCCTCACCGCGCACTGCGACACTGGCGAATTCAATTCCTTCGGCATGTCGCAACCCGCGCGCCACGGCTTCTCCCACCCAGGCCGGATCCGCGGGTTGCGAACCCAACACCAGCAGATCAGCCCCCAGCATGTCCGCCGACTGCTGCGCCATGCCACGGCTCACGCGATCATTGAAGAATCCGACGGCAGTCACCGCGCCCACCGCGATTACCAGCGCGGCGATCAGGATATGGAGCTCGCCCGCGCGCCAGTCGCGCGCGAGCAGGCGAAGCCCGAGGCGTGCCCGTCGGATCACGGGTTAACCTCCACTACGCGTCCGGCATCGAGATGAACGCGTCGCGCACAGCGCGAGGCGAGCTGCTCGTCGTGCGTCACCAGCACCAGCGTCGTCTGCCGCTCCTGGTTCAGATCGAACAGCAAATCAATGATGCGCGTACCGGTAACCGTATCGAGGTTGCCGGTAGGCTCGTCGGCAAACAGGATTGCCGGGTGGGTCGCGAAGGCACGCGCGATGGCGACACGCTGCTGCTCACCGCCGGAGAGCTGGCGCGGATAGTGAGTAAGTCGTTCGCCGAGACCCACCCGCGCGAGCAGGTCGCGCGCCCCGGCCTCCGGGTCGGGCAACCCGGCGAGCTCGATCGGCAACATGACGTTCTCCAACGCGGTGAGCCCGGGCAACAACTGAAAACTCTGAAAGACGAAACCGACCTTACCGGCCCGGACCCGCGCACGGCCGTCTTCATCGAGATCATTCAACCGTTCCCCGGCGAGCACCACCTCGCCGGCCGTCGGCGCATCGAGCCCTGCCAGCAAGCCGAGCAGGGTGGATTTGCCCGAACCCGAGACACCGACAATCGCGACGCTCTCGCCTGTCTTGATCTCGAGCGTCACGCCCGACAAGATGTCGAGCGTGCCTTCCGTGCTCGTGACACGCTTGGAGAGATTGCTGGCGGAAATGATATGGCCGTTCAAGAGTTTCGACATGCGACGTCTCTGGTTGGTGTTGCTGTTGTTCCTGCTCGCAGGACCGGCGTTCGCCGCCACTCGCACTGTGCTTGTCGTGGGCGACAGCCTGAGCGCCGCCTTCGGCATGGAGCTGCGCGAGGGCTGGGTCGCACTGCTCGCGGCACGCCTCGATCAGCAGCAACCTCGCTACCGTGTGGTCAACGGCAGCGTGAGCGGTGACACCACCGCCAACGGGCTCGCCCGCCTGCCGCGCTTGCTCTCCGAACACCACCCCGCAATCGTCATTATTGAACTGGGCGGCAACGACGGGCTGCGCGGCCTTGCTCCGCAGCAGATGAAGAACAATATCGGCGCCATGATCGCAAAATCCAAGGCCCAGGGGGCGAAAGTTCTCCTGCTCGGTGTGGAACTGCCGCCGAACTATGGTCCGAAATACAACGAAAGGTTCCGGAGGGTTTACCGGGATCTGGCGGCCGAACAGCAGGTACCATTGGTACCGTCCGTGATGGACGGCGTCGGCACGGATATCAAGCTGATGCAGGCCGATCGCATTCACCCCAACGCGGCAGCCCAGGCGCGAATGCTGGACAACGTCTGGCCTGCACTGCGCGCGCTGTTGTGATGCGGCGACACGGCGTCGCGCGAGTGCTTGGGTCGCACCGCGACCGAAACTGCACCCCGCTACAGGCGCTTGCGGGCGCCGTCACAAAAAAGGGCTTGTTGCCCGAATGCTTGCACTCGCACAGCCACACCGTCTGGCGGTCGCCGATCTCCAGCTTCAGGGGCCCGAGTCCCGTCCCCTTGTGTGAACCATCGCAGCACGGCTGATTCTTCGAACGACCACAGGCGCACCACCAATAGGTTCCGGGCTCAAGCGTCGTCTCGAATGATCCCTTCTGGGCGATCACCGCATCAGTCATGGGCAGCCTCCTCGATTCGCCGGATCGGCTTGACTGAAGGCTCCAGACTAACACCCGAATACCATGCCTCGAATCGGCCTCTCATCGACGCGGTTCCCTTGCATGCCTACGGGCGCTGCCCCTTCGCTGGACGGACCCGACAACATGCAACTTGCCAGCACCAAACGGATGGTGCTTGGACAAGGCATCGGCCGTTCGCTAGCATCGATCGCAACCCATGTCCGCCCCAACCCGAATCCTTCGCGAATCCAGCCTGTTTCGCGGCGTCGGACCAGACGTCACCGCGACACTGCTCGAGCGCTTCCCGATACGAACGCTGCAGGCCGGCGACCCGCTGCTCTCGCCCGACCAGCCGAACCACTTTCTCTACGTGGTGCTGAACGGCGAGCTGCAAGTGCTGGTGGGCCCCGCCGGCTCAGCCACCTCCATCCTTGTCACCGCCGGCAATTGCGTCGGCGAGATGTCAATCATCGACGGTGGCCGGGTCTCCGCACCGGTCGTCGCAACCGGCGACAGCGCCGTGCTGGGAATCGACGTCGATAATTTTTGGCGGCTCACCGAAACAGTCCCGACTATTGCGCGCAATCTGCTCGGCATCATGGCCGAGCGCATGCGCAGCACCAACGAGGCGCTTGCGCTGAGCCTGCAATTGCAACAGGCCTATGAGCGCTGGGCATTCCTCGATCCGCTAACCGCGGCCTACAATCGCCGCTGGATCGATCAGACGCTGCCGCGCTATGTCGAGCGCGCGCGCCGCGACGCCTCAGCCTTCACGCTTGGCGTGTTCGACATTGATCACTTCAAACGTTACAACGACACCCATGGCCATCCGGCTGGAGACGCGGCACTGCGCGCCACCGTGCGCGCCGCGCAGTCGCACATTCGTCCCGCCGATCGGCTTGCCCGCATCGGCGGGGAGGAGTTTTGCATACTCTTGCCTGATACTGACTTGCCAGGTGCCCAAATCGTGGCCGCACGGCTGGTGCAGGCGATTGCCGCGAATCCCGTGCAGGCAAGCGACGGCACAGCCTTATCCGGAGTGACGATTTCGCTCGGGTTGGCGCAAGCCGGCGCCGATTCCAGCCCGGACGATCTCATCGCTGCGGCAGACAAGGCGCTCTATGGAGCCAAACGCGACGGTCGCAATCGCTTTGCCAGCTAGGTGTACGCCAGATTGATCGGGGGTCGGCGCCGGCAAGCGCAAAGTCCACGCTTCACTTTAACGGTACCCTTCTGCCATGGCCCGCCATTCACTCGACTTCGTGTCGCAACGCGGCCGGCCTTGCCCTGACTCAGGGTGCGGCGTGGCGTGCGTGAGCATGCTGCTGCAGCATGCCGGCATACGACCACACCCCGACTATCGACGGCTCATGCGTGCGCTGCGGCTGCATGCGGCGAGCCCGCGTGGCGAACTGGCACCGGAGGTTTACCCGGCGGACGTGGCCAATTTTTTTCGCCGGCGACGCATCCCGGTCGCGATCGTGCGCGAAGGCAACACGAACGCACTGCGGAAGATCCTTGCGCAGGTAAGGCGCGCACCGGTCATGGCGCTGGTACGCGGACCGGAGTGGGGCAACGAGGATCACTGGATCGTGCTGATCGGTGAAGAGCGCGGGATGCTGGTATATCTCGATCCCTGGTATCGACCCACACAGCGATATCGCCGGCGCATGACGAATCCCGTATTCGCCCTGCGCTGGCGGGGATCTGCCTTCAGCTTGTCGCGTGGACAGGCGCAGTCTGTCCGTCGGGCGTGACCAGGCGCCCAAGCAGTGGCCACCGAACCAATTGCACTATCCGCGCTGGTCAAGCCGTCAGGTTGATCGGTCGATCGCGCAACTGTGCGTTCAACTCACCCTGCTTCCGCCAATTCGCCACCCCGATCCCTCTCGCGGCGAGGATGGGAATCAAAGCTCATGGTGATAGTCGATGATCAGTGGCGCGTGGTCGGAGAACTTCTTGTCCTTGTAGATGCGCTCCTTCAGCGCCTTCTTGGCAATTCCGGGCGTGGCGATCTGGTAGTCGATGCGCCAACCGACGTTCTTGGCGTAGGCCTGCCCGCGGTTTGACCACCAGGTATATTGATCGGGCTTCTGATTCAGGGTACGAAACACGTCCACCCAACCGAGCTCGTTGAAAACCTTGGTGAGCCAGGCGCGCTCTTCCGGCAGGAAGCCTGAGTTCTTCTGATTCGAGCGCCAGTTCTTGAGATCGATTTCCTTGTGCGCGATGTTCCAGTCACCGCACAGGACATACTCGCGACCATCTTTGCGCAGCTTGCGCATTTGCGGCAGGAACAGGTCCATGAATCGGTACTTTGATTCCTGGCGATGCGGCCCGGCGGAGCCGGAGGGAAGGTAGAGCGAGACTACGCTCAGCTTGCCAAAATCGACCTGCAAGTAGCGCCCCTCGCCGTCATGCTCATGCGAACCGAATCCGCGATGCACGGCGTCCGGCTCACGCCGGCAGTAGAGTCCCACGCCGGCGTAACCCTTTTTCTCGGCAAGGCTGAAGTATCCCCGAAAGCCACCCGGCGCGAGCATGGTGGGCGTCAGGTCGGTCTCTTGCGCCTTGACCTCCTGCACGCATACCACGTCCGCGCCCTGACGCTTCATCCAGTCAAAGAATCCCTTGGACGACGCCGAGCGGATGCCATTGAGATTCGCGGTGATAATGCGCATGGTCGCTAGTGTATTCTTGCCCCCGCCGCGCTGCATCCGGTATCGTGATGACGATGAAAGATTACCAGCGCGAGTTCATCGAGTTCGCGATCGCCTGCGAGGCCCTGAAGTTCGGCCAGTTCACCCTGAAGAGTGGACGTGTGAGCCCCTACTTCTTCAATACCGGTCTGTTCCACAGTGGCGCGAAGCTCGCGCGTCTC
Organism: Acidithiobacillales bacterium SM1_46; assembly: GCA_001304215.1. Lineage (GTDB taxonomy): Bacteria > Pseudomonadota > Gammaproteobacteria > Acidiferrobacterales > Sulfurifustaceae > SM1-46. The sequence goes on along the minus strand of LJVB01000135.1, from coordinate 1,366 downwards.
GGACGGTCTTATGCGCAGGCCATCACCGATTCCGGCATCGGTTTCGACATGCTGTTCGGTCCCGCGTACAAGGGCATACCGCTTGTGAGCGCGGTGGCGATCGCCCTGGCGGATCATTTCCAGCGGGATCTCCCTTACGCCTTCAATCGCAAAGAGGCCAAGAAGCATGCCGAGGGCGGAGTCATTGTTGGCCACGCGCTCACCGGCCGCGTGCTAATCGTCGACGACGTGATTTCAGCTGGCACATCGGTACGCGAATCACGCGACCTCATCCGCGCCGCCGGTGCGACGGCGGCCGGCGTGGCAATTGCGGTTGATCGCCAGGAGCGTGGCCTCGGCAAACGCTCGGCGGTTCAGGAAGTGGAGCAGGAACTCGGCTTGCGGGTGCTTAGTATCGTCACGCTCGAGACACTGCTCGCCTTCCTTGCCGAAAAGGGAGACGGGGCCCGCGCACACCGCGACGCAATCGCGGCATATCGCGAACAATACGGAGTCAGTAACGCGGCCTGAGGTATTTACAGCAGGGCAAACATGCCCGCGGTGCCAAACCGCAGACTTCCTGGTGGGGAGAGCGAGCGCATGGTCGTTGTTTCGGGCAGCATTTACATTCGGGCACCCGTTGAGCGGGTGTTTGCGCTCATGTGCGACCCGGCAGCGCGCTCGCGCCTGCAACCAGACGTTAAGCCGCTGCAGGTCGAGATCGAAGGTGGAGGATCGCTTGCCGTCGGCCGTAGCTGCCGCTTTCGGCTGGAGATCGAGGGTCGCATCGTCGATTACCGGACGCGCGTGACTGAATTCGAGCCCAACCGGCTGCTGCTCACCATGTCGGATTCGGCCGTGCCTTTCGAGACACGCATCGAAACGCGCCCGGAGTCGGACGGCACCCGACTGACTCAGACCGAGCGGTTTGAACCGACCGACGAAATGCTGATTGGAACGGCGGAATCGGAGACGTCGCGCAATTTCCTGAGCTGGCTCGAGCCGATTCTGCCGCTAGTGGATGTCGACTATGCGCGCAGTGTGCGCAAGCGCCAGGAACTGGAGCTCACTCACGAACTGGAAGAGAAGCTCGGACGTTGGCTGCTGGCCGTGAAGCGTGAACTCGAATCGCCCGTAACCCGGACCGACTAGGCTGCGGCCTGCCCCTCTTGGCCGCGACGTTCGCGAAAGTGGACGATTGATGCCTTGCCCATGCGCACCTCGCCGGTATGGCGGCCACCCTGCGCGATGGCGAGCAACGGCGCCGTGACGGCACCATTCACCTGCCCGGTAGGGCCGAGCTCCACCTTGCCGCGCGCCACCACATCACCGCTCAGTTCGCCATGAACCACAATGCTGTGAGCGCGCAGATTCCCGCGCCACTGCG
>LJVB01000134.1 GCA_001304215.1 Acidithiobacillales bacterium SM1_46 | reverse complement strand
GCGCGCCAATCTCGTGCGCGAGGTGGAGGCCGGTCGCTTCCGCGATGACCTCTATTACCACCTGCAGGTGCTGACACTCGACGTACCGGCACTGCGGGATCGTGAGCGCGACGTTGAGCAGCTCGCGCAGTATTTCTTTGAAAAGTTTGCGATCGAAAAGGGCCGCAATCTGAAGGGATTCAGCGACAAGGCAGTCGAGGTGCTGCAGGCGCACGATTGGCCGGGCAATGTGCGCGAGGTCATGAACCGCGTGCGTCGCGCGATCGTGATGTGCGACAAGCGTATCATCTCGCCGCAGGACCTGGGCCTCAATGCCGCCGCTGTCTGTGGCCGGGTGTTGACGCTTGATCGTGCCCGTGAGGAGGCTGAGCGTGTTGCCATACTCGCAAGTCTCAAGCAGACGCGTCACAACGTTTCGCGCGCCGCGCGCCTGCTGGGCGTGTCGCGGGTGACACTGTACCGGCTGATGGACAAGCACTCCATTAACACCTGATCCTTACTTAATGTCCCGGTGGGGTTGCTACCGGGACATTAAATGCTTGTTTTGCCTTCCCTTGGGCTTGCGCTGGCTATTTTGCCGCCGCTTCCTATAATAGCGCCCGCAGTCAGCGCAACCATGTTTCATTTCGCCATTCCAATTGGGGCAAGCAGCTCCACTGGCGTCTGCCGGTAGGCACCGGGATTTCCCGCGATGCCTGCCCGGCCCTACGGCCCCTTCCTTGCACACGACTTCTTGCACTAGGGTTTTTGGCGGCACATGAGCCAGGGTGTCCCCTCATCTGCGCCCGCCGGCCGGTTCGCCGCATTGACGATCGGCGCCATCGGCGTCGTCTACGGTGACATTGGCACCAGCCCCCTGTATGCCATGAAGGAGGCCTTCACCGGCGAGCATGGCATGGCGGTCAATCCGGAAAACGTGCTCGGCGTACTTTCGCTTATCTTTTGGTCGCTCATCTTCGTTGTCTCCATCAAGTATGTCGTGCTGATCATGCGCGCTGACAACAAGGGAGAAGGCGGCATCATGGCATTGATGGCGCTCGTGCAGCGCGCGACCGCCGACCGCTCGCGGTTGCGCTGGGCATTGATGTCGCTCGGCATTTTTGGCGCCGCGCTGTTCTACGGCGACGGCATGATCACGCCGGCAATCTCGGTGCTATCTGCCGTGGAAGGCCTGGAAGTCGCTACCCCCGCGTTGAAGCCCTACGTCATCCCGGTGACGCTCGCCGTGTTGGTCGCGCTTTTCATTTTTCAGCGGCAGGGAACCGGCCGAGTTGGCGCGCTGTTTGGACCCGTCATGGTGCTCTGGTTTCTAACGTTGGCAGTACTCGGGACAATCAGCATTGCTCGCTATCCGGACGTGCTTGCGGCCCTGAACCCGTGGCATGCCGTGTACTTCTTCGAAATCAATCAGTGGCGTGGCTTCGTGGTGCTTGGCGCGGTGGTGTTGGCATTCACGGGTTGCGAGGCGCTCTACGCGGACATGGGTCATTTTGGCAAGCGTGTGATCCGCTTTGCCTGGTTTGGCTTCGTCCTGCCGGGCTTGGTGCTTAACTACTTTGGCCAGGGCGCGCTTCTCTTGCACGAACCGCAGTCTGCGCAAAATCCGTTCTATCTATTGGCCCCGTCCTGGGCTCTGTATCCGATGGTGGCGCTGTCAACCTTCGCCACGGTAATCGCTTCGCAGGCGGTAATCTCCGGTGCTTTTTCCGTGACGCGCCAGGCAATTCAGCTCGGCTACGCTCCACGCATGGACACCCACCATACTTCCGAGCGCGAGATCGGGCAGATCTATATCCCCTTCATGAACTGGGGGCTGCTGGTGGGTGTAGTCGCGCTGGTCCTCGGCTTTCAATCCTCCAGCAACCTCGCGGCGGCTTATGGCATCGCCGTCACCGGTACCATGGCGATCGATACGATCCTCGCGTTTGTGGTGGTGCGCGGGTTGTGGCACTTCAACTGGCCATTGACGATCATCGGCATGGCCGTTTTTCTCGCCGTGGACATCGTATTTTTCAGTGCCAATGCGGGGAAAATCATCCATGGCGGTTGGTTTCCCATCGCGATTGCACTGGCGGCGTTTATCCTCATGGCAACCTGGAAGCGCGGGCGCCAGATCATGCGCGAGCGACTGGATTCGTTGGCGATCAAGCTTGAGCCTTTTGTGGAAAGCATCGGCAAACATTTGCCGACGCGGGTTCCCGGCACGGCCGTGTTCTTGACAACGAGCTTCGATGCAGTGCCGCACGCGCTGCTGCACAATCTGAAGCACAACAAGGTTCTGCATGAGCGTGTGGTGGTCCTGACCGTGGTATTTCAGGATATTCCGCATGTGGATGACGACGAGCGCGTTGAGGTTTGGCCATTGGCGCACAACTTCTACAAGCTATTCGTGATCTACGGCTTCAAGGACGAGACTGATATTCCTCGCGCGCTCGAGCTTTGCCGCGACAAAGGTCTCGAGTTCAACATGCTGGACACCTCCTTCTTTCTTAGCCGAGAGACACTGATCCCCACCGAACGGCCACAGATGGCGCTGTGGCGGGAAAAGCTCTTCATCGGCATGCAGCGCAATGCCGGGTCGGTGACCGCCTATTTCCGCATCCCCACAAATCGCGTGGTTGAGCTGGGAACACAGGTCGAGCTCTAGTACGCTGCCGCCCGGCGTATGATTGTCCGCGCGGAGGCGGCATGAAGATTTTGCTTTGGTGTGATGACCTGATGAGTCGCGTGCGAATCGAGTCTGCATGGAAGGCAGCCGGCGCTACGATGCTGAAGAAGACGGACAGCGATGCCCCGGATCTGGTGGTAATGGACCTTGGTGCGCGCGATGCTCTTTTGACGATTGGGCGCTTGCGCGGCGATTCCCCGGGGCTCGACATCCTCGCTTTTGGCCCGCACGTGGATGGAGAGGGCTTCAAGGCGGCGAAAGGCGCTGGTGCCTCAGAGGTCGTTGCGCGCAGCGCGGTCGTCGAGCGCGTATTGCGAAAGCTTCAACCCGCGTCTGGTTGAGTCAGTACCTGTGCAGCGTCTGCCGGCTATCCGTGCCGCGCGGACAATCTGGACCTCCGACCGACCGGAGCTTGAAGCCTGTCTGGTCGATCGGCCAGACTATTGCACGCGATAGCACCGAACGAGCGCGCATGCCGATTGACTACGAGGTAGATGAGGTAAAGAACGTCGTATATGCGACCGGACGCGGCGCGGTAGCGGACGAGGACTTTCTCGACTACGTCCGCCGGTTTCTGGCGGACGCCCGCATTCGCCCAGGGTACCGCGAGCTTGTTGATCTCACGGCCGCGACCAAGGGAGCGATATCGTCCGGGTTGTTCGATCTCATCGCCGAGCTGGATCGCCAGCAACCCAAGCAACAACACGGCTCGCGTACGGCAATCGTTGTCCCGGACAACGAAAGTTTTCACCTCGCCAGCCAATATGGTCTCAAGGCACAGGCGCCGGTCATCGTGTTCAGCAACGCAAGCGTCGCCAGGACCTGGCTTGGTATCTGATTTCAGATTCGAGATTTGGCTAGGCAGACATGGCTCCGGCGGCTGACTCCCTGTTGTGGCTCGTCGCGGGTGGTGTGCTAAGCCTGTTTGGTTTCGGGCGCTGGCAGCATTGGGCCGCGCCATGGATCGCACCGGTGTTTTTCCTCCATTTTGCGCAGGCTGTGTCGCCGGCCACGGCGGCGCTCGGAATTTTCGCGGCATACGTCATCGCAATCGGCATATCGAACTGGCGGGTTATCCCGCTTCCTGCGTGGCTCTATCCGGGCGTGGCGGCGGTAATTGCGGCGACCCAGGTGGCTCCCTACCTGATTGATCGCTGGCTGGTACCTGGCCTGCCCCTCGCCGCCGGTGTATTCGTGTTCCCGCTCGCCTGGGTGGCCATGGAATTTGCCAGTACTCGGGTGAGTCCGTCCGGTGCCTGGGGCTCCGCGGGCTACACGCAGATCCGCAACCGCGCACTCATGCAACTGGTTGCGATAACGGGACTCGCGGGACCCGGGTTTCTGATCGCGTGGTTCGCATCCATGGCGCGCATGCTGTGGGAGAGAGGCCTGCAGGCTCCCGGCATGAGTTTCTCGGTCGCGACGTTCGCGCTGGTGCTGGGGACCGTGATGGCGGGCGGGTGGTGGCGGCTGGCCCGTGGCGCGCGCGGTCGTGGCGTGCATGTCGCGGCGATCGGCTGGCCAGAGGGGGTTCTCGAGCGCGATGCGTTGGCCAAGTTGTTCAGCGATGGCGCGGCGCGCGCCCAAGTGGAGCGCTGGCAACCGGCGTTCGATTCCATCCTGGAGCATTTTCTGGCGTGCAGCCGAGAGGCGAGCCGCGCCGGGGCACAGATTATCGCCTGGCCGGAGGTCACGGTGATGGTATGGCGCGACGCGGCGGGGCAGGTGCGAGAACGCATCGCGGCACTGGCGCGCGAGACTGGCACCTTCGTTTGTGCCGGCGTCGGGATTCTGGAGCCCGGTCCCGGTCTCGGTTTCGACAACAAGGCGCTACTGTTCGGTCCGGATGGTGCGTTGCTCGCGGACTACACCAAGACGACGGCCGTACCGGGATTCGAGGCACGCCACGGAACGCGCGGCAGCGGGACGCTGCAGGTGGTTGAGACGGCCCACGGGCGCGTCGCCCTCGCGATCTGCTACGACAACGATTTCCCATGGCTCATCCGCCAGGCGGGCGCTGCGCGCGTGGATCTCCTGATAGCGCCGACCAGCGACTGGGAGGAGATTCGCGAACTGCATCTCGCCTCGGCGGCGTGCCGCGCGATCGAGAATGGCACGGCGCTGCTGCGTCCGACGCGCTGGGGCGTCTCCGCGATGGTCGACGCTCTTGGAAGGCCCGTGGCCCGGCTCGACCATACCGAGAAGCAATCCGTTATCCTGATCGCTGAGCTTCCGGTCGGCGCGCTCGCAACGCTCTACCCGCGGCTTCGCGACAGTTTCGCGTGGCTATGCGCGGCCGCGCTGCTGGTTCTGGCAGTGGCGGCCATTCGCTAGACGCTCCCGGCGCGACGCAACTACCTCTATGCGCCGAGACCGCTTCCAACCGCCTTGCGGGGTTTTTCTCGTTCTTCCTGGAGCTGGAGCTGCCAAAGGTGTGCGTAGGTACCAGGGCGTGTGACCAATTCGGCGTGTGTCCCACGCTCGACGATACGACCTTGTTCCATGACGATAATCTGGTCGGCGTCCATGATGGTGGATAACCGGTGCGCGATCACGAGCGAGGTGTGGTTCTCGGCCAGCGTGCGCAATTCGGACTGGATTGCCTTTTCGGTCTGTGAGTCAAGCGCCGAGGTAGCCTCGTCGAATACAACGATCGGCGGACGCTTGAGCAGTGTGCGCGCGATGGCGACGCGCTGTTTTTCCCCACCCGACAGCTTCAGGCCGCGCTCCCCGACGAGCGAATCGTACTTGTCGGGAAGAGACTCGATGAAGCTGTGGATGTGTGCGGCCTTGGCCGCCTCAATGACCTCATCGCGTGTTGCGTCCGGCCGGCCGTAGGCAATGTTGTAAAAGATAGTGTCGTTGAACAGCACGGTATCTTGCGGCACGATGCCGATCGCGCGACGCAGACTTGTCTGGGTGATGTCGCGAATATCCTGTCCATCGATCTCAATGTGCCCGCCGGTGACATCATAGAACCGGAATAGCAGACGCGAGAGCGTCGACTTGCCGGCGCCGGATGTGCCGACCACGGCCACCTTGTGGCCGGCCGGTACCTCGAAGCTGACGTCGTGGAGCACCTCGCGACGGCCGTCGTAACTGAAGGTAACATTCTCGAAGCGGATTGCTCCGCCGCGCACGACGAGATCCGGCGCGCCTGGCTTGTCCTCGACCTCGCGATGTTTTGCCAGCAGGCCGAACATGCGCTCCATGTCGGCAAGCGAATGGCGGATCTCGCGATAAACGAAGCCGAGGAAATGTAGCGGCGCGTAGAGTTGGATCAGGAAGGCATTGACCAGCACCAGATCGCCGACCGTCATGCTGCCGGCCACGACCCCACGGGTAGCGAGAATCATCAGCATGGTCACGCCGATGGCGATAATGGTTGCCTGTCCAACGTTCAGGATCGAGAGCGAGGTCTGGTTGCGGATCGCGGCGTATTCCCACTTCTCCAGGGTCTCGTCATAGCGCGCCGACTCGTAACGCTCGTTGTTGAAGTACTTGACGGTCTCGTAATTGAGCAGGCTGTCGATGGCGCGGGTATTCGCCTTGGAGTCCATCTCGTTCATGTTGCGCCGCAGCACCATGCGCCATTCCGTGATCCAGAGCGTATAGCCGATGTAGAGCACGAGCGTGCCGAGCGTGATGATCGCGTACCACGGGTCATACTTGACGAGCAGAATCACCGCGACGATGCCGATCTCAAGCAGCGTCGGCAGGATGCTGAACAGCATGAAGTTGAGCAAGAAGCGGATGCCGGCCGCGCCACGCTCAATGTCGCGCGACACGCCGCCGGTCTGGCGCTCGAGGTGAAAGCGCAGGCTTAAGGCGTGCAAGTGCTCGAAGACCTTCTGCGCCACCCGCCGGATTGAGCGCTGCGTAACCTTGGCGAACACCACGTCGCGCAGTTCGCCGAACAGGGAACTGGCGAGGCGCAGCGCGCCGTAGGCGAGCAGCAGCGTAAGCGGCAGTACCAGCAGCGCCTGCTTGGGGTCTAGGGCATCAATGATGTCCTTCAGTACCAG
>LJVB01000133.1 GCA_001304215.1 Acidithiobacillales bacterium SM1_46 | reverse complement strand
CGGCTCGCGGTCGCGTCGAGGCGCTTGATCACGTGCTGCTGTTTGGGCCACCCGGCCTCGGTAAGACCACCCTTGCGCACATCGTTGCCAACGAGATGGGCGCGAACCTGCGCCAGACCTCCGGCCCGGTGCTCGAGCGCCCGGGTGACCTCGCGGCGCTGCTCACCAACCTCCAGCCGAACGATGTGCTCTTTATCGATGAGATTCATCGCCTCTCGCCGGTGGTGGAGGAGGTGCTGTATCCGGCCATGGAGGACTACCAGCTCGACATCATGATCGGCGAGGGTCCGGCGGCGCGCTCGATCAAGCTCGAGTTGCCGCCGTTCACGCTGATCGGCGCCACCACGCGCGCGGGCCTGCTCACCTCGCCGCTGCGCGATCGGTTCGGCATCGTGCTGCGTCTCGAGTTCTACAGTCCGGCCGAGCTCGCCAGCATTGTGACGCGCTCGGCCGGCATCCTTGGCATCCCGATCGAGCCGGAGGGCGTCTCGGCCGTGGCGGCGCGCTCGCGTGGCACGCCACGCATCGCCAATCGCCTGCTGCGTCGCGCTCGCGATTACGCCGAGGTGAAGGGCAAGGGGATCCTCACGCGCACCATGGTCGATGCCGCGCTCGGCATGCTTGAGGTCGACGAGCAGGGTTTCGATACCCTCGATCGCAAGCTGCTGCGCGCCGTCGTGGACCGATTCAACGGCGGCCCGGTCGGCGTCGACAGTTTGGCTGCGGCAATCGGCGAGGAACGCGGCACCATCGAGGATGTGATCGAGCCGTTCCTGATCCAGCAGGGATTCCTGATGCGCACTCCTCGCGGGCGCGTGGCCACCGCCGAGACCTGGCGCTTCTTCGGGTTGCGCGTGCCGGAGGGCCTGTCGGTACCGCAGCGCGGACTGTTCGAGGATTCGTGAGCAGTGCGGGCGAACGCCGTTGAGTATCGATAGCAGCCGGGCATGAAGCCGATCTTCTCCATTCCGGTGCGTGTCTACTACGAGGACACCGACGCCGCCGGCGTCGTGTATTACGCTAACTATTTGAAGTTCATGGAGCGCGCTCGTACCGAGTGGCTGCGCCAACTCGGATTCGAGCAGGATGAACTAGTCCGGCGGTCCGGAGTCCTATTCGCGGTGCGCTCCATCACTGCCGACTTCATCAAACCTGCTCGCTTCAATGACCTCCTGCAGGCCACGGTGGCCGTGCAGCGCGTGGGCGGCGCGAGCCTTACCTTCGCTCAGACCATCGAGCGGGACGGCGCGGCCCTCTGTCAGGGGGAGGTCAAGATCGCTTGCCTGGCGGCCGGCGACTTCACGCCGCGCGCGGTACCCCGGGACATCCTCGAGCGCGTGGAGGCGCATCGCCTGACATGAACGTCACAACTTCAACCGACGGTATCGCGCTTTTCGACCTTGTCACCAAGGCGTCGTTGCCGGTGCAGCTCGTGATGCTGGGACTCATGGTGGCGTCACTGCTTTCCTGGACCATGATCTTTCGCAAGTGGTTTACGCTGCGCGCGGCGCAACGCGCCGCCGATCAGTTCGAGTCGCGCTTCTGGGCCGGGGGCAACGTGGGTCAGCTGTTCAGCGAGGTCACGCGCAAGGGCGAGGAGCCGAGTGGCATCGCGAATCTGTTCGCCGAAGGCTACAAGGAGTTCAAGCGCCTCACCCAGCAGGGCGGCATGGAACCAAACGACGTACTCGAAGGCGTGCAGCGCGCGATGCGCGTGGCACTGTCGCGTGAGATCAATTATCTCGAGACGTCGCTTTCGTTTCTCGCCACGGTCGGCTCGACCAGTCCCTATGTCGGCCTGTTCGGGACGGTTTGGGGAATCATGAACTCGTTTCGCTCGTTGGGCGCCATCTCGCAGCCGACCATTGCACACGTGGCGCCTGGCATCGCCGAGGCGCTGATCGCAACCGCCATTGGCTTGTTCGCGGCGATCCCCGCCGTCATCGCCTATAACCGCTACTCTACCAACGTCGAGCGGCTGGTGACGCGTTACGAGATCTTCGCGCAGGAGTTCGCGAGTATCCTGCAGCGCCAGGCGTTCGCGCAGAGAGCGTGATGGAATACCGCAAGAACAAGAAGCGCCTGATGAGCGAGATCAACGTCGTGCCGTATATTGACGTGATGCTGGTGCTGCTCGTTATCTTCATGATCACGGCGCCGCTGCTCACGCAGGGCGTCAAGGTCGAGTTGCCGCAGGCGGCGGCGAAGCCCGTCGATGCCCAGGACCGCGAGACGCTTGTCGTCACGGTCGATCGGGAGGGACGGTACTATCTGGACGATCGCCGTATCGGGGCCGATGATTTGCGGCGCAAGGTCGCGGGTATACTGCGGATTCGCCCGCAGACCCCGGTCGTGGTGCGCGGCGACCGGCGCGTTGCCTATGAACACGTGGTCAAGGCAATGACGCTGTTGCAGGATGCCGGGGCGCCGAGCGTAGGCCTCATTACGGAGACACCGCAGAATCGCTGATGGCGCACCGGAAGTCCTTGTCGGCCATGCTCGCGAGCCGCGATCCGGGCCTGGGGTGGTCGGTACTGTTCGCAGTGCTGGTGCACATCGCGATCGTCGTGGCGCTTACGATCAGCGTGCGCTGGAGCATCACGCGCACGGCGCCGGTCATCCAGGCGCGGGTGGTGGAAGAGCCAACGACCGGGGCCGCGGAGCGCGAAGCCGCGCGGCGCCGTGCCGAGGCCGAGGCACTGAAGCGCCAGCACGACGAGGAGCGCCGCCAAAAGGCGGACGCCGAGCGGGAGCGCAAGGCAAAAGATGAACAGCGCCGGGCAGAGGAAGCAAAACAGCAGGCGGCGTTGAAGCGCAAGCAGGACGAGCAACGCCGGGCGGAGGAAGCAAAGAAGCAGGCAGCGTTGAAGCGCAAGCAGGAAGAGGAGAGCCGCCAGAAGGCCGAGGCGGAAAAGAAACGCAAGGCCGAGGAAGAAAAGCGCCGCGTTGCGGAGGCCAGGCGCAAGGAAGAGGCGAGCAAGCGCCGCCAGCAGGAGGCCGAGCAGCACTTGAAGCAACAGATTGCGGCGGAAGAGAAGGCCCGGGTCGATGCGGCACGCGCCGCGCGCGCAGAGAGCGAAATGGACCGCTATCGCGCCATCATCCGCCAGAAGGTGGAGCGCAGCTGGAGCCGGCCGGGCGGGGCGACGCAGGGTATGCAGTGCGTGGTGCGCGTGCGGGTCGTCCCGGGTGGCGAGGTGTTGGCGGCCAAGGTGGTCAAGAGCAGCGGCAATGCGCTGTTTGATCGTTCGGTGGAAAATGCGGTATTCAAGGCCTCGCCATTGCCGCTGCCGACGGATGCCGAAATCTTCGAGTATTTCCGGGAAATTGAGTTTGTGTTCAATCCGCAGGAGTGACGAGTCGACGATGATGGGACGCTGGACAAGATTGTGGATCGCCGCGGGGCTGATGGCGCTGTCGGGCGCGAGTCACGCCGTGCTGACCATCGAAATCACGCGCGGTGCCGAAACCGGTCAGCCGATCGCGATCGTGCCGTTCAAGTTCGATGGCAAGGGCGCGCCGCCGCAGGTCGTCTCCGATGTGATTGGTGCCGATCTCACCCGCAGCGGGCGATTTGAGGTATTGCCCGCCAAGGATTACGTCAGTCGTCCGCACGAGGACAAGGACGTGGTGTTCAAGGACTGGCGCATCCTGAAGGCCGAGGCGCTGGTCATCGGCGGCGTGCGTGCGCTCGGCAACAAGCAATATCAGGTGCAATTCCGCCTCTACGACGTCTTCAAGGAAACGCAGCTCGCGGGATATCGCTACACCGTAAGCGAATCGATGTTGCGGACGGTGGCGCACCAGATTGCCGACATCATCCACGAAAAGCTCACCGGCGAGCCGGGCGCTTTCAATACGCGCATTGCCTATGTCACGCAGGACGGCACGGCACGCACTGGCACGCACAAGCTTCAGATCGCCGATTCCGACGGCTTCAATCCGATCACCGTCGTCAGTTCGCGCGAGCCGCTGATGTCGCCGGCCTGGTCGCCGGATGGCCAGCAGCTCGCCTACGTCTCCTTCGAGCAAAAGCGCTCAAAGGTATACCTGCAGAACGTGATCGACGGTCGACGCGAGCTGGTGGCAGAGTTTTCGGGCATCAATAGCGCGCCGGCCTGGTCGCCGGACGGCAAGCAGCTCGCGCTGACGCTCTCAAAGGACGGCAACGCGGAGATCTATGTACTCACGTTGCGCTCGCGCGCGTTGCGGCGCATCACCAATGATCCAGCCATCGATACCGAGCCCGCCTGGTCGCCGGATGGGCGCACGCTGGTGTTTACCTCGGATCGCGCCGGTCGCCCACAGCTCTACCGCGTGTCGGCGGATGGCGGGCGCGCCACACGTCTCACCTTCGAGGGCGAGTACAATGCGCGCGCCTCGTATGCACCGGACGGACGTTCGCTCACGCTGGTCAGCGCCTACCGCAACCAGTTCCGCATCGCCACGCTGCGGCTCGATAGCGGCGCGCTGCAGGTGCTTACCGACACCACACTCGATGAGTCGCCGAGCTTTGCGCCGAACGGGCGCATGATTCTGTACGCGACCGAGGTGCGCGGACGCGGCGTGCTGGCTTCCATCTCGGCGGAGGGGCGGACGCGCCAGCTCTATCGTTTTGAACAGGGAGATGTGCGGGAACCCGCATGGTCGCCTTACAACCGTGAACTGCAACAAGCCCCGGGCGGGGCAAAGGAGTAATACGATGAAGTTCAGGATGCTATGGATCGGACTGGCCGTGGCGGGACTGGGTCTCGCGGGCTGTGCCACTACTGACAAGAAGGAAGGCGAGGGCGCTGGTGCGGGCGCCGAGACGAGCGGCGCCGGCGGACCCGGCGGCGCGGGTGGTGCGGCCGTTGGTGCCGGCGCGCGCGCCGACCTGCTCGCCAAGCGCGTGGTGTATTTCGACTTCGACAGCACCACGATCGACGACGAATCGCGCTCCATCATTGAGGCGCATGCTGCGTACCTCGCCGCCAATCCGGCGCTTAAGGTACGGCTTTCTGGCCATTGCGACGAGCGCGGCACGCGCGAGTACAACCTCGCGCTGGGTGAGCGCCGTGCACAATCGGTGGAGAAGCTGGTGCGCGTGTTGGGCGTTGCGGCGAGCCGCGTCAGCAATGTGAGCTACGGTGAAGAGAAGCCGGTATGTGCCGAGCACAACGAGTCCTGCTGGCGCCAGAATCGCCGTGTCGAAATCAGCTACTGATTCCGTGCGCCGGCTGGTACCGGTCGGCCTGGCGCTTGTGCTGCTGAACGCAGCCGGCAGCGCCATGGCCGCAGGGCTCTTCGAGCGCAAGGACGCGTCCAAGGGCGGTGCGGCACAGGTCGCGCAGGCATCGAGTACCGCGACGCGCGAAAGCCTGGCTGATCTGTTGCTGCAGCTCGAGCAGTTGCAGGCCGAGGTGCGCGACCTGCGTGGCCAACTTGAAGTGCAGACCCATGAGGTCGAGAAGCTCAAGGCGCGCAATCGGGATCTCACCAACGATCTCGATCAGCGCCTGCGCAATCTCGAGCGGCGCGGTGGGGCCGCAATGTCGGGGGTGGTTGAGCCGGCGCCGAGTGCGGTGGCCCCGGCGGCCGCCGGAGCGGCGGCAGGGGCAGCCGCGTCGAGCACGACGCGTGCCAGTGTGGCGCCACCGCCAGCGGCGAAGGCCGCGGCGAGCGACCAGGAGGACTACGACGCGGCCTTTGCGCTCATGAAGCAGGGGTTCTACGAGCGCGCGGCCAAGAGTTTCCGCGAGTTCATTGAACAGCATCCCACGAGTCCGCTGGCTGGGAATGCGCAGTACTGGATCGGAGAGGCGTCCTACTACGTGCGCAACTTCAAGGTCGCGGTGGATGAGTTCCAGCGTGTGGTCGCCAAGTACCCCTCCAACGGCAAGGTGCCGGACGCGATGCTCAAGATCGGTTACAGCTACTATGAGCTGGGCGATTATCCCAAGTCGCGCGAGAACCTCACCAGGGTGGTGAAGCAATATCCCAACACCACCGTCGCGAAATCGGCCGAGGGCCGTCTCAATCTCATGAAGAAAGAGGGACGCTAGCTGGCGCGCGCGGGTTTCGGGAAGCGGGCGGGCCGTGTAAGCTTGCTCGCCTGCCAAACCCGTTACTCGCCGCCATGGCTCGTTCTGAATCTCCTTCGTCTCTGGCGGCCGCCTCTGCGGCGGATCGCCTGCGGGTCAACGAAATCTTCTTCTCGCTGCAGGGCGAGGCGCGCACGGTCGGGTTTCCGACCGTGTTCGTGCGCCTCACCGGCTGTCCGCTGCGCTGCGGTTACTGCGACACGGAATATGCCTTCACCGAAGGCAGGTGGATGAGCTTCGAGGAAGTCGAGGCGGCGGTGGCGCAGTACGCACCGCGCCATGTCACAGTCACCGGTGGCGAGCCGCTCGCGCAGCGCCCTTGTCGCACGCTGCTCAAGCGCCTGTGCGATCACGGCTACGAGGTGTCGCTCGAAACCAGCGGCGCACTCGATATCGGCGACATCGATGCGCGCGTGAGCGTGGTCATGGACCTGAAGACGCCCGGCTCCGGCGAGGAAGCACGCAACCACATCGAGAACATTGCGCTATTGAAGCCCAAGGATCAGGTGAAGTTCGTGATTCGCGACCGCGCCGATTACGACTGGAGCCGCGCCATGGTCGCCGCGCATGAGCTCGACAAGCGCTGCGAGGTGCTGTTCTCGCCGGTGCATGGCG
>LJVB01000132.1 GCA_001304215.1 Acidithiobacillales bacterium SM1_46 | reverse complement strand
CAATTGCCGCTCAGTCACATGCTCCACTGGGAGGCCATCGGGTGGGCGAAATCGGCCGGCTATCACTATTATGACTTCGGCGGCTATTGGGAGGAGCGGGGGGACGAGGACCCGATCAACCGCTTCAAGACGGGCTTTTCAAAGGAAGTACAGCGTTTCGTTCCGGAGTACTACTATCCGATGCGCCCCCTGCTCGCCGGGGCGCTCCTGGGCTTGGCGAGCCTTAGGGCGAGGATCATGTCATGACGCCCGTCGTCCTGATGTATCACGCGCTCGTTGCCGGGGAGCTGGTTCCCGGCGCGGATCCCCACTATAGCGTGTCGGAATCGAATTTTCGTCAGCAGCTCCAATTGGCGAAGGATGCACGCTTGCGCCTTGCGTCAGTAAGGGACCTGATGAGCCATCCCGAATGGGAAAATGCCAGTGTTGGGATCACATTCGACGATGGACACATCAGCAACTTCGAGGTGGGAGTTCCTTTGCTTGTAGAGCTGCAGGGAAGCGCAGATTTCTTCGTAAACCCTTCGACCGTCGGTACGACGAACCACGTATCGTGGTCGGCGCTAAGGGATATGTCGCTCGCTGGAATGTCGATTCAGTCGCATGGCTATACCCATCGCTATTTCGACGATCTGGCGCCAGAGGAGATCAGGAGTGAGCTGCGCAATTCCAAACTGGCGATTGAGGACCAACTTGGCACGCAAGTGACGCTGTTTGCGCCGCCCGGGGGGCGAATCGACGATCGAGTTCACGAGGCTGCCCGGGAGTGTGGCTATCAGGGCGTCTGCACGTCCCGTCCCGGTAGATACCGCGCATCCAGCTGGATCGTCCCACGCATGGCAGTGCTCGCAGAATCGCCGCTTGGGAAAGTGGAAGACTGGATACTGGGGCGAGAGCCCTCCATGACAATTGCCCGCTCGCGGTACTGGATTGCGTACGGTATGAAGCGGGCACTTGGTAATTCCGCGTACGAGCAGTTTCGCCGTCTTGTTCTTGGTCTCAGTGGCAGAGGCAGTCGTGGCTGAAGGTGCGTTCTGGTTTTCCGTTGCCTTGTT
Organism: Acidithiobacillales bacterium SM1_46; assembly: GCA_001304215.1. Taxonomy (GTDB): domain Bacteria; phylum Pseudomonadota; class Gammaproteobacteria; order Acidiferrobacterales; family Sulfurifustaceae; genus SM1-46. The sequence continues at coordinate 5,673 of LJVB01000132.1, read as the reverse complement.
GGGCTACACCTTCGCCGGGTATCCGGCGGCGATCTGGGTGTTTGCGCGTATCTGGCCGCGGGCACCAGGGAAAAGGCTTGCACATCCGCCCGTTACCATCGTGATCAGCGCGCATAACGAGGAGCATCACATCGCGCGAAAACTTGATAGCTGTTTCGGGCAGGACTATCCACCTGAGCATATCGAGGTTGTTGTCGTGTCGGACGGCTCCACCGACAAGACCGCGGATGTCGTTCGCGGCTATGACACCAGCAAACTAAGGCTGGTGGAGCGCAGCGACCGACGTGGCAAGGCCGCCTGCTTGAATGACGCGATGGGTATTGTCAGCACGGAGTTTGTCGTCTTTACGGATGCTCGCCAGCGTCTCGACAAGAATTCGGTTATTGCCCTGATGGCCAATTTCGCGGATGAATCGGTTGGAGCGGTCAGTGGCGAGCTTGTTTTCGAGGCGACCGAAGCAGAGAGCTTCGCGAGCAGTGTGGATGCCTATTGGCGCTATGAAAAAGTGATTCGAGCCGCTGAAGCACGTGTGGACTCGATTGTCGGCGTCACGGGAGCGCTGTACGCAATTCGAAGCGCCCTGTACGTGCCGATTCCGCAAGGAACCATTCTGGACGATGTTCTGATTCCCATGAACGTGGTCTTACAGGGAAAGCGTGTTGTGTTCGAACCGGAAGCGAGGGCGTTCGATGTCCCGTCACGCGACGTCTCGACGGAGAAGAAGCGTAAGGCGCGCACGCTCGCGGGAAATTATCAGGTATTGGCCCTGAGACCGGCGTTGTTGAATCCATTGCGTAACAGGATTTGGCTCCAGTACGTCTCCCACAAGGTTCTTCGGCTCGTTGCGCCGGGTGCGATGGCGGTCGCATTCGCCGCGAACGTGGTGCTGCTCAACGATTCGCTATACGCGGCTGCGTTGTCGGCGCAGCTTGTCCTGTATGCAACAGCGCTTTTCGGCTTGCTCGTGCCAAGCCTGCTCCGACACCGAGTCGTGCGCCTTCCGGCAACCTTTTGCGTGTTCAACTGGTATGCGGTTCTGGGCCTGGTGCAGTATTTGCGCAATAGGCATAGCCACCTGTGGAAGTAGGGAACGCCGGGACAGGGCCAGCGAGGTGCGGTGAGTGAAGGATTGCGCAGCATGAAGGTGCTCTACATCGTCTCGCTTTTCCCGTGCTGGTCTGAGACGTTTATCGTGCGCGAGATCCGCGAACTCCTCGCCCATGGAGTTGACATACGGATCCTTTCGCTCAAGCCCCCACAGGAAGAGCTGGTACAGGAGGATGCACGCGAGTTGCTTCCGCGGGTGATCTATCCGCCGAGGGGGTGGGAGCTCATTCGGGCTGCCGTCAGCGGTCTTTGGCGGCGCTTCGGCCACAATCTCGGCTTCATATTGCTAATCTTTCGCGAGTTATGGCGAAGCCCGATCAGTCTGGCGAAAACACTGGTTGTCTGGTGGCGCACCCTTGGAGCGGTGGAGGCTGTGCGGGCATGGGGGCCGGACAGGGTCCATGCACATTGGGCAACTTATCCAGCGTCGAGCGCGATGCACTTATCCCGGTTAGTGGGCGTGCCCTTCAGCTTTACCGCACATGCGCATGACATCTTCGTGGAGCGTCAGCTGCTTGTGCCAAAGCTGGAGACGGCGGAGTTCGTGGCAACGATTTCCGAATTCAACCGTCGACTCCTCGCGCAGACAGCGGAACGTGCGCCGGCTGGCAGGATTCGCATTGTTCACTGTGGCATTGACGTGAACAACTTCCCTTATATGGAAGGGCGGCCAGATCCGGCCGCTATCCTTGCGGTGGGCCGCCTGGATGAGATCAAGGGATTTCCGGTATTGATCGAGGCCTGCAAGCTGCTTCGAGACCAGGGGGTCCAATATCGCTGCGCGATAATAGGTGATGGCGAACTGAGGACCGTGCTCGAGAGCGCGATCCGGATGTATCAACTGCATAACAATGTTCAGCTTCTCGGCGCACGACCTCAGGCGGAGGTGCGCCGCTACCTGTATTCTGCGGGAATGTTCGTGCTGCCATCGGTCGTCACGAGCAATGGCAACATGGATGGAATTCCCGTTGCGCTCATGGAGGCGATGGCTGCCGGGACCCCGGTTATTTCGACGCGTGTTTCGGGGATACCAGAGCTCGTGGAGGACCGACTCAGCGGGTTGCTTGTTCCCCAGAAGGATCCAGTTCGCCTCGCCGGGGCCATCGAAGAACTGATTGCGCTGGCGGGGCCGGCGCGGCTCGAGATGACGCGGGCGGCCCGCTCGGCAATTGAGGACCGATTCTCGGTGCAGCGGGAGTCGGCCAAACTTCGTGGTTTTTTTGAGGGAGCAGTCGGGGATGCGCCATGAGCCTGATAAGACTGTTGATCGTCACCGACGAGATGGAGGTTGGGGGGACCCAGCGGCAGATCGCCACGCTACTCGAAGGATTAGACAAGAGCCGGTTTTCGCCGACGCTGCTCTATTTTCGTAAACGCTCCCACCTCGTTGATCAGGTTGAGCACGCGGGAGTCGAGACGGTACAAATCCCGAAGCGAGGGGCGATAGATCCAGGCTTCTTTCTGCGGCTTCGGCGGTTCCTGCAGCGCGGCCAGTTCGATGTAGTGCATTGTTTTTCCTTCTCAGGGGAATTATGGGGCGCCCTGGCACTCACGCTCGTTGGAAAAGGCAGGCTGATTACATCAATCCGGGGGGTGTACGAGTGGTACCGTCCCTTTCAGTGGATTGTGAAGACCTGGGTTACCCGCAGATCCTTCTGTGTGGTGGCTAACTCACAGGCAGGCGCCGACTATGCACGAAGAAGAATGAAGCGCGCCGCGCGCGTTCCAATGGAGATTGTATACAACGGCATCACAGCAGTGTCGCTTGCCGGTGAGGAAGAGCGCGCGAGAATGCGTGGATCGCTTGGCGTGGGAGCCAATTCGGTCATGGTCCTCTTTGTGGGACGCCTCGTCGACCACAAGAATATTCCCTCGCTGATCAGGGCGTTTCAGCGCATTGACTCTGCGAGCAGGTACGACATTCGTTTGTTCGTCGCGGGCGAGGGGCCGGAGCGGGAGCTGTTAGTCCGCGCGTCGAAGGCAATGCGCGCGGACCGACTCAGCTTGCTGGGAGAAAGACGCGATGTCGCGGCGCTGATACAGGCAAGCGACTTCCTCGTACTTCCTTCGAGGCGAGAGGGGTTGTCGAACGCCATTCTTGAAGCCATGGCGGCGGGAAAGCCGGTTGTCGCGTCGCGCGTGGGCGGCAATGTTGAGTTGGTTGCTCACGAGGAGACGGGCCTTCTGTATCCCGGCGACGATGACGCGGCGCTCGCAGAGGCAATTGAACGCCTTGCGGCAGATTGCCATCTTCGGAATAGTCTGGGAGCGGCAGCAAGAATCGTGGCGCAGCACGAGTTTTCACGCGAAGCGATGATCGCTCGGACAGAGCGGTTGTATGAAAAGGCCGCTGGTAAGTCCGGGGGCGGTTCTCTTGCCGGGGGTAAATTGAAGAGCGTGGGAGTAGCACCGTGACGAGCCCTTTTCTCGGAGACTTTGTTCTCGCCGTGGGAAGTGCGGGACATGGTGCGCTGCTGCAGGAGAGACTGCCGGCACGAATCTGGCCCCGGTTCGGGGAAGATCCTGATGCACCGCCGGTGTTCCGCAGGCCGTTTGAGCGGCTTGAGGTTGCCTGGCGCGGGGGAGTATCGGGCGCCTGGCTCGAGAGTGCGGTGGGTTTGGGCCTGTACCATCTCGTCGGCGATGTTTCGGGGGCCGAGGTCGATGTTCAGGGTACCCACGAGAAACTGGTGAGGGACCATCTCGCTGGATCCGTCGGGCCTACGCCTGCGCCACGAGGCAAGTTCGGGTACGCAGTATGGAACGATATCGAGGGCCATTTGCTGGCAGTGTGTGATGGGTTCCACCACTATCCTATTTACTACTGCCAATCCCCGGGACTGTTCGTGTGCGGTACCGATCTGCGACTGGTTGTTGCAGCAAGCGGCGCGTCGCGCGATGTGGACCCGCATGCGCTCTATCACTATCTCAATTTTGCCTATATTCCGGCGCCGTGGAGCATCTTCAGGAACATAAGAAAGCTCCCTCCCGGTAGCTCGCTGCACTACCGGAACGGTGACGTGCGAATTCAGCGGTTTTGGTCTCCCGCCTATCCCGAGGATTACTCCGGCTCGGAAGATGAGTTGACGGAGCGGTTAGGGGCAGCGATCAAACGCACGGTCGAGTGTTATCGCCCATCCACCGGCGTTGGTTGGGGGACGTTCCTGAGCGGGGGAACGGACAGCTCCTCGATTACCGGGATCCTGGCGAAGCAGGATCGCGCGGCGAAGGTGTCCAGTTTTTCGATTGGCTTCTCTGAAGGCGGGTTTGATGAGCTGCACTATGCGCGCATCGCGGCGTCAGCGTTTGGGACGGACTCGCATACCCGGTACGTCTCCGCGACGGACACGCTTGAGCTGATACCCTGGCTCGTTCAGAGCTACGCGGAACCGTTCGCAAACTCGTCAGCGATTCCAACAGCCTATTGTGCCAAGCTTGCCCGCGAACATGGAGCCACGGTCCTGGTGGCGGGGGACGGCGGCGACGAGATTTTCGGCGGCAACGAACGCTATGCGAAGGACGAGATATTCGGCATGTATTATCGATTGCCACGGCCCGTCAAGCGCGTTGGCGCGATGCTGGCGCGGGTTGCGGGGCCATTCGACGTCAGGGTACTGAACCGGGTAAAAAATTTTGTTCGTCGTGGGTCCTTGCCCAATCCCGACCGCTTCTACTCAGACGACTCGTTCGCATCGGACAGTTTTGGCGAACTCCTGAGTCCGGATTTTCGCAAATCGGTTGAGGTGTCCGAGTCGCTTGATGTGATGCGGTCGCACTATGACGGCGTGCAATCCAAGTCTGAGCTGCACCGCCTCATGTATATAGATCTCATGATGGCGATCGCCGACAACGATCTTGTCAAAGTCGCGCAAACCGCGAAAGCGACAGGCATTTCCGTGATGTATCCCTACCTGGACGTAGATCTGGTCAATTTGACAGGTCGGCTGCCGGCCGAGTGGAAAGTTAGAAAACGAACGAAGCGATACCTCTTCAAGAAGGCCATGCGGGACGTCTTGCCACCCGAGATCCTGGCCAAGCGCAAACAGGGATTTGGTCTGCCGGTGGGAATGTGGTTTCGCGCCAATCAGCAGTTTTTCGAGCTCCTTGCCGATACGGTCCTGTCACGGCGGGCATCCGAACGTGGCTACTTCAATCCCAGGTTTGTCGAGCAATTGGTGAATCGCCATCGAAGCGGCTCCTGGGATCACACGCAGGAGCTGTGGTTGCTGCTGGTCCTGGAGCTCTGGCATCGGGAGTATCTAGATGCCCGAACCTAGGAGCTCCCGGGAGGTACTCTTCGTGCTCGAGAGCATGTTCCCGACCACCGTCGGTGGTGGCGCGGAAAGGCAGGCTCGAACGCTCGCGCGGGCGCTGGTGGCGCGGGGGGTCAATGTACGAATCATTGCCCCGATGGTGCCATACGGCCCGCAGCTGGAGCACGATTCCGTTGATGGTGTTCCCGTCTGGAGAATTCCCTATCCGGGAATCCGGCTGCTCGGAGGACTTGTCATGTTGTGGCGGCTACTTGTGTTTCTTGTCGCCAACCGCGATTCCTATGCCGCGATT
>LJVB01000131.1 GCA_001304215.1 Acidithiobacillales bacterium SM1_46 | reverse complement strand
ACCTCGGCGCCGATACCGGTTTCATCGCGCAGAACGTGTACCTTTACTGCGCCTCGGCGCGACTGGCCACGGTGGTGCGCGGCTCGGTCGATCGCGCAGTGCTGGCAAAGGCCCTCGGTCTGAGCCCCCACCAGCAAATCACGCTGGCGCAAACGGTCGGTTATCCAAAGCAGGCCCGATAAGCTTCACGGCGCGAGTCGGCGCATTTGATCGCGAGCAGGAGAAATCAATATGACTCTGCAACTTACTTCGACGGCGTTCAAGGATGGCGGCGAAATTCCGGCCACCTATACTTGCGACAGCGATGACGTCTCGCCACCGCTCGCCTGGTCGGGCGCGCCGGCGAGCACGAAGAGCTTCGCGCTTGTTGTCGATGACCCCGACGCCCCCGATCCGCGCGCACCGCGCATGGTGTGGGTGCACTGGGTCGTGTACAACCTGCCAGCCAGCGCCGCCAGTCTCGACGAGGGCGCGAGGCACTTGCCGCACGGCGCGAAGACCGGCGTCAACGATTTCCGCAAGACCGCCTATGGCGGACCGTGCCCGCCAGTCGGCAAGCATCGCTACTTCTTCAAGCTCTACGCGCTCGATGCCGTGCTGGCGGATCTCGGCAAGCCCACCAAGGGCCAGGTCGAGAAGGCCATGTCTGGTCACGTCCTGGCCGAAGCGCAACTCATGGGTACCTACCAGCGCGACCGTTGAACGCAGTGGCGTGACCACGGCCGGTGGTGCGAGAGTGAATTCGCCAAGCCTCGGTCCATGGACCCGTCGCGCAACGGTGCGCGGTGCCCGCCGGCTGGCGGGTGGACCGCAGGAAACCAGGCGTCAGCCGGGGTAGACGCGGTTACGTCCCAGTTCCTTGCCCTGGTAGAGATGCCGGTCTGCGACTGAGATGAGATTCTCGAGCGTCGCTTTCGAGTCGTCGTTGTGTGCGACGCCAAAGGTTGCCGTGAGGGAGAACTGCGCGCCTGCGCCCTCAATCTGCATCGCGGCAATCTCGGTGCGAAGTCGTTCCGCGATCAACCGCGCCACGGCCAGCGTCGTCTCCGGAAGAAAGACGATGAACTCTTCTCCGCCCCATCGCGCCACCACGTCGCCGCTGCGCATGCGCTGACGCAGCAGATCCGCCAGTTGCATCAGTGCCTTGTCCCCCACTGCGTGGCCGTGGGTGTCATTGACGGCCTTGAACCGGTCGATATCGAGAAGCATCACCGACATGTCGCGCTGGTGACGCTGCCCGGTGCTCCAGATCGGCGCCACCAGCGTCGCGAACGCCCGTCGGTTGTTGATGCCGGTCAGGGGATCCACGTGTGCCAACTGCTCGGCGCGGAGCCTTTCTTCCTGGCCGATCCGGAACTGGTCGGCGAGCGCCAGCGCGAGCAGAGTCGCATCCACGGCCATGCCGAGATCAACCGCGCGATAGGTCCAGGGGGTGAAGGGGATCAGGCCCCACACGGCGGCGGCCGTGACAGAGGCGCCGACGACTGCCGTGACGGACGCGATCAGAAAGTAGCGGGCCGATCGCTGGCCGGCCCGATAGGCCAGTGCCCCCAGCGCCACCATCGTGGCGGAAAACAGGAACACGAATCCGAAGGAAAACAGCAGCGCAGCCACCCGGCTCTCCAGCAGCACGGCGCCGGCCTGCAGCACCACAAACGTCGCCATGCCCGCCATCACGATCCGATGCAGGCGCGGCAACAACCTGCGGGTTTCGAGGAACGAGACGGCAAACATCAGTCCGCTGATCGCGTACACCATCATGAGCAGCGGGTTCGACCACTGTTGCCAATGGGGTGACGCTGGCCACAGCCACTGGTAGCTGTGTCCGGTATAGGTGAAGTTCATGATCGAAAAGCACAGCAGGTAGACCGAGTAGAACAGGTAACGCCTGGCCTTGAGGCCCAGGAACAGGATGAAGTTGTAGGCGAGCAGCGCGAAAAGATAACCGTACAGCAGGCCGTAGCTGGTCTCCTGGTTGGTGGCGCGAGCCTGCGCCGCCTCCACAGTGGTGAAATAGACTGGCAGCACCATCGGATCGGGGGTCTCGACCCGCATCAGCACCGTGGTGGTGCCGGGCGGGAACACGTGATTGAACCAGAAGTACCGGCTATCGACCGGTCGTTCGGCAAACGGCCGCGCGTCGCCGGTGTGGAAGGCTTCCTGCGCCAGTCTGCCCCGCAGGACAAAAAAGTCGATGCGGTCGATCCACGAGTTCTCCACAGCAAGCCGGCGCAGCACGCCGATCTTCCCGGGATTGGTCACTTCGAGCGCGATCCAGGTGGGCGGCGCGCCAATGCCGAAGTTGAGCACCGATCTACGCGCTGGCGTGAACTTGCCCTGCGCGTACGCCTGGGCCACCTCGGCCACATGAAGCCTGATGCCTTGTTCCTGAAGAAACTGGAGGTGCTCGCCGATCGCCTCGTCGGTTTCCATCGCCGTGCTGATCGGCGCGGCGTGGGACACACTCCACCACAGCGTGGCCACGAGGGCAGCCATCAACGCCGCCGCTGCGCGGTTGGCACGGCGCGGGCATCTTCCCGAAGCAGGCGTGGAAGTCGGCATGTGTGTCCTCAACCGGTGTTGCGCATGCCGGCGGCGATGGCGTTGATCGAACGCAACAGCGGGTCGAGCCACACCGAGGGCGCCTCGTCAGTGCCAGGGTTGGCACGGTAGCGCCTGAGCAGCGCGAGCTGGATATGGTTGAGCGGGTCGAGGTAGGGGTTGCGCCGCAGGAGCGACAGCCGCAGCTCCTGGTTCTCCTCGACCAGTTCGCGCGCGCCGATGGTCGCGAGCACCTGTTCCACCGTGCGCTCGAATTCGCTTTTCACCAGGGCGTATACGCGGTCGCGCGTGGTCGGGTCTTCGCACAACTCGGCGTATTCGCGCGCCACGCCCATGTCGGCCTTGAACAGCGCCATCTGCACGTTGGACAGAAAACTGCGGAAGAACGGCCACTCGCGATACATCGCGCGCAGCTGCTCGAGCCGCGCCGGGTTAGCGGCGCGGTAGCGCTCGAGCGCGCTGCCCAGGCCATACCAGGCCGGCAGCGTATGTCGCGCCTGTCCCCAGCCAAACACCCACGGAATAGCGCGCACGGAGTCCTTGGAACGATCAGTCTTTTTGCGATGGCTTGGACGCGAGCCGATATTGAGCAGGCCAATTTCGGTGACTGGCGTTGCTTCGTAGAAATAGTCGATGAAACCCGGGGTCTGTTCGGTGAGCGCGCGAAACTGCTCTTCGCCATCGCGCGCCAGCTCGTGCATCACCGACAGATGTTCCTGGTGATCAGGCGTCACGGGCCGGACCAGGGTCAGGCTCGCCTTCATCAGGCTCGTCATGCCCATGGCGAGCTCGTAGGCGGCAGTCTCGGCATTGGAGTACTTGTAATATAGCACCTCACCCTGCTCGGTAAATTTGATCTCGCCGTGCACAGTGCCGGGCGGTTGCGAGAGGATGGATTCGTGGGTGGGTCCGCCACCGCGACCGATGGTGCCGCCGCGACCATGAAACAGCCGGCAACCAATGCCACGCGCAGTGGTGAGGGTGGTGATGCGCTTCTGTGCCTCGTAGAGATACCAGGCCGAGGCAAGCGCGCCACCGTCCTTGGCGGAGTCGGAATAGCCGAGCATCACTTCCTGCACGTTGCCCGAGGCCGCGAGCAGGGCGCCATACACCGGATTGTCGAGCAGGGCGGTGAGCACGCCTTCGGCGCGCGCCAGATCGTTGATGGTTTCGAATAGCGGCGCGATGCGGATGCGGCAATGGTAGCGTCCCATGGCATCGCGCTCGGCGAGACCCGCCAGCCGCGCAAGAAACATCACCTCGAGTACATGGCTCGGCTGGTGCGTCATCGAGATCACGTAGGCCCCGAACGCATCCGGGCTCAGTTCCTCCTGTATCCGCACCATGCGCTCGAACACCGCGAGGGTGTCGCGGGCCCGCTCGCCCAGGCGCGCCGGATCGAACAGCGGGGCGGCGCCGGCGATGCGCTCGCTCAACAGTTGCGCGCGACCCGCTTCGTCGAGCGCGGTGTAGTCGCCGAGATTCGCGGCGGCGAAGATTTCAGCCACCGCTTCGGTATGCACGCCCGATTCCTGGCGCACGTCGAGGCTCACCAGGTGAAAGCCGAAGGTCTCGGCCAGACGGATAAGATCCTTCAACTCGCGCTCGGCTATGTTGCCGTCGCCATGCGAGATGAGCGAGTCGCGGATCAAATAGAGATCATCGAGAAAATCCACGGCACTGTGATAGGCCGCCTCTCGGATGTGGCGCACGTTGCGGTTGCCCACCACCGTGAGCGTCTGTTCGAGGCGAAAGAGCATGAGGTAGAGCTTGCGCCGGTAGGGCTCGGTCTGAAACTGCGTCGGATTGGTGGCGAACACCTCGCGCGCGTAGAGCTCGTCTCGCCGCAGGCTGGCGCGCAGGCTCTCGGAGGGCTGCGCCAGGCGCGACGAGAAGGTAAGAATCTTCGACAGTGCCACTACCCGCGCGATGTATTCCTCGAGGATTGTTTCGGCCTGCAGGCGCACCGCGAGCTCCGTAGTCTCGGGCTTGACGAACGGGTTGCCGTCGCGGTCGCCGCCGATCCACGACCCGAAGCGCAGGAAGCTCGGCACGCTGAGCAGCGGACGGCCATCGGGACCCAGGCCGTAGGTGCGGCGCGCCGCCTTCTCGATGAAGCGGTAGGTATCGGGCACTGCCTTGAACAGACTCTCGCGAAAGTAATAGAGCCCGTTGCGAATCTCGGTGCGCACCTCAGGCCGCTTCGGGCGCACCTCGTCGGTCTTCCACAGGATTTGGATCTCGCTGGCGAGCTGCGCGTTGATTTCGGCGGTCTCTTCCCTGCTGAGCCGCGGGTCGTTCAGCCGTTCGCCGAGCAGGAACAATCGTCGCAGGCATTGCATCAGCGTGCGCCGGCGCGCCTCGGTCGGGTGGGCGGTGAACACCGGCATGTACATGAGCCGGTCGAGCAGTTTCTGCACGTCCTCGGCCGGCACGCCCTGTGCATAAAACCAGCGCAGCGTCTCGTCGAACGATCCGCGCCACAGCGGCCCGCCGGCGCGCACCCAGCGCCGGCGCACGCGGTGGTGGTAGAGTTCCTCGGCGGTATTGACGAGCGAGAAGAACACGCTGAAGGCGCGCACCACGTGCGTGAGCATCTCGGGATCGAGCTTGTCGATCAGGCGCATCAGCCGCGCGCGGCGCTTCGGATCGTCCTGCTGGTGCAGGGCAACAAAGCCCCGTCGCAGTGTCTCGACCGCTTTGTACACCTTGCCGCCGATCTGGGCGTGCAGCACCTCCCCGAGCAGGCGCCCGAAGAGCTTTACCCGCGCGCGCAGGTCCTTGTCGTTGGCCGGGTGGCTGGTATTCGCTACAGGTGTGTCCATGAGGCTTGGTTGTGCTGCGCCAGCGCTAGAGGGATATGCGGCCAACGACACTGACAATACGCTTTTTGACGGCCCGCTCACAAGTAACGGGGAATGCCGCGGTATCGAGCGTTTCAAGGCTGACTCAGGCACGGATGCCCCGGTCCGGCAGCCGGTGTGGGGCGCATCCTATATATACTGGCAGAGATGGCGAGGAAGCCGGCCGCGCGCCGCTCTATTAAGGTAAACCGCGCCCCAGTGCTTACCCTCTGGGCGGCAGTGGTTGCCGAGCGCCTTGGCTTCCGGCGCGACGAGGCGCTCACCCTCGGGCGCGCGGTGGCGGGGCTCAATGCCTACTCCAAAGGGGTATCGCTCGGTCTCTTCAAGCCAACGCCGAAGGAAGTCCGCGAACGGCGGCGCAAGCTTCGCGCCCGGGAGACCATTACGGTGGAACTCTTGCACCGCGCGGTGCCGGCGGTGCATACCGAAGACGGCCTGCGCGCGGTCACCAAGGGTGCGCCGATCAACTCCGATTCCGTCGAGCGTTATCTCGAAGGCAAGTTTGCCGATGCGCTCGGCGATGTTCGCAGCGCCATGACAGCGGTTGCGCGTTCGTATACTCCCGCCGAGCTCTCGGCGAGCGCCTACACGCTCTACACCAAATTCCGCCCCGAGGTTCCAGAAGGCAAGAAAGGCTGGGGCGCGGCCGGTACACTCAGCCTGGCGAAGATTCGCGGGCTCGCCAGCAGCTGAGCCCGAGCACACCCTGTAATGAAAACACCGCTGATGCCGTTGCCACCATCGACCTTCAGGTTCACCCGGGTTGGTGTCGTCGCGCTTCTGGCGCTGTCCGCCACCTGCGTCTTCCTGGCGCCATGGATGATGCCCGACGACTACTCGTGGTTGTCGAATGTCATCAGTGAGTCCGCCGCGCAGGGTGTCGAGGGTGCATGGGTTGCGCGACTCGGGTTCTTGCTGTTTGGGTCAGCGGTTCTGTGGCTCGCGCTATCGCTACGGTCGAGTTGGGCGCGCGGCGCCTACTGGATGCACATCGCCTTTGGCGTGTTCATGATCTCGACCGCCGCTTTTTCGCACCGCCCGTGGCAGAACGACGTCCCGTTCGATGCCTTCGAGGATTTTCTGCACTCCGTAACTGCCACCGCCATGGGTTTCGCGTTCTCGTTCGGGGTGTTGGCCCGAACGTTTCAACGGAAGAGTGACGAGGCGCTGAAGCGATCGCTCGATGTGTTGGCGATTATCGCGGCTATCTTCCTGCCGTTATTGGGTGGCCTGGAGCCGGCCTATGCAGGGCTGGCCCAGCGGTCGATGTTTGCGATCGCATACCTTTGGTACGGGAGTGAGGCTTGGGTG
>LJVB01000130.1 GCA_001304215.1 Acidithiobacillales bacterium SM1_46 | reverse complement strand
GGTAGTGGAGGAATTTCGCTCACCGCGCGGCTATTTTCTCGTGCTTGACAATTTTACCGAGCGGCTCGATACCGATTTCTCCAACAACTTCGCCGTACTTGGCGTGAGCGCCCCACCGTTGACCTATGGCCTCTACAGTGACGGCAATCGCCTCACGTCGCTGCCCAAGCGGCCGGTATCCGACCCGGGCTACGTGCGCGCGGCGCTTGATGCGCTGCCATATGAGCTGCGACCGGCAGCGGACTCGCTGCAGATCTGTGGTAGCTCTTGAGCCGGGCGATCGTCTCTTCGAGCTCGTTTCGCGCGAGCGAGCGTACCCGGACGCGGCACTCAACGATCCACGCGTGCGTCTGCTGGATTCGGCGCCCGCAGTGGCGCTAGCGGGCGTGCGCGGTCGCTATCATGTAATCGATATCGCCTCGGATTTTCTGCAGCAAGCCGATGCCAACAAGTTCGCGTTTACGGTGGAGGCAATGCAGGACTATTTCCGTGCCCTCAAGCCGAACGGCATTGCCTCGATTCCCGTCTCGATCCGAGAGTTCACCGTGTACGCGGTGAAGATGCTTGAGACCGCGCGTGGCGCACTTGCGGGAATGGGTATCGAGCATCCTGAGCGGCATCTAATGGTGTACCGCTCGAGCTGGAATGCGCGCATTCTGGTGAGTCCGCAGCCCTTTAGCGAAGCCGATATCGCCCGGCTTAAGGCGTTCGCCGAGAAGCGCTCGTTCGATACCTCCTTTTACCCGGGGATCGATCCCGCCAAGGTCCCGATCTGGAACGATTTGCCACTCGTGTCGCTCGACAGCGAAACAGTTCTGTCGCGTGCGGACCAGGCTTCGGACGCGTTGCGGGAAGAGGGGCTGAGACTTCTTGGCCCGGACCACGATTCGTTTGTGAAGGATCACTTCTTCAATCTCGAGCCGGCGACGCATGATCGGCCGTTCTTCTACTCCGTGTTGCACGTTGGGGAGCTCGGCAAGGTGCTGAAGCGCATCGCGCTCATCCCGCGCGAGGAGCTTGGGTTGCTGATCAATGTCGCCGTGCTCATGCAATCTCTGTTGCTGGCGTCCCTCATTCTCGGTTTGCCGCTGGTGCGCTACCGGCGCGACCGCCCCAAGACCGAGGCCATCCTCAAGGCAATCCTGTACTTTGCCGGGTTGGGGCTGGGATTTCTGTTTCTCGAGATCTACCTGATCGAGAAGGCCTCATTCTTCCTCAGCGACCGTACCTATGCGTTTGCCGTGGTGCTTGCGGCAATGCTCATCTTCTCCGGTGCGGGCAGCTACTACTCTGGCAACTATCTTAAGCACCCCAAGCGTGGCCTGGTGCTGGCCTGCATTGTCATCTTCGTATGGATACTGGCCGCGTTGATCCTGCTGGACCCGCTGTTGCTGTGGCTGTTGGCAGCGCCAATGGCGGTGAAGGTGCTGGTCGTGGTGGTGGTGGCCGCACCGCTTTCGTTCGCGCTGGGCTTCCCGTTTCCGCTGGGCCTCTACCTTTTCCGGGGTGGGCGCAGTCACTTTCTGCCGTGGGCGTGGAGCCTGAACGGAGCTTTTTCCGTTATCGCTACGCCCCTCGCGAACTTGCTGGCGCTGGCGGTGGGCTATAGAATCGCGCTCGTCTTGGCGTTGCTCTTCTATGCCACGGTACTGCTAACCTTCCCGGTGACCCGCGGCGAAAACCGCATCTAAGTCCATCGTCCCTCGCGAGAATTTCATGTTCAGAACCCATCTGATGTCCTTGTTCGGCCTGTTGCTGGCCACCAGTAGCGCGTTTGCCGCCGAGTCGCCGGTCAAGCCAGTCGCCGGCGCATGGAGCTTCGAGCGCTATCAGGCCGCCATGAAGGAAAGTGGCCGCAAGGTGAACATCGACGAGCAGACTTTCAATGATTTGCAGGTCCGCAAGCAGGCCGCGCTAAAGAACATCGAGCGTTATCTAACGGAGCGTCTTGGTAAGGCCGACCCCGCGGTGCTGAAGGCCTTCGAGCAGATTCCGCGCGAGTACTACCATTACCACTACCAGAACAATAATTCCTTCGCCGCACAGGCCTACGAGGAGTCAGCGAAGCCCTGGGCGGTCGGGTACGGCTCGGCGCTGTCTGACTATCTCGGCCAGGCGTACATGACGCAGGTCGCAAAGCCTACGCCAGACAGCGTGGTGCTCGAGGTCGGTACCGGATCCGGCTACCAGATTTCATTGCTGTCACGGATCGTTAAGAAGGCTTACTCGATCGAGATCATCGAGCCGCTCGGCAAGGGCGTGGCCAAGATCTTCAAGCCGCTAGGCTATGACAACATCGAGACGCGTGTCGGTGATGGTTTCTTCGGCTGGCCGGAGGTGAAGGGCGGATTCGATATCATCATGGTGACCTGCGCGGCACAGTATGTTCCCCCGGCGCTGTTCGAGCAGTTGAAGCCGGGTGGCCGTCTTGTGATTCCGATCGGGCAGCCGTTCAAGAAGGGGCAGGTGCTCTACATCTATACCAAGGACAAGGACGGCAAGATTCACTCCAAGAAGGACGTTGGCGTGTACTTCATCCCGATGACCGGGCAGATGATGAAGGCGCCGGCGCCGGCCGGTGCGGCGCCACAGCCCGCGCCAGCGAAGCCGCAGTAAACAGGCCATGGCAGACGGCGCGGCGCGCGATGCCGAGTATTCGCGTCGTGTCGCTGCGGTTTTCGATCTCGTTGCGCCGGGCTACGATTTACCGGCGCTGCGCTTTTTCCCCTTTGCTGCCGATCGGCTAATCGCGCGGATCAATCCACGCCGTGGCGAGAAGATTCTCGACGTCGCCGCGGGCACCGGTGCGGTGGCGTTGGCAGCCGCCCAAGCGGTCGCACCCGATGGCCGCGTGACGGCGATCGACCTCGCCGAGCAGATGCTGGTGCAACTCGACGCCAAGCGGCGCAAGTTCGGTATCGAGAATCTCGATGTCCACGTCATGGACGCGCGGCACCTCGACTTCCGTCGCGAGTATTTTCACCACACGGTGTCGTCGTTCGGTATCTTCTTCCTGTCGGACATGCTGGCCGGATTGCGGGAATGGGCGCGCGTGACGCGCCTGGGCGGCACGGTGACGTTCACTGTCTTCGGCGCTCAGGCGTTTCAGCCGATGATGGGATTGTTCCTGAGCCGTGTGCAGGCGGCCGGCGTCACGTTTCCCGAAAACTCACCACGCCGCGCCGCTGAGCGTTTACAGGACCCCGAGGTTTGCCGCTCGCTTGCCGTTGAGGCAGGACTGACCGATGTGTCCGTCGAGCGCGAGATGATCGGGTACCACCTGCGGGACACGAATGATTGGTGGGAGATTCTCTGGAATAGCGGCACGCGCGCGGCGCTCGAGCAGCTTACGCCTGAACAGCAGGATGCACTTAGAACGGTGCACGATGCCGAGGTTGCCGCGCTTGCCAGTGCCGACGGCATTTACCTCAACGTCGAGACGTTGGTTGTCTCGGGGCGCAAGCAAGCGGGCTCACGCTAGATCTGTTTGGCGTGATGGCGCAGATTGCGCTTGAGACGCTGACGCTGGGCGAACCAGGCGTCGTCCCACGGGAGACGTGGGCGCATGAGCGCTCGGCAGAGCTTGAGAAGTCCCGCAATATCGCGGATATCCACAAACTCGGGTGCGGAGCCGTGGCGACCCTTTGTTCCGGGGCCGCCTTCAAGATTCTGGTTGTGATAGTTGCCAAGCGGAACGGACAGTCCGATTGCGGGCAAGCCGTACGCGGTCGCCGCAGTGGACTCGCAGGCGCCGCCGTCCATGATGCGGCGTTGATGCGCTTCGGGCAGGACCTGCCCGGCGAGATCACTCAACACCTGAAGGCCATTGGGATCGAAGACGGTCCGTCGGTCGCCGAGTCGCACCACCGGGCCCTTGCCGATGATCGCACCGGGAAGCGTGCGTGACGTTTCGAGGCTAACGCAGACAACCGGCCTTCGTGCTGTTTTGAGCCACCCCAACTCGAAGTGTGCGACCGCGCCGACAAAGCCTACTTCCTCGCCGCGCGTGAGCAGGCCGATGAATGGCGGGGCGGTCCTGGTGCGGTGTCCGAACAGATCGATCGCCGTCGCAATGATTGCGAACACGCCGACGAGGTCGTCCGCCGCCTTGGTATAGAGCCGATTGCCCGAACGCCACACGGGCGCCCGGAATCCGAACCCGCCAAATAAGCTGGTAGCGGTTGGCCGCGGTTTGAGCGGGCTATCCAGCAGCACTTCGGCACGCTCGATCGACCAGCCTGACTTGGCAATGCGCGCGCGGGTAAGCCGCCCGGTTATAACGTAGCCATTGTGGTCGGCGAGCCACACACGCGCACCGTTCACGCCCCGGGTGGGCGAACCGCCGTGCCAGGTGACGGCAAGGCGCGTGGCACCCAGCCAGCGCGCGCCATGGAAGCCGGGGTGATCCATGTGTGCAATTAGCAGCCGAATCGGCTCGCGGCTGGTGGCCCGCGCGAGCGATTGGTATTCGGCACGCGAGCCGACGCCGACAATAACGTTTCCGGCCGGATCGGCAAAACATGGCACGCCAGCGGCACCGAGCACCTCGCGTGCGATGCGCTGAATGTGCATTTCGCGAAAAGGCGCCGTCGGCTGCGAAAGCAGGTGGGTGAGCAGCAGTTCGCGCGGGATTGTCATGGGTGGAGCACTATAACTTGGGTTTATGGTCGGACCCACTGTCGAATTGACAGAGATCAAGGTTTGGTATCGCGCAACATGTTTCGATGGCAAAGTCGCGCGGAGCAATCAGGTCAGATTGAATCGGCGCGAAAAGGAGGCAACGATGAGCGTGCTCACGGTGTTGATCGTGGTGGCCCTTTTCGCCACTGTGGCGGCGCTGACATCCGGCATCGTCTCGATGGCGCATGGTGGTGAGTACGACGTGCGGCACAGTACCAAGATGATGTTGGCGCGCGTCGGTTTGCAGGGTCTGACCTTCGTACTCCTGATCGTCGCGTTGTTGGCCACGTTGCGGTAGCGGGCGCGGCCGGCCGCCCCGAGTCCCGCTCATACGGGAGAGGGGCGGTTGCGCAGCCGTAATGCCGCTGGTAGTGTGCGCGCCCGTCTGCAAACCGCTACCCCGCAGCATGAAGCCCGCCGCATCCGGTCTCATTTTCGACGCCAACGAGCACGATTTCCGAGAGAAGGTGATCGAGGCGTCACATGCCGCGCCGATCATGGTGGATTTCTGGGCCGAGTGGTGTCCACCGTGCCACGCACTGGCGCCGGTGCTGGAGCGCATCGTGCGTCACGATACCGGCCAGATTCGCCTGGCCAAGGTGGACGCCGACGAGAACATGAAGCTCGCCGGCCACTACAAGCTGCGCGGCTTCCCGACCGTGATCCTGTTCAAGAACGGCGAGGAGCGTGGGCGCTTTAGCGGCGCGAAACCGGAACGGGTGGTGCGGGAGTTTCTGGACGAACACCTGGCGTAACGTCCTCGATTCGCAGAAGTATCGTCCAGGATTCTTCGCCGCCCTCCCGCGCTCCTTGCAGGAGCGAGCGGTTCGCGGCGTTCGCCTCACCCAGCACTGAACCGAGATCGGTCCATGTCCCGAGCGGTACTTGCACGGTCGTGGTCAGCTCGCCAATATTCGCGACACCGCTGTGCCCGTTGCTGATCGATGCCTGGCGTGGCGTGATTTCGAGCGCTACGCGCTGGCCGCTGACACGCGGGCGGACTTGGAAGCCGCTGATAGCGTCATAGGCAGGCGTCTCCTGAATCGCGGATCTTCCATTGATGCGGCGTACGGTGCGCGTCGTGTACGGGACCGACTGACCGGTGCGTATGAAACCTGTTTGGCCTTCGGCCACGCGTAGTGTTTCGGTGCGTACGCCGCTCGCACGACCCGACTCCTGCTTTGCCTGGACACGCAGATAGTCGTCCCCCTTGCGTGCGTCCATTGTGATACCAGTGTCGTCACGTCCATGGCCGCCCGGCACGCTGACGCGCGCGTGTGCGCCGACCCCGACACTTCCCGATATCTCTGCGAGCGTGCGGGTGGCGTCGCGGGCGAGGACATGCTTCACCGTGAGCCGCAGCTGGCGCTGCACGGTATCGAGTTGGGCAATGACGCGCTCAATTTCGCGCAGGCGAGCGTCGGAGGTCCGCACGATGAGCCGGTAGTCGAGACCACGGATTGCATCCTCGGGGGCAAGGAGTGGTTGCACCAGGGGCATGATTTCCGCCGCGCTGTGGTGACGAAGTTGAATCACGCGCGTTTCATCAGCCAGCACCGGGCCGGTCAGCAGCAGGCTGGCCAGCAAGGGCAACGCACGAAACAAGCTAGTCGGATTCAACGCGCCGCGCACCGGCGAAATGGCGCTGCCAGTAGCGATCGCCGAACGTTGAGATGTGAACCGTCTTGCCGCTAGAGGGGGCATGCACGAACTCGTCGTTGCCGAGGTAGATGCCGACGTGCGAGCCGCGCTTACCTTGCTGGTTGAAAAACACCAGATCGCCGCGACGCAAGCTGCTTTGGGCGATCGGGAGCGTAGAGCGGCGCAGTCCGTCGGTGCTTCGCGGCAGCCGCACGCCGGCGCGCGAGTAGCTGTAGTAAACGAGACCACTGCAATCGAATCCGTTTGGCGTGCTGCCGCCATAGCGATATGGGGCGCCGACCATGCGCACGGCATTCTCGGCGGCGCGGTAGGCGGCTTCGCCGCCATCCGCGCCTCCGACCGGTTTGTGCCCGCAGCCGGTAGCTAGGGTCGCGATGCCAAGCCAGCAGAGTAGAGTGAGTGAACGGCGCATGATCGGGCTCCTACAGGCCGGTGGTGCGAATTTCCGGGATCGGTTCGCTGCGATCCCACAAGCCCTGAAAGCGCATGCGCAACTCAGCCCCGGCGCGACGTCCGCCGGTGTCCACGATCGCCTCGACGCGCGTCACGTCCTGCTGGTACAGCACGGCATTGCGGTCGGCGAGAACAAATAGTTCACGCAACCCACGATCCGACTCACCCACCTGACGGATTTCTACGAAGTCGCTCAAACGCCGCGCCAGATCGATGAGGCGGTTGTTGTCGCGAACAGCTTGGGCCG
>LJVB01000129.1 GCA_001304215.1 Acidithiobacillales bacterium SM1_46 | reverse complement strand
GCCGAGCGCGAATGTGTGCATGCAAGTCCCTCGGGACGATATGGGAAAACGCTGTGAGCTGGTGTAAAAACTATAGTCCACCGTTTCCGGTGGCCCAGGTAAAAAGATCAGGATTGCCGTGAAACAGCCAATCAAGCGCCGCTCCCGCAAGGCCGGGCTCCCGCCGGGCACGCCGGTGCACATCGGCGAGCGCCGCAGCGAAATTTCGCACGTCAGCGTCATCCATTTCGACGCCACCCAGTTTCGTGAGCACACTTTCGAGCGCGTGGACGCGGTGACGCCACTTCGCGCGCCGCAAGGCGTGAGCTGGGTGCATGTGACGGGCGTGCACGATTCCGCATTGCTCGAGCGCCTCGGCAAGGCCTTTGATCTGCACCCGCTGGTAATCGAGGATATCCAGAATACTGACCAACGCGCGAAGCTCGAGGATTACGGCAGCTATGTGTATGTGGTGGTAAAACTGTGGCAGAACAGCCGGGCCGCGAACGGCACGCGTGTGGAGCAGCTCAGCCTGGTTCTCGGACGCGACTTCGTGTTGACGTTCGAGGAGGCGGAGCCATGCGTGTTCGACAGCGTGCGGCAGCGGCTGCGCGACGACCGCGGTCGTCTGCGCGCGGAAGGGGCGGACTATCTCGCCTACAGTCTGCTCGATGCGGTGGTCGACAGCTACTTTGGCGTGCTCGAGCAACTTGGCGAACAGATTGAAATGCTCGAGGGTCAGCTCGTCACCCGTCCCTCGCGTGCGGCCCTGCAGTCCCTGCACGGGCTCAAGCGCGAGATGATCGGCCTGCGCCGCTCGGTCTGGCCGTTGCGCGACGTGATTGGCGGGCTGGAGCGGGGGACCAGTGGACTCGTGCGGTCAGAAATGTGGATATATCTGCGCGATGTTTATGATCACGCAGCGCATGTGATCGATACAATCGAAACCTATCGCGACATGCTCTCCGCCATGCTCGATGTCTATATCTCGAGCGTGAGTAACCGGTTGAATGAGGTGATGAAAGTGCTCACCATCATCGCTACCATTTTCATGCCGCTCACGTTCATTGCCGGCGTCTATGGCATGAACTTCAAGTACATGCCCGAACTCGAGTGGCGCCTCGGCTATCCGCTGGTGCTCGGCATCATGATCGGACTGGGCCTGGCGATGCTGTGGTACTTCCGCAAGAAGAAATGGCTGTAGCGCGCGGCTAGCGCCGCCCGCCACCGAGGAGGGAACCCAGCACGCCGCGAGCCAACCGGTTGGCGATCTGGCGTGTTGCGCTCTTGGCGGCGACCTCAAATAAACCCTCACGCCGCCCGCCGCGCGGGCCAGTACTGCCGAGCAGAAGATCACTGACCAATCCGCCGACCGATTTTTGAGCAGTCGGAGTTACAGCATTTGGGTCTGCCCCGGTCACCTTTGCTGCGCGTGCCTTCAGTACCTCGTAGGCCGATTCACGGTCCACCGGCGCTTCGTACTGGCCCTTGAGTGCCGATGCACTGATTAGTGCCTTGCGCTCGGCATCGGTTGCCGGCCCGATGCGACTGCGCGGTGGGATGATCAGTGCTCGATCGACAACTGTCGGACTGCCTTTCTCGTCGAGCATCGAAACCAGCGCCTCGCCGACGCCAAGCTCCGTGATTACCTTTTCCACCTTGAGCTTGGGGTTGGCACGGAAGGTTTCAGCCGCCGCCTTCACCGCTTTTTGGTCGCGCGGCGTAAAGGCACGCAGCGCGTGCTGCACGCGGTTGCCGAGTTGGCCAAGCACCACATCGGGAATATCGAGCGGGTTTTGCGAGACGAAGTACACGCCGATGCCTTTGGAGCGAATCAGCCGCACCACCTGCTCGATCTTGTCGAGCAGCGCCTTTGGAGCATCGTCGAACAGCAGGTGCGCTTCGTCGAAGAAGAACACCAGCTTCGGTTTGTCGCGGTCGCCGACCTCGGGCAGTTTCTCGAACAATTCGGAGAGTAGCCACAGCAGCAACGTCGCGTACACTTTGGGCGCCTGCATGAGTCGGTCGGCGGCAAGGATGTTGATGACGCCGCGCCCTCCCTCGGTCTGAATCAAGTCCTCGAGATTGAGCGCGGGTTCGCCAAAGAACTTGTCAGCACCCTGGCTTTCGAGCGCCAACAGGGCGCGCTGAATGGCGCCGATCGACGCCGCAGAAATGTTCCCGTAGTCCGTCGTGAACTGCTTGGCGTTGTCACCCACAAATTGCGCCATGGCGCGCAAATCCTTGAGATCGAGCAGCAGCCAGCCATTGTCGTCGGCAATCTTGAACATCAGCGTCAGCACGCCTTCCTGGGTTTCATTCAGATTCAGGAGGCGCGCGAGTAACAGCGGTCCCATTTCCGAGACCGTCGCCCGAATCGGATGACCCTGTTCACCGAAAACATCCCAGAACACGACCGGGAAGCTCTGATAGGAGAAATCTGCGAGCTTGAGCTGCTTGATACGTTCTTCAACCTTCGCGTTTCCGCCGCCCTTCTGGCTGAGACCGGACAAATCGCCCTTAACGTCCGCCATAAAAACCGGTACGCCGATGTTGCTAAAGCGCTCGGCCAGCGTCTGCAGGGTGACGGTCTTGCCAGCGCCGGTGGCTCCCGCGATGAGTCCATGGCGATTGGCCATGGCGGGCAGGAGGTTGAAGTCGTTCTTGCCTTTGGCGATCAAGAGCGGTGAGGTCATGGGGCGGCGAATGGGGTGCGAGCGGTTGCGGGAAATGATTCCAGATTCGCGTTGAGGGCGAATGCGGGATGTGGCTAGGCAAGCGCCTGATGGGCGGCGCGTTCGGCAGCTCCCTTGTCCACCGGCATGCGCATGGCGGCCAGCACTTCCTCGAGCGCGGCCAGGCAGTAGAGCACGTTCTTGACGTTGCTGCCGTAGCCCATGAGGCCGATGCGCACGATCTTGCCGGCTAGCGCGCCGAGGCCGGCGCCAATTTCAAGGTTGTACTCCTCCAGCAGGCGACGACGCAGTTCTTCCTCATTGATGCCTTCGGGAACCATGATGGCATTCAACTGTGGCAGGCGGGCGCTGTCGCGCACGTAGAACTTGAGCCCCATTGCCTCCAGGCCTGCGCGCAGTGCCAAGTGGTGCTTATGGTGCCGTGCCCAGGAATTCTC
The DNA here is from genome assembly GCA_001304215.1 of Acidithiobacillales bacterium SM1_46. Classification (GTDB taxonomy): domain Bacteria; phylum Pseudomonadota; class Gammaproteobacteria; order Acidiferrobacterales; family Sulfurifustaceae; genus SM1-46. Next base: position 3,732 of record LJVB01000129.1, on the reverse strand, counting down.
GAGCTCCTCTTCGCCGAGCAGCACCAGCGCCTCGTGCAGGCCGTAGAGCGCGTTGATCGGCGCAGTGTGGTGGTAGGCGCGTTTGCCGCTACCCCAGTAACCCATCACCAAGTTGAGATCGAGGAACCAGCTAGCGACGGGGCTCTTGCGCTCCTTGATTCTCTGCACGGCACGTTCGCTCAGAGTCAGTGGCGACAGGCCCGGCGCGCACGACAGGCACTTCTGTGAGCCCGAGTACACGGCGTCGAGTCCCCATTCGTCGACACGCAGCGGCGAGCCGCCAAGCGAAGTGACGGCGTCGACGATGGTCAGGCAGTTGAAGCGGCGCGCTACTTCGGCAAGAGCGCGCGCATCCGACTGGGCCCCGGTTGAGGTTTCGGCCTGCACAAAAGCGACGATCTTCGCATCCGGATGGTTCGCAAGGGTGGCTTCGAGTTTGGCGGGGTCAACAGGCTCTCCCCACTTGTCCTCGACGACGATTGCCGTGCCGCCACAGCGCAGCACGTTCTCCTTCATGCGCAGTCCGAACACCCCGTTCACGCACACCACCACCTTGTCGCCGGGTTCCACCAGATTGACGAAGCAGGTCTCCATGCCGGCCGAGCCCGGCGCGGATATCGGTAGCGTAAGCGCGTTCTGAGTCTGAAAGGCGTACTGCAGCATCGCCTTGATCTCGTCCATCATGCCGACGAAGGTTGGATCGAGGTGGCCGATGGTCGGGCGGCTCATGGCGGCGAGCACGCGCGGGTGGACGTCCGAAGGGCCCGGGCCCATCAACGTGCGCACGGGCGGGTTGAACGAAGAGAAGCTCATACTTGACCTCGCGCGCCGGGGCGCGCCTGAAGAAGACGCGCCAGTATAAGGGCAGGAAAATCGCACCCGCAAACGCGGGATTTCATGCTGCCTTGGAAGTGTAACCAAGCCTTGCCGAAAGGTCGGCGCCGGCCTTCTTCACCAGCGAAATCCACCGGTCCTGGCGGCGCTCGCGAGGCGCCGATACCGAAAGCCCCGCCACCATCATGCCGTGTGAATCGCGAATCGGTACGCCGATGCAGGCGACGCCCTGTTCGGCTTCTTCGTTGTCGAGTGCGTAGCCCTGCTTCAGTGCCGCGCCGACCTCGATCCAGAGTTTTCCCGGCTGCGTGAAGGTGTTCGGCGTATAGCGCGGCAAGCCGGTGCGACGGGCATATTCGCGACATTCGGCTTCACCGACTTCGGCCAGAAAAAGTTTGCCGACCGCTGTCACGTGCAAGGGCGCACGGCTGCCGATCAGCTGTTCGACGCGCATCATGCGCCGCGGCAGGGCACGCTCGACATAGACGACCTCGTCGCCCTCGCGCACAGTGAGATTGACGGTCTCGCCGACCTGCTCGCGAAGCCAATCCATGATCGGGCGCGCCTCGCGTAGCAGATCGGTCTTCTCTCGTACTCGTCCGCCGTACTGCATAAGCCTGACGCCGAGGCGGTACTGCCCGTTGTCGGCACGCTCGACGAAGCCGTGCGTGGCGAGGGCATCGAGGATGCGATGCGCCGTCGACGGATGCAGCTCGCTCTCTGCGGCCAGCACCTTGAGCGAGATCGGACCATTGGCCGCCGCCAACGCATCGAGCAGGCTCACCGCGCGGTCAATCACCTGAATAGAGGATTCGGGGCTCTTTGGCATATTCCGTATTCCGGTAACGATTTAGTATTGTGAAACATCCTAGCCGGGCTTAGTCTCTTTCGCAAGCCGCCCCTAGAACCCCACCGACTTCAGGAGATACCCAATGAGCCAGGCCGCCCATCGCTCACCCGCCAAGGACGCCATCCCGGCCTTCTGTGAAGGCATCCAGTACTTCGGAGCCCCATGGCCCGAATTCGCCGAGCACACCCGTTCTGCGGCGATTCAGGCCGGTGCTTCGGCGATCCCGAGTGCCTCGGATCCGAGTGCGATCTATCAGGCCCTTCTGGCGGCCGATGCGCTGCGATACCTCACGCTGCAAGTCACCGGCGCGAAGGCCTCCGGCCATCCGGGCGGGTTCGCTTCCAGCGCCGAGGCCTATGCCGCGCTCGCCATGCTTGGGCACACCAACATCGTGACTGAGGTCGGACATCATGCGCCTGGCTACTACTCGGCCATGTTTCTCGACTCTTCGCTTGAGGCCATGAACATTCACACCGTGCAGCAGATGCGCGAGCGCTTTCGCGAGAAACATGGGCTGCTCGGCCATCTTTCCGGCGCAATCCCCGGCATTCTTGCGCCGGCCGGACCGCTTGGTCAGGGCCAGCATTTCGCCATGGTCGGGGCGTTGCTGCATTCCACTACCCTGTTCCCCGTGACCATCGGTGACGGCGGAATGGGCGAGCCGTACGTGCTGAATTCGATGCTGCACTTCCACGTTGCCTATCCGAACGTGACGAATTTCCTGCCCACGCTGATTTGGAACGGCTACAGCCAGGAACATCACGCGATGGTGTCGAATTTCAGCAACGATGAAATGGTGCGCTACTGGAAGGGTCACGGTTTCAAGGAAGTGGTGTTGGTCGATGCCAAGGACTTTGACGACGCCAAGCAGCAGAGCGCCTACGTCGACAGCACGCGTTTCTCGCACGCCAAGCGCCTCGCCTTTATGGGCGCGGTGCTCGCGGGCGCCGACCGTGCGGCGAAGAGTGCGCTCGGCGGAACACTCACGGCATTCGTCGTGAAGCAGCTCAAGGGATCCGGCGTCCATGCGCTGGGCGCCAAGGCGCACAATCTCTACGCTCAGCACACGCTTGAAAACGAGGATGTCGTCGCGGGTCTCAAGCGCCGTGCATTGCCGTCTGCGGCTTGGCAGTTGGTCCGCGACAACCTGTCGCGCGCCGGTGGTGGACCGGCGGTCAAAACCTCGGTGACGGAGAAGGTGCTCGAGATCGCGCCGCTGGGCGAGCTGCCGCTTACCGAATGCGCGGTGGGTGAGTCGAAGGTGCCGTCGACCACCTTTGGTCAGGTGGTGGCCGAGGTTGGTTTGCGTGACAAACGCTTCGTCGTCACGAATGCCGACGGCAATGAAGCGTCCGGCATGGCCAATGTCAACGTGGCGCTCAGGATTCGACATCCAAATACCGACGATCTGTACTTTCAGGGGCCGACCGGCCAGTGCTACGAGCCGCTCAATGAAGATGCTTGCGCGGGTCTGGCTGCGGGACTCGCGCTGTTTGGCAGCCGCTCACTGTGGCTGTCCTACGAGAGCTTCGCAATCAATGGTCTGCCGATTTTCCAAACCGTCACGCAAGCGATGGCCGAGCTGCGCCGCAAGACGCCGAGCGTGGTCGCCATGTTCACGGCAGGTGCCCTTGAGCAGGGCCGCAATGGCTGGACGCATCAGCGCCCTGAAGTCGAGGCCTACTACGCCGCCATGATGCGCAACGGCAATGTCTTTCCGCTGTACCCGGTGGACGCCAACCTGATTCAGGTGGCCTACGACTGGGCGCTCGGCACGCACAACAAGGGCATCGCCATTTTTGCATCAAAGAGCGCGCTGCCGGTGCGCACAACTTTCGAGCAGGGAAGGCGCGCGCTGATCGATGGCGCTGTCATGCTTTATCAGAGCCCGGAGCCCGGCAAGAAGGGCACAATTGTGTTTGCCGTCGCCGGTGACATGGTGCTGCTGCCGGTGTATGAGGCGAAGGATGCGCTGGAGCGCGAGGGTTACCGTGTGCGTATCAACGCAGTGGTGAACCCGCGCCGTCTCTACAGGCCGACGGATGTGG
>LJVB01000128.1 GCA_001304215.1 Acidithiobacillales bacterium SM1_46 | reverse complement strand
AGGCCGTTGAGGTTGAAGCGTCCCTGGGCATCCTCCGCCGAAAGCGTGATGAGTGCCCCTTCCGCCGGCAGCGGCGGTAGTTGTCTGGCCCAGGTCTCGCCGAGGTGATCGGTCTTGCTTTCGCGCGCATCGCGTGCGAGAAATGCCATCGCCCAGCTGGTCGCTGCCTGGCGCAACGCGTTGGCCTGGGCGCGTTCGTTGATGTTCTCCATTTGTCTAAGCCACACCTGCTGGCCGAGGCTGAGCGCCGCCGCCACGCTGGCGACAATGGCGACAATCAGTATTGCTGTGATCAGGGCGACACCGCGCTGATGTGCCGGCGCCGCCAACCTGATTTGCCCACGCCGGTCCGGCATCACTGGTTCACCAGGAACACGCGCGTGAACTCAGCACGATCCTTGATCGTAAGCTTGATCTCCACGGCATTGGGGATTTCGCGCAGGTCTGTGCCGACCGGCCAGCGATCGACCCAGTTGCCACTGTACGCGCGAAACCGTGTTTCAAATGCCGTTACATTGGTGAGTAGCGGCATTTCACGGGGTTCGGCAACAGCGGCCTGATCGAGCGCCGGCCAAACCAGTCGCAGGAGTCGACCCTCCCGCAACCGATAACCCACCTTGGCAAGATCCGGACCACTACTCTCGCCGAGCACAAATACACCAGCGCGGATGAACTGCATGCTTGGCTCGGAGACAGCACGTGGGTCGACTGGCTGGCCGCGGAACGCGGGCTGGTGGTTGCCAATGGTGTCGCGTCCGGTGCGCGGGCGCATCTGCGCGAGATCATCCTCAATCTGCGTAAACGCAAGTGTCAGGCCGCGCCAAAACTGTTGCTCAGTGCTTAGGCGCTCGCGGGTCTCGAGCATGCGCGTAAGTCCGGCGTAGGCCATGGCTGAGGTCAGCGCAAAGATGCCGACCGCCACCAGCACTTCGAGCAGTGTGAAACCGCGAATCGTGGCAGGGGAGGCGCGCATGCGGCCTCAGGGGCGCGCCAGGTAGCCGACCAAACGCGCCAGCACCGCATCGCCCTGCGTCGCCCGGACCTGGATCTCGATGCGCCGCAGGTCTGCATCAGGCGTATTGGCGACCTGCTCGCGCCAGCGCCATTCTCGCCCACCCATTGCGTCGGTTCCCTCGCGCGTGTCGGCAGACGGCCAGGCACGGTCAGCCTGTTGGCGGGCGAGACGATTTTGGGCGATCCACATCGCAAGCGCGCGGTCGCGAAGATTCGCACTAACGTCGATACTCTGGGCGAGCGTGCGCATGATCGCGCCAAACGCGATGGCAATCACGGCGAGTGCAACCAGCACCTCGACCAGGGTGAATCCACGATCCCGGTTAACCCGCATTGCGCAGGGCCTCGGCACTGGCACGAATTTCGCCATCGAGCAGATTGTGCACATACCATTCCTCGGCCCGGAGCCGCAGCGTCACGCGAAATGGCCCAAGTCCGCCGGTCGGATCAAAGACCAACCCCGCCTTGTTTGTTGCGCTGCCGCCCTCGAGGTCGGCCGAGACCGTGATCGGGGCGGGCAACTCGCGGGGAGCGAGCAGATCGCCCGGGCCGACGACGACAAGCTTGCCGTCGTCGCCGAGCTGCAGAAACCGGTATCCCTCGGTAGTAAGTTCCAGCACCATTACCCGACCCTGCAGCACTGCTTCATCGTGCGCGGCCTGCACTAGCAGGGCCAGGCGCTCGGCCTCGTCACGCACCTGGTCGCGATCGCTGCGCGTCAGGTTGATTCCGATCGCAGCGATGATGATGCCGATGATCAGGACGACGACGGCCAGCTCTATCAGCGTGAAGCCGCGCTGACGCACGAGGCGATGATGCTTATTCAGAGAGTCCACGAACCGACATCGGCATCGTAGTTCTCGCCACCCGGCTTGCGGTCGGCACCGAACGAAAATACGTCAATCTCGGGCAACCGTTCGAGATAGCCACCCGGCTTCCAGTTGAGCGGGATGTCGCCGCTCTCCGGGCGTTTGACGAGCGCTTCCAACCCCTGCTGGGAGCTCGGGTAGGAACCGTTGTCGAGGCGATAGAGCTTGAGAGCGCTGATAATCGCTTGAATGTCGTTCTTGGCCGCGACGACGCGCGCCTGATCAGGTCGGTCCATGATGCGTGGCACGATCAATCCGGCCAGGATTCCCAGAATGACTACCACGATCAGTATCTCGATCAATGTGAAGCCTAGTTGGCCGGTGTGCGGTAAGGAACGACTGGCGGAGAGTTTCATGTTGCACCTGAGTCTCATTTGATGAGTTGGTTCATTTCGAAAATCGGCAGCAGGATCGCCACCACAATAAACAGAACGACAAGCCCCATGGCAAGAATCAACACCGGCTCGAGCAATGCGGTTAGCGCCCGCACCCAGCCCTCGAGCTCGCGTGCCTGCGCCTCGGCGGCACGTATCAGCATGCTGTCCAGTCGGCCACTCTGCTCTCCGCTGGCAATGAGATGGATGACGACCGGCGGAAAGAGCTTGGCCTTGCCAAGTGAACGCGACAGGCTCCCGCCTTCGCGCACTTGACGTAGCGCATCCTCGACGGCATCGCGCATCGGCAGGTTAGTGACCACCGGCACTGCCGACTGCAGTGCCTGCAGCAACGGCACGCCGCTGGCGGTGAGAATGCCGAGAGTGTCCGCGAAGCGCGCGGCGTTTACGCCGCGGATCAGTCGGCCTACCATGGGCGTGCGCAGCAGAAAGGCATGCCACTTCCGTCGAGTCACCTGGTTGCGGAGCGCGAGGCGCGCAGCAATGAGTCCACCGACAATGCCGATACCCCAGACGGCGCCGCTGGCGCGCATGAAATCGCTTGCCAGGATCAGGATGCGCGTGACGAGTGGCAGCGCCTGCCCGGTGTTGGCAAACACGCGCGTTACTTGCGGCACGACGTAGATCAGCAGGAGCGAGACCACCGAGATGGCAACGATTGTCACGAGTGCCGGATAGATGAAAGCCAGCAGTACTTTTTGCTGCAGCGCCTGGCGGTTTTCGGTGTAGTCCGCGAGGCGCTCCAGCACCTCGCCCAGTTTGCCGGATTGTTCGCCGGCCTCGACCATGGCGCGGTAGATGCTCGGAAAAGCGTCAGGAAAGTGCCCGAGGCTGCGCGCCAGAGACTGGCCCTCAAGCACTCGTCCGCGTACGCCCGCAACCACGGCGCGCGCACGGGCTGTCTCGGACTGTTCGATCAGCACGTTGAGACAATCCTCGATCGTCAGGCCGGCACGCACCAACGTGGCGAACTGGCGTGTGAGGAGCGCCAGATCGCTTCCCGAGAGACGGCGGCGACGGAAGCGCAGTGGCAGTCCGTGGCGCTTCTCCGCCTCGGCAGCGGCCCCGACGTGAATTGCGTCGACCTTGAGTGGTGTCAGGCCCCGATCACGCAATATTGCGCGAATCTGGCGCTCTGCGTCGCCCTCGAGAACGCCCTTTATGGTCCGACCACCCGGGTCGAGAGCGAGATATTCGAATCCGGCCATAGCGGGTTAGTCGCGCGTCACGCGAAGGACTTCTTCAATACTGGTGACTCCCTCGCGCACCCAGCGCAGGCCGTCTTCCCGCAGCGTCCGCATCCCGGCCGCACGTGCGTAGTCGCGCAGACGGTCTTCCGCGGCTGAGTCATGGATGAGCGTGCGCAAACCCTCGTCGATGGTCAGCAGCTCAAATACGCCAGTTCGGCCCTGATAGCCAGTCTGGGAGCAGGCCTCGCAACCGTTAGGTGTGAAGATCGGGTGTTGCGCGGCGCTGGCCGGAGCAATGTCGAGCAGACTGCACTCGGTTTCGTCAGGTACCCGCGGCTGGCGGCACAGCGGACAAAGCCGTCGCACCAGCCGCTGGGCGAGCACGCCGCGTATGCTCGAGGCGAGCAGGAAAGGTTCGATTCCCATGTCCACGAGGCGCGCGATGGCGCCGACCGCATCGTTGGTGTGCAGGGTGGCGAGGACGAGGTGGCCGGTGAGCGAGGACTGCACCGCGATTTGTGCCGTTTCCAGATCACGAATCTCGCCAATCATGATTACATCCGGGTCCTGGCGTAGGATCGCGCGCAGGGCGCGCGCAAAGGTGAGATCAATGCGCGGATTGACTTGCGTTTGGCCAATGCCTTCGAGGTCGTATTCGATGGGGTCCTCGACCGTCATGATGTTATGGCGGCGGGTGTCGAGTTGACCAAGCGCCGCGTACAGCGTCGTCGTCTTGCCTGAACCGGTCGGACCGGTGACGAGGATGATGCCATGCGGCTGCAGAATCAGGGCGTCTAGTGTGGCGTGGGTGTCAGTCGCCATGCCGATCGCCTCGAGCGTGAGTCGGCCCGCCTGTTTGTCGAGCAGGCGCAGGACCACGCGCTCGCCGTGCGCCGTGGGCAGACAGGAGACGCGTACATCCACCGGTCGGCCGGCCAGTCGAAGCGTGATGCGACCGTCCTGCGGCTGGCGCTTCTCGGCGATGTCGAGACGCGCCATGATCTTCACGCGCGAAACGATCACGCCGTGCGCGGCCTGGGGCGGTTCGAGCACATCACGCAACATTCCGTCGATTCGAAACCGCACCACCGAGCGTGTCTCGAACGGCTCGATGTGAATATCGGAAGCGCCTTCGCGCACGGCCTGGGAGAGCAGGGCGTTGAGCAGCCGCACAATCGGCGCATCATCCTCGCTCTCGAGCAGATCGGCGACCTTGGGCAGATTCTGCGCGAGTTCGGCGAGATCCGCATTGCCATCGAGTCCGCCGACGATCTGCAGGGCGTCGCTGCGCCCGCGCTCGTAGGCGCGATTGAGAGTCTCGTTAAATTCCGCATCGGAGAGCGGGTGCGGCTGCACCGGCTGCCCGAGCGCGCGTTGCACCTCGATCAGAACACTGCTTGTCACATCGGGACGCGTGAGCAGTTCCACGCCACCATTGTGCACGCGTGCCGCGATGACGCCATGGCGCTTCGCGAAGTTGTACGGCAAGCGCGCGGTCCACTGCGGATCGAGTTCAAAGGTGTCGATACGTGCTGCCATGGGCGCGTGTAATGATCAGGGGTTCGGCGCCGGCTGCTCGGTAGCGGGAACATCTCCGTTCGGGGCCTGAGGCATCGCCTCCCTGGCGTCGCTCATCGGCTGTTCATCCTCCGCCGGCTGCTCGGCGGGAGCATCTCCGGTCGGAGCCTGAGGTGTTGCCTCGCTGGCGTCGCCCGTCGGCTTTTCATTACTCTTCGGCTGCTCTTTCGGAACCTGCGGTGCGAGACGCTTGGTCACGTCGGCGCCGTCGAAAGTCTTGGACTGCGTACGGAGGTAGTCGTAGCGGTCCTGTGAAACGCGGTAGTTATCCGTTGGACTGCGCAGGATCTGCGGGCGCAGGAATACCATTAGGTTGGTTTTCTTGGTGGTGCCGTCCTTGTAGCGAAACAGGACGCCGAGCAGCGGAATCTTGCTAAGAAACGGTATTCCCTGTTCGTTGTCCTGACTCGTTTCCTCGATCAGCCCGCCGAGGACAATTGTACTGCCGTCATCGACCACCACCTTGGTCTCAATCGAGCGCTTGCTGGTAATGAGATCGGAGGCGCCGCTAAGCGGTGTGCGCACGAGGTTGGATACTTCCTGGTAGATATCCATCTTGATGTTGCCGCCTTCCGATACTTGCGGCTTGACCTTCAACGTGAGGCCAACGTCCTTGCGCTCGATGGTCTGGAAGGGGTTCACGGCGGCGCCGGGGGTCGTGGATGCCGCCTGCGCATAGCTGCCGGTTACAAACGGGACGTTCTGCCCAACGACGATTTTTGCCTCGGCATTGTCGAGCGTCATAAGGTTCGGGGTGGACAGGATATTCGCCAGATTCTGCTGCTCCAGTGCCTTGGCCAATCCGCCGATGCTGCGCACCGAGGTGCCATCCGGCAACAGAATTTCCTTGCCGAGATAGCCGAGAGTCAGGCCGCCTGACAACCCGAGCGCGACCGTAGCGTTTGTCGCCAATCCAACGAGGCTGGGGTTCGCGCTTGGAAAGTTTTGCACTCCGGCCACCGCGCCCTGCCCGGCGGCACCCGCCGCGGCCCACTGGATGCCGAGTTCCCGCGCGGTATCAGTGGTCATCTCGACGATCAATGCCTCGATGAAGACTTGCGCGCGGCGTACATCGAGTTTCTCGATGACAGCACGCAGATTGTTGTACACGGCATCGGGGGCGTTAATGATGATGGCGTTGGTGGCCTCATCGGCTTGAATCAGCGAGGCTTCGACGGTGCGCGCGCCAGTTGCGCGCGCCGCCGCGATGGCGGCCGCGCCGGCTGTACCAGCGCCAACGCTTGCCACCGTTTGCTGGGCGCGGGCTTCACCCTGCAGGATGCCGCGCAGCACTTCAGAAAGCTTCACGGCATCGGCATTGCGAAGATAGATGACGCGAGTGTGCCCGCCACTCACGGCCGGTACGTCGAGCTTGGCGATAAGCGAGCGCAACTGGTTGACACGTCCGGGGTTCTCGGCGCGGATCAGCAGGCTATTGGTGCGCAGGTCGGGCACGATGGTGAAGCGGTCAGCGGCCGCCGCCGCGGCAGCCGGAGTGCCTGGTGCAACCGGCTGCCCGGTGGTGGTCGACAGGCGCATCACCAGGTCGGCGAGATCCAGGGCGGAGGCATGGGTGATCGGCACAATCGTGACATCGGAGCTTGTCGGTTGGTCGAGCTTGGCAACGATGCGGATCATGCGCCGGATGTTGTCAGCGTAGTCGGTGATGATGAGCGCGTTTGCCGCGTCATAGGCGGCGAGCTGGCTGGTGGGCGACATCAGCGGACGCAGCAGCGGGATCATTTGGGTAGCCGAGCCATGCTGCATGATCAGCACGTGGGTTGCGATTTGCTCCCCGCCGCCCGGTTCATCGGTCGTGCTTACGTAGGCATTGGTCTTGGCCTCGGCGGCCGGGACAATCTTGGTAACGCCGAAACCTTCGACCGCCGTGAAGCCCTGGGCCTTGAGCGCGGAGAGGAAGATCTGATAGGCAGCACCGCGCGATACGGGTTTGGCGGAAATGATGGTGATCTGTCCCTTCACGCGGGGGTCGAGCAGGAAATTGCGTTTGGTCATCTGCGAGACTGCCTTGACCACGCCCTGAATGTCCGCGTTCTGGAAATTCAGCAAGACCTCATTCGGCTTAAGCGCCGGCGCGGCGGCGGCACGCTGCGCGGCTGGAGCCTGCGGCGCAACAGGAGCCTGCGGCACCGCCTGAGGAGGGGTTGTCTGTTGCGCGGCGGACAACGGTGCATTGGCGCCTTTCGGCGCTGCTGCGGGCGGTTCGTTTTGTGCACCGGCGGCCATCATGACCAGCGTGCCGACAGCGAGGACAAGGAAGCGTGAGGCGAGATTCGGCATCGGTATCAATTCATCTGAAACTGCAGTTGTTCGGGCTTGCCGGCGCGCATCACGTCCAGCGTCACCTGCATCGGCTGGTTGAGATTGGCGCCTGTCTCGCGATAGATACGCAGCACGTCTTCCATATTATTCACCGTTTGACCGTTGATGCTGCGGATTACATCACCCGCGCGCAAGCCGAGTTTTTCGTAAATGCTGCCGGCCTGGATAGTGCGAACCAGAAACCCGCCGCCGGAATTGGGCACAATATGTGCCTGACTCAACACCTGCGGCGACCTGAGGGCTTCAGGTCGCACAACAGTGGGTCCTGCTCCGCTCATGATGGCACCGGCCGGTAGCTTGGAATCGCTGTCGCGCAATACCGCGGCCTCGAAGCCGCCGCCGCGCTGCAGGATCGCGCGATCGGGATGGACGGAATAGAGCGTCGCGCCGCCCGTGACTTCCTGTCCAATCGCGACAGGCTCTTCCGGTCCGCCGTTGACGCTCAAGAAGGCAAAGCTGTCGTTGCCGTAAACCATGACACCGGTCAACACCACATTTAGCGTCGTGAGCGGAATCAGTTCAGGCGAAAGCGCGGCTCCGGCGCCCGCATCCGGGGAGCCGAACAAATTTGCGCCAACGATCGTAGGGAGATCGAGCGACACGGGACGAATAAGGGCAGGTGCGACTCCCGGTGCGCGCAACGACTGGGCGGGTTTCCACATTCGAAGGGTCCATTGTGACGCACTATATGCCAGCAAGATTACCGCAATCAGATTCACCGCCAATGGAGTCCGTCGGTTCGACAAGACGCGCTCCTTCAGTTGCTCAATGGCGGACAAGTCTGGGCTCCTTAAGATGAGACGGACAGCATGCTTGGCGAAACAGCGGAAACCGGTCCGGGGCGCGCTACATGGAGACCTATAGAATATACGTTTCGGAAGTCTGCGCTCATCTTATTGAAAATAGACGAGAAAGTCAGCGGTCCCGTTCGTCTGTCCACTGGCACTATCGAGAATTCTCGCGCTAAGGCGGTATCATTGGACAAATAGATACCATCCGATCTCACGATATCGGGGCAAGTCGGCCCGCTCGTCGCAACAGCGGCGCTGAGGGTTGTCCCGCCCGCGGTAAATGCCATGTACATCCAATACTTTGGGCTTAAAGAGAACCCTTTTGCGCTGTCGCCGGATCCGCGCTACCTGTACCTGAGCCATCGCCATCAGGAGGCGCTGGCACACCTCCTCTATGGAATCACCGAGGGTGGCGGGTTCGTACAACTCACTGGCGAGGTCGGAACCGGCAAGACGATGATGATTCGGGCGCTGCTCGAGCGGTTGCCGGAAAACGTCGACGTGGCGCTGGTGCTCTATCCGTTCCTGTCAGTTCGTGAGTTCTTGGCCTCAATACTTGACGATTTGCGTGTCGAGCGTTCGGCGAAGGGCAGCCTGAAGG
>LJVB01000127.1 GCA_001304215.1 Acidithiobacillales bacterium SM1_46 | reverse complement strand
ATCGTTGCTGTCGGCCTCGGCACGCGCCAAAGCGGAGGCCAGCGAACTCATCGAGGCGTCGAGTCCGTCGCGCTGGCGCTTGAACTGCCGCACTTGCTCGGTGCTGTCCTGTTTGGTTATCGCGTCGGTGGGAACCGGGGTGCGGCTCGTGGCCCACAGCAGCGAGACCAGGTGCTGTTGGAGCGCGTCAGCGTCCGGCGAGTCCGCGTCGACCCGCCGCGCTGTTGCCCTGGGCTGGTCTGTGCCGGCGCTCGCCTGGCGCTGGCGCGCCGCGAGCCTGGCAGCCAGGCGCACACTCGCGGTCGCATCGCTTGCGCGAGCATGTTTGCCCAGGAGCGTGTCGAGAAAATCGAGCAGAGCGCGATCGATGACGCTGCGCACCGATACATGGGCGGCCAGCGCACGCTCGAGCGGGGCAGCGAGCGCGGCGGCTTCCGGATCCTGTCGCAGACGCGCCAGCAGCGGGAGCAGGCGACGCAGCATTGCCGACTCCTTTGAGTCGCGCTCGCTTGACGTCAGGCTGGTCAGATCCATCTAGTGTGGGGTGACAGGTGTGGGCGCCAATTTACCGCGCCATCGCCGGCGGGACAATCCATCCGTGGGAGAAATGCGCGGCTTTGGCGCTCCCGGCGGCATGCCTTTACAATGCGCCCATCATGACAAGCCGTGTAACCAGTGCTTTTCGGGTCGCATTCGCGCTGCTCGCGGCGATGTCGGTGCTGAGCGCATGTAGCAAGAAGGAAACACCCAGGCCCGCGCCGGCAGAAAAGTCCTCGGCGCCAGCGCGTATGGTAACGATGGAGACCATGCTGCGCGGCGCGCGCCTCTTCCAGGAGAATTGCGCGCAATGCCACGGGCCTGAGGCGCAAGGTCACCCCGACTGGCAGAACCCGGCGGTAACGGCGGCGCCACCATTGAATGGCAGCGGCAACGAGTGGAAGCGACGGCGCAGCGAGATCGTGGCCGTCATTCAGCACGGCGTCATGCGCCAGGGCCAGCCGGTCATGCCGGGATGGGAAGGGCGCCTCAGCGACAAGGATGTCGATGATCTAGTGACATGGTTCACGGCGCTATGGCCAAGCGACGTGTATGAGCGCTGGCAGAAGGTAAACGCCGAGCCGGCGCCGACGAAGGCCAAGACCGCCACCAAGTCCAAGGGCTAGACACCGCAACGCGGAGCGACGTCAACATGCAGATCGCCATCTGGATCATTCTCATTCTCCTCATTGCAGCGCTCATCAAGTATCTGCTGAGCGACTCCAGCAACAAGAAATAGGAGACTTTCCATGTACGGATTCAACGTAGTCGTCAGGGATAGTTTCGACAGCGTCGTCAAGCGCGTCGCCGAGGCGCTGAAGGCAGAGGGTTTCGGCGTGCTGACCGAGATCGACGTGCAGGCCACGATGAAGGCGAAGCTTGGCATCGATGGCCGGCCCTACCGGATTCTCGGTGCCTGCAACCCACCCCTCGCCCATCGTGCCATCACTGCTGACCCGGATATCGGCCTGCTGCTGCCATGCAATGTCGTGGTGCGCGAGGAGGCCGACAAGTCGATTGTCGTCGGTTTCATGGATCCGATTGCGGTGCTCAGGCTCACCGACAATCCCGAGATCACCGCAGTCGCCGGCGAAGTGCGCAGCCGGCTCGAGCGCGTGAGTGACCGGCTGAAGGGCTAGGCATCGTCCCGATGCGCGGGTGGCTGCCTGTGCTCGCGCGGATCCTGGAGCACACGCTGATCGTGGCCGGCTCGGCCGTTTTCGTGCATGTGCTTTGGGAGCTTGCTCAACTTTCCTCGTATCAGTTCAGCGGCAGCGACTTGCGTCAGGCGCGTCTGGCGTTCGTCCTCGGACGTTTGCGCGGTGATGTCGGCTTTAGCGTGCTCGGTTTCCTGCTCGCCTGTGTGACGCTGCGTGACAGCACCTGGCTCACTCGCGAATTGCGCAGCGGTGTCGCCATCATGGCGCTATTCGGGTTCGCGTTCGCGGCGGTGCGCGAGTGGCTCGCGGTGCATTCCGGAACCGCCGTGTATGCCGAAACCACCGCGCAGATTCTCGGCATGGCCTTGTCACCACTTATTCAGTGGTTAATCGTTCCCGTACTGCTGGCGAGGCTTGTGGCACCTTTGATACGCCCGGCTCGCCGTTGATCGGCTGACCACGCATTGTTTGATTCGCGTCAATACGCGGGGCGACAGGCGCGCTAGGGTGTGTCACCAGATCTGGAACGGCCACTGTCTGCTCCGGTCAAATTTTCTGTTGTCCGGGCATCGCTCAGACAAGTCGCGAACGCCACCTCGAATCATCCGGTCTTGGTTTTGATTCTTTTGCTGGTTCAAGCAAGGAGATTGCTATGCAAGCCATATTGCGAATCGCAAGCTTGTTACTGCTGTTACTGGGGGCAACACTTCCTTCGGCAAGTGCATACGCGGACGATGAGTCCGGCTACTACCGCGGACACGGCATGATGTGGGGCGGTGGTGGTCCGGGCGGGCAGTGTCCCTATGGTGACTGCCGAATGGGGCCCGGCGGATCGGGCGGTTACGGCCCATCTGGTTGGGGCGGAATGGGGCCCGGCATGATGTGGGACCGGGGTTGTGGCGGCATGGGCATGGGGCCCGGAATGATGGGGATCGGCCCGATGCATATGTTGAACCTGACCGACGAACAACGCGACAAGATTGAGAAGATTCACGACGCGGAACATAAGAAACATCTCGATGTTGCGGGCAAGATGTTCGAGCAACAGACCAGGCTTCGCGATCTGACTCAGGAAGACAAACCCGATCCCAAGAAAGTGGGGGCGGCCTACGGCGAGATCGCCAAGCTCCAGCAGCAGATGCTCGAAGCGCATGTGCAGGCCTTCAACCAGATGCAAGATGTCCTGACCAGGGAACAGCGCGACCAGCTGAAGCAGTGGCGTCGCGGCGGCTACGGACCCGGTTACGGTCCACATGGCCCCGGCTTTGCACCGCGCGGTCCGGGCGCAGGTCCGCGCTAGAATGAGTTCCTCGCTCACGCCGCTCTTGGCACAACTATCGCCATGACCGCCCCCATCCCGGAGCATGTCACCCGTCTCTCCGTCACCGGCATGCACTGCGCCGGGTGCGTGTCGCGCGTCGAGCAGGCACTGAAGGCCGTGCCGGGTGTTTCGGAAGCAAACGTGAACCTGGGTGAGCGCACTGCTACCGTGCGCGGTACGGCGAGCGCCGCGCAACTCATTGTGGCGGTGAAGGCCTCCAACTACGACGCCGCCGAGCTGCGCGGTGCCGAGGACGAGGCGAAGAAGGAAGCCGCGGAATTCGCCCACTACCGTACGCTGTTGCGACGCTTCTTCGTCGCCGCGGCCATTGGTTTTCCACTCATGGTGGCTGAGCTACTGGGCAAGATGCCCATGCTCCATCAACCGGGCGGTCAGGTGTTCTGGCTTGGCGTCGCAGCGGCGACGCTTTTCGTGCTCGTCTACTCGGGCGGGCATTTCTTCGTCGGCGCATGGAAGTCGCTGCGCGCCAACAACGCCAACATGGATACGCTGATCGCGCTCGGCACCGGCGCGGCCTGGCTGTACTCGACGTCGATCGCGCTCTTCCCCGACATCGTTCCAAGCCTCGCGCGGCACGCCTATTTCGAGGCAGCGGCGGTGATCATCGCGCTGATCAATCTCGGCCAGGCGCTCGAGCAGCGCGCGCGCGGCAAGACCTCCGAGGCCATCAAGCGGCTGATCGGCTTGCAGCCAAAGACCGCGCGCGTGGTGCGCGACGGCCAGGAGGTCGACGTTGCCATCGAGCAGGTAGGGCTGGACGAGACGGTACGCGTTCGGCCGGGAGAGAAGGTTCCGGTCGACGGCGTGATCATTGACGGGCATAGCAGCATCGACGAATCCATGCTGACTGGCGAGCCGATGCCGGTGGAGAAGCGCGTGGGCGATACGGTGACGGGCGGCACGTTGAACAAGTCCGGCTCGTTCCTGTTTCAGGCCAGGCGCATCGGCGCCGATACCGCGCTCGCGCGCATCATCGCGATGGTGCGCCAGGCGCAGAGTTCCAAACCCGCCATCGGGCGGCTGGCGGATCGAATCTCGGCGGTATTCGTGCCGACGGTGCTGATCATTGCGGTCATCACCTTTCTGGTGTGGTTCAACCTCGGGCCGGCGCCGCGGGCGAGTTTCGGCCTGGTAGCGACCATGACCGTGTTGATCATCGCCTGTCCATGCGCGCTCGGGCTGGCGACGCCGATTTCCATCATGGTCGGGGTTGGCAAGGCGGCGGAGTTTGGCATTCTCATCCGCAACGGCGAGGCGCTGCAGCAGGCCGGGCGGCTGACGGTCGTTGTGCTCGACAAGACCGGCACCATCACGGCAGGACGCCCGACCGTGACGACGCTGGCCCCGGCCGCAGGCTTTCAGGAAACGGAGCTGCTAGTGCTGGCCGCGAGCGTCGAGGCGGGCTCCGAACATCCGCTTGCGCAGGCGATCGTCGAATCCGCGCAGCAGAAGGGCCTCGCCTTGCAGCCCGCGATTGGTTTTGAGGCAATTGCCGGGCATGGCGTGCGGGCTCGCGTCGCCGACAAGACGATCCTGCTCGGTAACGCGAAGCTCATGCAAGTACACGGTGTCGTCTTGAATGAGCTGGAGGCTCGCGCTGCCGATCTTGCCGCGCAGGCACAGACCCCCATGTACCTCGCGGTCGATCAGCGCATTGCCGGTATCGTCGCGGTGGCCGATCCGGTGAAGCCCGACTCAAAGGAAGCCATTTCCCGCTTGCATGCGGCGGGCATCAAGGTTGCCATGATCACAGGCGACAACGCCGCGACTGCCAGGGCGGTGGCGGCGCAAGTCGGCGTCGATGAAGTGCTGGCCGAGGTGCTGCCGGCGGACAAGGCGAACCGGGTGTCGGCGTTGCAGGCGCGCGGCGAGGTGGTCGGTATGGTGGGTGACGGCATCAATGATGCCCCGGCGCTCGCCCAGGCCGACGTGGGTTTCGCCATCGGCACCGGGACCGACGTCGCGATCGAGTCGGCCGATGTCACGCTCATGCGCGGATCTTTGCACGGTGTTGCCGATGCAATCGGTGTTTCACGGGCCACGGTGCGCAACATCAAACAGAACCTGTTTGGTGCTTTCGTGTACAACACGCTCGGCATCCCGATCGCAGCCGGTGCGCTGTTCCCGTTCACCGGCCTGTTGCTGAACCCGATGATCGCCGGCGCGGCCATGGCCATGTCGTCGGTGACGGTAGTGAGCAATGCCAACCGCCTGCGCTTCTTGCGCCGTGCCGGCGTGCAGCGCGGCGAGGGGGCCCCATGACCGCCTGGCTGGTCAACGCAGCCGGTATTGCACTGATCGCGCTGATCGCGTGGTGGTTCTGGCTGGTGAAGCCCGCCGCGAGGCGCGCCGAGGGTGGCGTGGTCGAGGTGCTGGTGGCCGACGGCGTGTACACGCCGGCGCGCATCGAGGTTGCCAGCGGACAACCGGTACGGCTGCGTTTCCTGCGCAAGGACCCGAGTGCCTGCGCGGAGAAGGTGATCTTCGCGGACCTCGGCGTCGCGGCCGACCTGCCGCTCAACCAGCCCGTCGACCTGACCGTGACCCCGCCGCGGACCGGCGAATTCGCCTTTACCTGCCAGATGCAGATGTACCGCGGCGCGCTCGTGGCGCGCTAGCCGGTCCGAAGAAGTTCCCGTGTTCGGTCATCGCGAGCGCCAATCATCGTGCCGACCGTACGATCAGGTACCGGCCAATGCCTGAAGACGCGGCGTATTCAGTATCTGCACCCGTCCGCGCGGCGCATCGATGATGCCCTCGCGCTTCAGTTCCGACATGTGCCGGCTCACGGTCTCGATCGTGAGACCGAGCAGCTCGGCCATCTCCTGGCGCGATAGCGGCAGCGGCACATCGAGCGGATCGCCATTGTGCTTGCCGGGCGGCAGCAGGGAGAGCAGAAAGGACGCCACCCGTTCGCTCGAGGTCTTGTGGCCGAGCAGGCGGATCACCGATTGCGCGCGCCCGAGCTCCTCGTTCAGCACGTTGATCGCGCGCATCATCGCCTGCGGGTTCTCCGCCAGGATCTTCAGCATGTCGGCGTGGGCGACCTTGCAGACTTGCGCGGAGGTGAGCGCAACGGCGGAGTAGGTGTGCGCCGTGTCGCGCACGTCGTCGAAGCCGATCAGGTGCCCCGCCAGGCCGAGCCCGATAATCTGCTCGCGCCCGTCACTCGACAGCGTTGTCAGCTTGATCTGGCCTTCGCGCACCACATACAGGTGCGTATTCGGTTCGCCGGCAAGGAACAGGCTCTGGTGTGGCTCAAATTTCTGCCGCGTCAGCAGCCCGCGCACTTCGCAAACCTGCTCGAGCGAGAGGCTTGAATGCAGCTGTGCCACGCAAAGCACACAGTCGTCCACCTGGCAGAAACATTCGCTCATCGCTGGCCGGATCCCTCGTGCCCAGTGTCAGACCTGTCATTCTATAAGCTAACGCGGCCGGCAGGTTGGTCGCAAATCGACGCGCATCCCCCGGGGCGGGTAGCCTGCGGTGGGCGGGGGCGATGCGGGGCTGAAAAAATAGTGGTTCGACAGACCGCGCGCAGCGCATATCTGCACTGTGGGGGAGGCCGTATGCCCGGCCAGTCCGCCGGGAACGCCTACCTGTAGCGGGTCGGCATCAAGCAGGCGTGGTGCGCGGGGAGATCCTGGAATAGCCAGTCCCGTGCGAGGACCAGCTTGCCTTTGGCCCAGACGACCGGCGCCGACAGGTTAGCCGGATTGCCGTTGCGGCTGGCGACAGCGCCAGCGTTGCCGGCCCGATAGGGCGACAACCCGGATGGCGCGCGGCGTGGCCGAAACTGCGAACTTGCCACCCAGGGTCCTGCGCCCGGGCAACGATTTTCGCGACGCTGGAGATG
>LJVB01000126.1 GCA_001304215.1 Acidithiobacillales bacterium SM1_46 | reverse complement strand
GCCGGCGTGAAGCTCATCGATCTGGCGGCCGATTTCCGCCTCCGGGATCCGGCGGTCTGGGAGAAGTGGTACGGCATGCCGCACGCCTGCCCGGAGCTGCTGGCGGAGGCCGTCTACGGGCTGCCCGAGCTCAATCGCGAGCGCATCCGCAAGGCGCGGGTGGTTGGCAATCCCGGCTGCTATCCGACTGCGGTGCAGCTCGGTTTCCTGCCGCTGATAGAGAAAGGGCTGATTGATACTTCGCTGCTCGTCGCGGACTGCAAATCAGGCGTCTCCGGTGCCGGCCGCAAGGCCGAGGTGCATACCCTGTTCTCCGAGGCCTCAGACAACTTCAAGGCCTACGGCGTGCCCGGCCACCGCCACTGGCCGGAAATCCGCCAGGGCCTGGACGCCGCTGCCGGCAACGCCGTCGGGCTCACGTTCGTGCCGCATTTGACGCCCATGATTCGCGGTATCCACGCCACGCTTTACGCGCGTCTCACGGACAAGTCCGCCGATCTGCAGGCGCTCTACGCGCAGCGCTATGCCAACGAACCTTTCGTGGACGTGTTGCCGGCCAAGAGCCATCCCGACACGCGTTCGGTCCGCGCATCCAATGTTTGTCGCATCGCGATTCATCGCCCGCAGGATGGTGATGTCGTGGTGGTGCTGGCCGTCATCGACAATCTCGTCAAGGGTGCCGCCGGCCAGGCGGTGCAGAACATGAACATCCTGTTCGGGCTCGACGAGCGCACCGGCCTTGAGGCGCCGGCGCTGCTGCCCTAGCGCCCGGTGCCCGAGACGCAGCGCCTTCGGAGACGGCGGCTAGTCGTGACAAGCGGCCGCCCGAAACCAGTGCCCGGGCGGCTATAATTTCCCGACGTCATGCTGAAGAAGTATCTCAAGCGTTTCACCATCACCGATCTCGTGGTCAAGCGGCGCTGGTCGCCGCGTGTGAAGATCGTCGTCGCCGCGCTCGCCGCAACGGCGGTGATCGGCGGCGCGACGTTCATCTACAACTATGGGCTCAGCATGGCGGGTTTCGAGCGGAGCATCGCCGAAGAGACCAATACCGAGCTCGCAGAACGGATCGCCAAGATCGAGGCCGAGAACCAGGAGCTGCGCGAGAATCTTGCCAGGGCGCAGCGCACCGTCCAGATGGATCAGGCCGCCTATCACGAGCTCGATCTATCGCTCAAGAACTCGGCGCAGGAAGTCGTGCGGCTGCGCGAGGAGCTGAACTTCTATCGCAATATCATTTCTCCGGCGGATAAAAAGGGCGGTCTTCGCATCCAGCGCCTTTACATCGAGCCAACCCGCAGCGACAACAAGTTCCGCTACAAGCTGGTGCTGATCCAGGCGCTGAAACACGAGCGCACCATTTACGGTTCGGCGCGCTTTGAGATCCGCGGTATGCAGTCCGGACAGGAGACGGTATTGCGGTTCCCCGGCCCCAACGAGCGGCCGATCAGCGTTAACTTCAAGTATTTTCAGGATATCGAGGGCAACTTCGAGCTGCCGCGGAACTTCCAGCCGCTCCAGATTCGGGTGAATGTGACCACTGCTGGTGGAGCCGAGGGCGCCGAGGCGACTTACCCCTGGCCGCAAGCCTGATGGCGCGGCTGGAAACCCTCCTGGCACCGGGCTAGGCTGGGTATCTGAACGGCGGCCCAACCGCCTACCATTCGTCTGTTTGAGGAGAATACCGACATGCTGGGTTCGTTGAGCAAGCAAGCGCAGGAGAAGCCCTGCAACACGATTGATACCCTGATCGGTGCCAAGACCGAGCTCAAGGGTGATATCACCTTCACGGGCGGATTGCGCATCGACGGAAAGGTCCGCGGAAACATCACGGCCAAGGGCGATACCAATAGCACCCTGGTGCTGTCCGAGAACGCCTCTGTGGTCGGCAACGTTACGGTGCCGCATCTGATCAGCAACGGTTCGATCAAGGGCAACGTACGAGCCTCCGAGCGGGTGGAGCTGCAGCCGAAGGCCGAGATTGCAGGCGACGTCTTCTACAAGGTGATGGAAATGGCGCTCGGGGCAGTCATCAATGGCAGCCTGGTCCGGGAGCCGGCCGAGGGCGGTGCGCGTGGAAGTGTGGCGCGTCTCAAGCCAATTTCGGCTGGCGGGATGGAAGAAGAGACCTAGTTGTTGACTGGGTCACTGGGAGATTGGTATCGTTGTGCCCCAATGCCAATGGCACTTAACGTTTCACGTTGGAGGTTTTCATGACTGCCGCCGTTCAAGTTGCTCCGCTCAATTTCACCGACAGTGCGGCCATGAAGGTCAAGGAACTGATCGAGGAAGAGAAGAACCCGGCACTCATGCTGCGGGTGTTCGTCACCGGCGGCGGTTGCTCGGGCTTCCAGTACGGCTTCACGTTCGAGGAACAGGCGGGCGAGGATGACACGCGCGTCGAGAAGAATGGCGTGACGCTGCTCATCGATCCGCTCAGCTTTCAGTACCTGGTTGGCGCCGAAATCGACTTTCAGGAAGGACTGCATGGCGCCCAGTTCGTGATCAAGAACCCGAACGCGCGCACCACCTGCGGTTGCGGTTCTTCGTTCTCGGCTTAAGCGCTCAGATATCGATCGTTGAAAGGGCCCGCATCGCGGGCCCTTTGCTTTTATGCCGGGTAGATCGCCCCGAGTATTGCCGGATGTCGCGCACCGGTAACGCTTGGAAGATTTCCGGGCTGACCTTCCAGTGTCCGGTGTGCAAGCCAGGCGAATGCCACTGCCTCGACCCAGTCGACCGGAATCCCCAGAACGTCGGTGGGCTGCACCGGAATCGGCGCGAGCTCGCGCCTCAGGCGATCCATCAAATCGGCATTATGCGCACCACCCCCGCACACGTAGGCCTCGTCGCATGCCGGAACGTTGTCCTTGATCGCGCGCGCCACCGTGTGCGCCGTGAACGCGGAAAGGGTGGCCTGTACGTCGACCTCGGAAGCGGGCTGCGCGAGCTTTCCTAACCGCGCCTCCAGCCACGTAATTGAGAAGTGTTCCCGACCGGTGCTCTTTGGCGGCTTGCGCGCGAAATACTCATCCGCCAGCAGCGCATTGAGCAAGCGCTCGTCCACCTGGCCGGTAGCCGCCCAACGTCCCGCCTCGTCACAGCGCTCGCCGTGACATTTCTCTACCCAGCGATCGAGTAAGGTGTTGCCAGGTCCGGTGTCGAAGCCGTGTGTGGCGCTGCTCTTGTCCGACGGCAGATGGGTGACGTTGGCGATCCCGCCCAGATTGACGATCACGCGGTCCCGCTGCGCCGAACGAAACCGCCACTCGTGAAAGGCCGGCACCAGCGGCGCGCCCTCTCCACCCGCCGCCATGTCGCGGCGGCGAAAGTCGGCCACCGTGGTGATGCCCGTGCGCTCGGCGATTATCGCGGGATTCCCAATCTGCAGCGTGAACGGATGCCCTGCGCGCGGGCGATGCCGCACGGTCTGGCCATGGGAGCCGATCGCCCGGATGTCACGTGGCGACAGCCGGGCTTGGGCGAGCACGGCCGCTGCCGCTTCGGCAAACTGGTTGCCGAGCCGACCATCGGTTTCGCCCAGTCGGTCGATCTCATCCGTACCGGGCTGCATCAACGCTTCTACTGAACTGCGCAACTGAGCGGGGATGGCGTGATGGTGGGTCGCTATGACGGTGAGTGTTCCGCCGGTGCTGATCTCAATGATGGCCGCGTCGATGCCGTCGACACTGGTGCCGGACATCAGGCCGAGGTAACGGGGCATGCCGGCAGTTTCAGCGAATGCGCATGCCCGCGCAAGCGCCGCTACCGCGCGGCGGCGAGACGAGCGGGCGCGCTGATGCGATCGAGCTGGGCGACGAGCTCGCGCATGTTCCGGTCGAACTCGGGTCGCCAGCGTGCCGCAATGGGTGTCGCTCCCGGGAAGCGAAAACGCAGTGGATCGTGGTGCTTGCCATTGACATGAAACTCGTAGTGCAGGTGCGGACCGGTGGCGAGACCGGTCGCACCGACATAGCCAATGATCTGACCCTGCTCGACGAGACTGCCTTCGCGCAGACCGGGTTGGAAGCGTGAGAGATGGGCATAGAGCGTGTTGTACTGCCCGCCGTGCGTGAGAACGATTCGCTTTCCGTATCCGCCGTAGTTTCCGATTGCCAGTATTCTCCCGGTCGCAGTCGCCCGCACCGGCGTGCCGGTCGCGGCCGCGTAGTCGATGCCGCGATGTGCCGTCCAGCTCTTCAGGATCGGGTGAAATCGCTTCAGGGTGTAGCCGGAACTGATACGGGTGTACTCGAGCGGTGCGCGCAGAAACATGCGCTGCATGCTCATTCCATTTGGTGTGTAGTAGTGTGTAAATCCGTACTCGTCACGCTGCGCGATGGCGCGATAGGTGGTGCCACCATTCACGAACTCCGCCGCCCGGATCTGTCCGTCGGCCACTTTTTGTCCAAGCCAGTAGCGCTCCTCGTAGACCACCGCCAGGCTGTCTCCAGGCTGGACGTGGCGCGCGAAGTCGATATCCCAAGCGAAGATCTCGGCAAGCCGGCTCACCAGGGCCTCTGACAGGCCGGCCTCCATGCCGTCGGAATAGAGATCGCGCTCAATCGTAACGCTGACGTAGGCAAGCCGCGTTTCGTACTCCCGGTCGCCTGTCGACGCCATGCCGACGGCGGGGTCTCTTGTAGACGCGACGATTGGCGGGCGTTGCACAGCAGCATCCGCCGAATTGGGCGCTGTTGTGACTGAGCCTGATCGAATCGCCGCGATGGTCACCGACGTGGCGACGACGGCCAGCACGCCAAGCCACGCGAGCGCACGCACGGGGATGCGAGAATGGCGCGTCGGGACGCGGACTGGCCGGTCGGATGTTGGCATGGCAGGGGGTCGGCGGATCCAGCGGGTAGCAACTCTGACAAGTGTAGTTCAAACACGGCATGCTGCCGGGCCCATCCCGGGTTAGGGGACCCCTGTGCTAATCTTGCGCGCTCGACCGATTCCGTTGTCCCCGAGACTCTAATGAACAGGCCAGATGAGGCGCTGCGCGCCATCAAGCGCGGCACCGAGGAAATTCTGCTCGAATCCGAGCTCGTCGAGCGGCTCGGCTCGGGGCGGCGGCTGCGCATCAAGGCGGGATTCGACCCGACCGCGCCGGATCTGCATCTGGGTCATACGGTACTGATCACGAAGCTGCGTCAATTCCAGGACCTCGGGCACGAGGTAATGTTCCTGATCGGGGACTTCACCGGCATGATCGGCGATCCCACCGGCAAGAACGCCACCCGCCCGCCGCTCACCCGCGACGAGGTCATCGAGAATGCGCGCACCTATGAAAGTCAGATCTACAAGATACTGGATCCCGCCAAGACGCTCGTGATGTTCAATTCGAGCTGGCTTGGCGAGATGAAAGCGACCGACCTCATCCAGCTTGCCGCCAAGCACACCGTGGCGCGCATGCTGGAGCGTGATGATTTCAGCAGGCGCTACAAGAGTGGGCAGGCGATCGCGGTGCACGAATTCCTCTACCCGCTGCTTCAGGGGTACGACTCGGTTGCCATGCGCGCCGATGTTGAGCTCGGCGGGACGGACCAGAAGTTCAATTTGCTGGTCGGCCGGGAGCTGCAGAAGGAATACGGCCAGCCGCCGCAGGTTGTGATGACGCTGCCGCTACTTGAGGGTACGGATGGCGTGAACAAGATGTCGAAATCGCTCGGCAACTATGTCGGCATCAATGAAGACCCGAAAGAGATGTTCGGCAAGCTCATGTCGATTTCGGATGAGCTCATGTGGCGCTACTTCAGTCTGTTGTCCCTGCGCCGCACGGGCGATGAAATCCAGGCCATGCGCGAACGCGCCCAGCGCGCGGAGCTCAATCCGCGCGACTGCAAGATTGAACTCGCGCAGGAACTGATTGCGCGTTTCCATGGCGAGGCGGCAGCGAGCGAGGCGCTTGAGGATTTCCGGCGCCGGTTTCAGGAGGGCGTGGCGCCCGAACAGATGCCCGAGGTGGAGATTGCCTGTGGCGAGGGCACTATTGCCCTGCCGCGCTTGCTCAAGGAGACCGGGCTCACCGCCAGCACTTCCGAGGCGATCCGTCTGATCAAGCAAGGTGGCGTTAGAATCGACGGGCAACGCGCAGATGATGCCGGACTGGCGCTTTCTTCAGGTGCTGAGCACGTCTTGCAGGTTGGCAAGCGCAAATTCGCGCGTGTCCGGATCCGTTAGCCGGCCTTCATTTTGAGCCGTAACGGCGGGCATTTCCGAGCCTCGAGCGGTTTCGAAAATGCCTGAATTTCTGGTCACCAAGGCCTTGATGCAATACGCACTTTTTGGCAGAAAATTGTTCGTTACAAAGTGTTGACGGCCGGGGGTAACTGCGTATAATTCGCCACCCTATCGCCCGGCAGGTTCTTTCTGCCGGTTCGCTCTTTAAAAATCTAGATCAAGTAATTTGTGTGGGCGCTTAGTCGAGCCCTGGTCATCGAACGAAAGGTGATCGAAACGACGGCATCTGCCGGCGCGTCGGTCATACATGTTTTTGTCCCTCACGGGACACCAAATTTTCATTTGGAGAGTTTGATCCTGGCTCAGATTGAACGCTGGCGGCATGCCTAACACATGCAAGTCGCACGCGAAAGGGGGCAACCCCAAGTAGAGTGGCGGACGGGTGCGTAACGCGTAGGAATCTACCTCGTAGTGGGGGACAACCCGGCGAAAGCCAGGCTAATACCGCATACGATCTAAGGATGAAAGCAGGGGACCGTAAGGCCTTGCGCTATGAGATGAGCCTGCGTCGGATTAGCTAGTTGGTGAGGTAATGGCTCACCAAGGCAACGATCCGTAGCTGGTCTGAGAGGACGACCAGCCACACTGGGACTGAGACACGGCCCAGACTCCACACGGCCCAGACTCCTACGGGAGGCAGCAGTGGGGAATATTGGACAATGGGGGCAACCCTGATCCAGCAATGCCGCGTGTGTGAAGAAGGCCTTCGGGTTGTAAAGCACTTTCGATGGGGACAAACAAGTTCGACCTAATACGTCGGACCCTGATGGTACCCAGAGAAGAAGCACCGGCTAACTCTGTGCCAGCAGCCGCGGTAATACAGAGGGTGCAAGCGTTAATCGGAATTACTGGGCGTAAAGGGTGCGTAGGTGGTTTGCTAAGTCAGGTGTGAAAGCCCGGGGCTCAACCTCGGAATTGCATTTGATACTGGCGAACTAGAGTGTGGTAGAGGGTAGTGGAATTCCAGGTGTAGCGGTGAAATGCGTAGATATCTGGAGGAACACCAGTGGCGAAGGCGGCTACCTGGACCAACACTGACACTGAGGCACGAAAGCGTGGGTAGCAAACAGGATTAGATACCCTGGTAGTCCACGCCCTAAACGATGGGTACTAGACGTTGGAAGGTTAATCTTTCTAGTGTCGCAGCTAACGCAATAAGTACCCCGCCTGGGGAGTACGGTCGCAAGATTAAAACTCAAAGGAATTGACGGGGGCCCGCACAAGCGGTGGAGCATGTGGTTCAATTCGATGCAACGCGAAAAACCTTACCTGCCCTTGACATGCCAGGAATCCTGCAGAGATGCGGGAGTGCCTTCGGGAACCTGGACACAGGTGCTGCATGGCTGTCGTCAGCTCGTGTCGTGAGATGTTGGGTTAAGTCCCGTAACGAGCGCAACCCTCGTCTTTAGTTGCCATCATTCAGTTGGGCACTCTAAAGAGACTGCCGGTGACAAACCGGAGGAAGGTGGGGATGACGTCAAGTCCTCATGGCCCTTATGGGCAGGGCTACACACGTGCTACAATGGCCAGTACAGAGGGTTGCCAAGTCGCAAGACGGAGCTAATCTCTTAAAGCTGGTCGTAGTCCGGATTGGAGTCTGCAACTCGACTCCATGAAGTCGGAATCGCTAGTAATCGCGGATCAGCACGCCGCGGTGAATACGTTCCCGGGCCTTGTACACACCGCCCGTCACACCATGGGAGTTGGCTGTACCAGAAGCCGGTAGCCTAACCGCAAGGAGGGCGCCGACCACGGTATGGTCAATGACTGGGGTGAAGTCGTAACAAGGTAGCCGTAGGGGAACCTGCGGCTGGATCACCTCCTTTCAAATACGACTCCACGGCTCGGCGAAAGCGCTCACACAAATTACTTGATCGTTGGAGAGATCCAAGCGATAGCGAGCTTTGGGTCTGTAGCTCAGGTGGCTAGAGCACACCCCTGATAAGGGTGAGGTCGGTGGTTCAAGTCCACCCAGACCCACCAATTCCAGGGGCCATAGCTCAGCTGGGAGAGCACCAGCTTTGCAAGCTGGGGGTCGCCGGTTCGATCCCGGCTGGCTCCACCAATTTCCGGTAAGTAGCTAGAAAGCAGCGAAGGCGAGAAGCCTGCGCTGCTTTCTGTCTCCTTCGGGAAGCAGAGCGTTCTTTAACAATTCGGAAAGAAGTAATAGTCAAGGCGGAAGACATGCATATATCCCGCATGTCTTCACAACGTGGATTGATGCGTAAAGCATCAGTCTGGGAATGTTGCATTGGCGAGAAACCAAGTGCCGTATGACTCCGACGTTTTGGGGTTATATGGTCAAGCGAATAAGCGCATATGGTGGATGCCTTGGCGGCAACAGGCGATGAAAGACGTAGTAGCCTGCGATAAGCCTCGGGGAGCTGGCAAACAAGCTTTGATCCGAGGATCTCTGAATGGGGAAACCCACGCGCAAGCGTATCCTGCACTGAATCCATAGGTGCAGGAAGCAAACCCGGGGAACTGAAACATCTCAGTACCCGGAGGAAAAGAAATCAACCGAGATTCCGCTAGTAGTGGCGAACGAACGCGGAGTAGCCCTTAAGTTGCATATGTTCTAACGGAACGGTCTGGAAAGTCCGGCCATAGCGGGTGATAGCCCCGTACGTGAAAGAGCGCATGCGATGAAATTGAGTAGGACGGGACACGTGAAATCCTGTCTGAAGATGGGGGGACCATCCTCCAAGGCTAAATACTCGTTGCCGACCGATAGTGAACCAGTACCGTGAGGGAAAGGCGAAAAGAACCCCGGAGAGGGGAGTGAAATAGAACCTGAAACCGTATGCGTACAAGCAGTCAGAGCCCCGCAAGGGGTGATGGCGTACCTTTTGTATAATGGGTCAGCGAGTTACTTCTCAGTGGCAAGGCTAACCGTTTAGGGGAGCCGTAGCGAAAGCGAGTCTGATAAGGGCGCTAAGTCGCTGGGAGTAGACCCGAAACCAGTCGATCTATCCATGGCCAGGCTGAAGGTGGGTTAACACCCGCTGGAGGGCCGAACCAACCACTGTTGCAATAGTGCGTGGATGAGCTGTGGATCGGAGTGAAAGGCTAAACAAGGCTGGAGATAGCTGGTTCTCCCCGAAAGCTATTGAGGTAGCGCCTCGTGAACTCACCCTCGGGGGTAGAGCACTGTTACGGCTAGGGGTCCGTCTAGGGCTACCAAACCGTTGCAAACTCCGAATACCGAGGAGTGTTATCACGGGAGACACACGGCGGGTGCTAACATCCGTCGTGAAGAGGGATACAACCCAGACCGCCAGCTAAGGTCCTCAAATCACGGCTAAGTGGTAAACGATGTGGGAAGTCTTAAACAGCCAGGATGTTGGCTTAGAAGCAGCCATCATTTAAAGAAAGCGTAATAGCTCACTGGTCGAGTCGGCCCGCGCGGAAGATTTAACAGGGCTCAAGCCGTGTACCGAAGCTGCGGATGCGTAGCAATACGTGTGGTAGGGGAGCGTTCTGTACGCCTGCGAAGGTGACCTGTAAGGGTTGCTGGAGGTATCAGAAGTGCGAATGCTGACATGAGTAGCGTTAAAACGGGTGAAAAACCCGTTCGCCGAAAGCCCAAGGTTTCCTGCGCAACGTTAATCGGCGCAGGGTGAGTCGGCCCCTAAGGCGAGGACGAAAGTCGTAGTCGATGGGAAACAGGTTAATATTCCTGTACCGACCGTGAGTGCTATGGGGAGACGGAGAAGGCTAAGTCATCCGGGCGTTGGTTATCCCGGTTTAAGCGTGTAGGCGTGCTGCATAGGCAAATCCGTGCGGCTTAGCTGAGGCGTGATGACGAGCTCTCTTTTAGAGAGCGAAGTGACTGATGCCCTGCTTCCAGGAAAATCCTCTATGCTTCAGCTCACGGCGACCGTACCCCAAACCGACACTGGTGGGCGAGATGAAAATTCTAAGGCGCTTGAGAGAACTCGGGTTAAGGAACTCGGCAAATTGACACCGTAACTTCGGAAGAAGGTGTGCCTCTATTAGGTGAAGGGCCTGCGCCTGGAGCCGAGAGAGGTCGCAGAGAATCGGTAGCTGCAACTGTTTATCAAAAACACAGCACTCTGCAAACTCGAAAGAGGAAGTATAGGGTGTGACGCCTGCCCGGTGCCGGAAGGTCAATTGATGGGGTCAGCCGCAAGGCGAAGCTCCTGATCGAAGCCCCGGTGAACGGCGGCCGTAACTATAACGGTCCTAAGGTAGCGAAATTCCTTGTCGGGTAAGTTCCGACCTGCACGAATGGCGTAATGATGGCTACACTGTCTCGACCCGAGACTCAGCGAAGTTGAAATCGCTGTGAAGATGCAGCGTTCCCGCCGCAAGACGGAAAGACCCCGTGAACCTTTACTATACCTTCACACTGAACTTTGAAATTGTCTGTGTAGGATAGGTGGGAGGCTTTGAAGCGGAGGCGCCAGCCTTCGTGGAGCCAACCTTGAAATACCACCCTGACGGTTTTGAGGTTCTAACCGTGACCCGTTATCCGGGCCCGGGACAGTGTGTGGCGGGTAGTTTGACTGGGGCGGTCTCCTCCCAAAGTGTAACGGAGGAGCGCGAAGGTGCCCTCAGCACGGTCGGAAATCGTGCGTCGAGTGTAATGGCAGAAGGGCGCTTGACTGCGAGACAAACAAGTCGAGCAGGTGCGAAAGCAGGTCATAGTGATCCGGTGGTTCTGTATGGAAGGGCCATCGCTCAACGGATAAAAGGTACTCCGGGGATAACAGGCTGATACCGCCCAAGAGTTCATATC
>LJVB01000125.1 GCA_001304215.1 Acidithiobacillales bacterium SM1_46 | reverse complement strand
GCTTTACTGGAAAATAAATCTATCCCGGTTTGTTGTCCCGCGGGTCAGTAGCCACAGGTGGCGCTCGCCATAACCGCTTAGATTCCGCGGTAAGCTCATTACAGTAGACACTCGAGACGATGCCTGGCTTGCAGTAGCGATCCGTCGAGCCGTTAATGGCCGCTTAACGGACATCCGTGGAAAGCAACCGTGGTCAGTCCTCGATTGTTCTCTCAGCGGCGTTGCGCGGTGGTGGTCCTGCTTGCGACCTCGGCCGTCCAGCGCGCTATCTCGTCAACCGACGCGGTAGGCGCATCCTTGTGGTTCGAATCCGGCTCGTAGATCTGTGTCAGAGGATTCGCTGGAAGCGAACCGAACATGTCCTGCTTCACTTTGAGCAGGCCCGGATAGTCGCCGGTTGGCGCTATGAACAGGACCGGCACCTTGGGGTTCATATTCTTCGAGGCCGACCACTGGTTCATGGCGCCGTTCGGGTCGAACCAGGTGAGGTAAACCGCTGCCGTGGTCGCGACCGGGATCATTCCCTTGGATCCCTCGAAATCATAAAGCTGGGTTCTTTCATTACCCTTGCCATCCGCCACAAGTTTGCGTGCCTCGGCCACTGTGGCGCCGAGCTTTTCGCGAAAGAGCGAGTTGGCAACATTTCCGCCCGGCGCGATGGCGACAATGCCAGTTGCGGTCGTTTGACCACCGACATGCAGCGCGAACACGCCGCCCTGGCTGTGACCGGCAACGAACACATGCGTCGCTCCCTTGGCCCGCAACTCATCAACGGCGGACTGGACCTGCTTCTCGGCAGCCCGGACATCAACATCGTATTGGCGCTTTTTCGACCACGGCATCTCGATGTTCGAGACCAGATAGCCCTTCGCTTCGAGCGAAGAGGCGAGCCCCGCCACCAGCCCGCCAGGCATACCGCCCTTGCCGTGCATGATCACGACACCAATGGGAGATGACGCCCGTTCCGCCGACGCTGGCTCAAAAACGCCAAACGCAAAAATGAAAAGGGCAGCAGCTGCCGCCCTCCACCTAGCTGGCACTCGAAGCATACGTTCCTCCTCCATTCAGACCGCCTCGCCCGTCGGATACCGGGGTTCATACACACTAGACCGAGCATAGACGCTCACGACGCGATCTGGTGCGCTGGTTAGCCTCTGACTGCCCATGAATCCGCCGGAGTTGTCGGCTCGAAACAGGCTGGGAACCGCGACCGTTTATTGACTCATGGGGCCAAACCTTGGGGCGGCCTTCATTTCGGCACAGTCGGGTAAATGACCTTCCAGTCCTTCTGCATGTCGACGATCGTCCAGCCTTTGGCCTTGGCTTCGTCGAGGCCCTTGTCGAGGCGGCCGATGCCGGACGTGCGATCGTAAGCCCACTCGCGCTTCGCATCGGTGTGATGAACGTACAGGCAGAAACTCGGCTGCCGCTCGATGCAAGTCCATTGCAGCATCTGCAGGTCGCCGTCCGAGTTGCCGAACGCAGCAATCGGGCGGCGGCCGATATGCGAATGGATGCCGACGGGTTTGCCGGCCTTGTCGTCAATGAAGTTCACCTCGGGGAGACGAACCAGGACGGGCTTGCTACCACGCATTTCGAACCTGGTCCTGATGCTGCTACCCACAACCTGTTCGGGCGGAACGCCGTAGACCTTCTCGGTCCACGGACGCATGAATTCGATGCCGCCCCCGGAAACGATGTAGGTCCTGAACCCGTTCGCCCGCAAGTAGGCGAGCAATTCCAGCATCGGCTGATAGACCATCTCCGTGTAACGGCGACCCGTCTTCGGATGCTTCGCTGTGGCGATCCACTCCTCCACGATGCGCGCAAACTCTTCGGTGGTATTGCCCGCGTGGGTGGCCATGACGAGCTCGATTAGCGCGTGCTCGCCGCCGGCAAGCACGGTCTTGAGGTCACCCTCTAGCACAGCCTTGAATGGCTGCTTGGTTTTCCACTCGGGATGCTGCGGGGCCAGCGCCTTCACGCGGTCGAGCGCAAAGGCAAGCTGGAAATACATCGGCTGTTCCGGCCAGAGCGTGCCATCGTTGTCGAACACGGCGACGCGCTCGGCCGGTGGCACAAAGGTACTGCGACCCTGTGTGGTCGTGGCCTGGACAAACGCGGTAATGGTCTGCTTGGCGGCGCCATCGTTCCATGACGGCAGCGGATCCGGAACCTTCGCCGCAACGGCAAGGATGGGTACGGCAAGAAGCAACAGGAACTGGATCGTTCGTATTGTTTTCATGTGGCCTTGTCCCTATCTATCGTGGACCAAACAGAAATGAACATCGGTGCCTGTCCAACCGACGGTTTCAGGTCAGATATGTCCAAATCAAACATTCTTGCCAAATTGGTCGCGTGTACACGATATCGCTCGCGACCAATCGCATCCATGCAGGCCGCGAAATCCGACTCTTGCCCCTCGAGCGGAAGCTACAATCTACAGACAGATGGTCTCGGGCGCGCTAAGCAACGCATCGTCACCGCCTACTGGGCGGTTTCGTTGTCAGGTCCGACCAGTTCTACGATTGCGTAAACAGGCGGCGCGCTCCGTGTGGGGCGCGCCGCCAGGTGACTCGATCAGTTGCCGCCTGCGGTCATGTGCTTGATCCGCTGCTCCAGCGATTTGAGGCTCCAGTCGCCCGGCGCCTGGCTGGGCGGGTAATCCTTGAGCGTCAGGAGGAACTTGCTGGCGACGACCTGCATGGGCCCGAGCAGGTAGGCGCGGTCGATATACCAATCCTCATAGGTGTTGGAACCGATTTTGGCCTTCTCGAACGGATCACGGCGCAGGTTGTAGAGATCCGGCGCGCGCAACGCGACAAACGGCTCCTTCCAGATCTGAAGGCGATTGGCGCGGTTTTCGAGGTAGACGGCCTTCCAGTCACCGACGCGGATGGCGGCGACTTCGCCGCCGTCGTCCACGTAAATGAATTCCTTGCGGGGCGATTCCTTCACCTTGCCGCTGAGGTAGTCGAGCATGTTGTAGCCGTCGATGTAGTTCTTGTACTTGCGGCCGTTCAGTGTCACGCCCTTGCGCAATTTGTCCTTGATGGCCGCATCTCCCGCTGCCGCCGCGAAGGTCGGCAACCAGTCCTCGTGGGAGACGATGCCGTTGAGCGTCTCGCCGGCAGGCCACTTGCCCGGCCAACGGACGAAGGCCGGAACGCGATAGGCTCCCTCCCAGTTCGAGTTCTTCTCGCCGTGGAACGGGGTGGTAGCGGCGTCGGGCCAGGTGTTGTAGTGGGGGCCGTTGTCGGTGGAGTACATCACGATAGTGTTGTTCGCGAGGCCGAGGTCATCGAGCAGCTTGAGCAAATCGCCCACATGCCGATCGTGCTCGACCATACCGTCGTGATATTCGTCGCCGCTCGGACCGCTGATTCCCTTGTGCTCCTGCTTGACGTGGGTGCGAAAGTGCATGCGCGTGGCATTCCACCAGACGAAGAAGGGCTTGCCGGACTTCTGCTGACGCTGGATGAAGTCCTTGGCTGCGGCTAGGGTTTCCTCGTCCACCGTTTCCATGCGCTTGCGGGTAAGCGGACCGGTGTCCTGGATCTTCTGCTTGCCGCCGGGCTGCGCCCAGGAATGGATCACGCCGCGCGGGCCAAACGTCTCCCGGAAGGTCTTGCCGTTGGCGAGCTTCAGGTCGGCAGGATAGTCGCGGTTTTCCGGCTCCTCCTCGGCGTTGAGGTGGTAGAGGTTGCCAAAAAACTCATCGAACCCGTGCATCGTCGGCAGGTGCTCGTCGCGGTCGCCCTGGTGGTTCTTGCCGAACTGGCCCGTGGCGTAACCCAGGCTCTTCATCACCGTGGCCATCGTCACATCGGTTTTCTGCCAGCCTTCCTTGGCGGCGGGCATGCCCACCTTGGTCATGCCGGTGCGCACCGGCACGCTCCCGTTAATGAAGGCGGCGCGGCCCGCGGTGCAGCTTTGCTGCCCGTAGTAGTCGGTAAAGGAGAGGCCCTCCTTCGCGATGCGATCGATATTGGGCGTCCGATAACCCATCATGCCGCGATTGTTGTGGCTGATGTTCCAGGTGCCGATATCGTCGCCCCAGATGACGAGAATATTGGGCTTCGCGGTTTGTGCCTGCGCAACGGCACTGCAGAAAAACAGCGCCGCAGCGAGCAACGGCACGGGTTGCGCCATTCCTTTAAGCGGATTCTTCATTGGTCTTGTTCTCCTCTTGCCAATAGACAATAGTCAGCCATGGACAACGGAACGGCCGACGCACCTGGAAACATCGTCATCACATTGAAGCGAGACAACTGGATTCGTTCCCTGACATGCGTCCCTGTCCACACTAGTTGGAAGGCGTAATCCGCGATAAACGATACAGCCACGGATTCCGCAATTGGACCACAAGTTCTTTCCAGCCCAAAGCCCACTTTTCTTAGGGAATTCTCCCTGATGCTGTCAGCGTGGCAGTCTCGCGTATTCGTCTAGTGCCGGATCATCCGGATTGATGGAAGCGAGCATGCGCATAACCGCCTCGGCTCCCGCGCGATCGCCGGCCTGCGAGGAAAAACTTGCCAGCGCGAGCAGCACATCCCGGTCGCCACGCTTCGCCGCCGCAGCCTTCAGAATACGGATCGCCTCGGCGCGACGCCCGGCACTATCCAGCGCGACGGCATATATATAGGTATGCCGCGAGTTGTCCGGCTCGACCCTCACTGCGTTGGCGAACTCTGCGAGCGCCAGATCCTTGCGGCTCTGGCGCACCAACGCCAGTCCCAGTGCCTCGCGCAAACTGGCCGCCTTCGGCGCCACCCTCAAACCTTCGCGCAGCATCTTCTCGGAATCGGCGTCGCGTTTCTGGGTGCGATAGAGATCCGCAAGGTTCGCGTAGGCCGGAACGAAATGCGCATCAAGCGCGATGGCCTTGCGATACGCTGCCTCCGCGAGCGCGGCCT
The DNA here is from genome assembly GCA_001304215.1 of Acidithiobacillales bacterium SM1_46. GTDB lineage: Bacteria > Pseudomonadota > Gammaproteobacteria > Acidiferrobacterales > Sulfurifustaceae > SM1-46. The sequence continues at coordinate 2,046 of LJVB01000125.1, read as the reverse complement.
CGCCGCGCGCGAGGTGCAGATTGCCGAGATTCAAGTGCGCCTCCGGGCGATCGGCGTTTTCCCGCTGCACGGTTTCGAACTCCGCGAGCGCGTGGTTAAGTCGCTCCTTGTCGGCCGCGGCCAGCGCGGCAGCGGCCGGCGCGAGCAGGCGCGCCACCTCCATGCGCACGGCGCGCACCGGATCGCCCAGCAGCGGCGCGAGCGCCGCAGCACGCTGATCGGGTGGCAATCGCTCCTGCCCGGTTACGGCCGCAAGCCGCACAAGCGGGTCCGCATCGCGCAACCCACGCTGCAGTGCCGCGAGCGCCGAACGCCCCGGATAGGTGGAGAGCAGCTGTAGTGCCGTGGCGCGCACGATGGCGGGTTGCGCCGCATCATCGGCAAGTGCCACGAGCCCCTTCAACGCGCCGGGCTTCGCCTGGCGACCGGCATCGAGGGCGAGTCCATAGTGCGGCTCCTTGCGCCGATCCGGTCCATACCATTTGGCCACCTTGTCGGCCGCCCACTGGGCGGACTGCTTGCTGTGACAACCGGTGCAGGCGTTCGGCGCACCGATCGCCACCGAGACATCCGGTCGCGGGATGCGAAAGCTGTGGTCGCGCCGTGGATCGACCACCATATAAGTACGCGCCGGCGCATGGCAGTCGACGCATTGCGCGCCCGGCTTGCCGGCCTTGTGAAAATGATGTGCCGGCGAGTCATAGTCCTTGCGCTTCAGGCCGCTGGCATCGATGTGGGCGCCGGCACCCGTCGCCGTGGCGTTATGGCACGTCACGCACAGCGCATTGCCGCTGGCGCGGGTCTTCGTGGAATGCGGCTCATGGCAGTCGCTGCAGCGCACTCCCTTCGCATGCATCCGGCTCTGCAGGAACGAACCATAGACATAGACCTCATCGCGAATCTGCCCATCGGCAAAATAGAGCGACTCCGACAACAGCGCCGGCAGGTGCGTGTCCATCAACGGCTTGCCGTGACGATAATCGGCAGAGAGCGTCACGCGGCGCGAATGGCAACGCGCGCAGGTCTCGATTTGCAGGCGTGAATCGCGCGCCGCGAGGTCGATGTCGAAGTCTTGCTTGCGGGAACCGTGCGACGCTTGCGTGGCTCTGTCGCCCGCGCGCCTGGCCCAATCGGCATGCCGTGAAGCCGGCCCGTGGCAGGCCTGGCAACCGACATCGAAGCGGCTCGCGGTGGTCTTGAACGTGCCGGTCCCGGCATCGTAGTTCTTGTGATAGTCGGTCGCGTGGCACTCGCCGCACATGTAGTTCCAGTTCTGGGCGAGACCGGTCCAGTGCAGCTCGTCGCGGTAGTCGATGCGCTCTCCGGGATACAGGTGGAACCAGCGCTTGCCCTTCACATCCCACGCGATGGACAACGCCTGCAGCCGCCCGCCGGGCAGCTCGATCAGGTACTGCTGCAGCGGCTCGACGCCAAAGGTGTGCTTGATCTCGAAATCCGCGAGCTTGCCGTCCGGACCATCGGTGCTAACGAAAAACTTGCCATCGCGACGGAAGAACCGGCTTGTCACGCCCGCGTAGGAGAAGCGCGCATCCGCGAAGTTGCCAAGCACCGTTTGCTCGCTGGCATCCTGCATGGCGAGATCATGGTGCGAACCGGCCCAGGCCTTGTGCTGCGCCTCGTGGCAGCCCGCGCAAGTCTCCTCGCCTACGTACTGGCCCTGCGCCGATGAACCGGAATCGCCCGCCGGCGAGCAACCGCCGAGCAATGCCGCGAGAATTATTGCCGCAGCGCCCCACGATCGATGCATCGCGAAATCACACCCTCCTCTGGTGATCTGCTTCACTTTTTCTTGTTCTCCCCAATCGGTAGCGGAACTTCCCCGACCAGTGGGTCATTCTATCTGCGGGTTTCAAAAAGTGCGCGCGGCCGAACCATCCCGAAAACCCGGGACGGCCGGCATAACATCCCGGCGTGCACCACAGCTAGGTAGCGGCTAGGTGCCGCAAAAGGTCCGGGTCACCATTTCTTCCGGTTCCGGCGGCAGGCGAAAGCGCTCCTTGCCGGGCTGCTCGACATACGGATCCT
>LJVB01000023.1 GCA_001304215.1 Acidithiobacillales bacterium SM1_46 | reverse complement strand
CACGTGAAGTTCGCCGGTTACCTCGGTTTTCCCTACATCCCCGGCGTGGGCGAAGTGCTGGTGTTTTGCGCGGCCATTGTAGGTGCCGGACTGGGTTTCCTGTGGTTCAACACCTATCCGGCCATGGTGTTCATGGGCGACATCGGCGCGCTCGCGCTCGGCGCCGCGCTCGGCGTCGTGGCGGTGACGACCCGGCAGGAGATTGTCCTTTTCATCATGGGTGGCGTGTTCGTGATGGAAACCGTATCGGTGATGCTCCAGGTCGCGTCGTTCAAGCTCACCGGCAAACGCATTTTTCGCATGGCCCCGATCCATCACCATTTCGAACTGAAGGGTTGGCCCGAGCCGCGCGTCATCGTGCGGTTCTGGATCATCAGCCTGATTCTGGTGCTGGTCGGGCTCGCGACATTGAAGATTCGCTAGACGGAACCAGGGAACGACAGGAACGTGGCTGCGGTGGCAATGGCTAGGGGGCAGGAAAAGCGCGCACTGGTGGTGGGACTCGGTCTCACCGGCCTGTCTTGCGCACGCTACCTCGTCCGCCTGGGCTATGAGGTGACGGCGGTGGATACGCGCGCGCAACCTCCGAAGCTCGATGCGTTGCGGCAGGAACTGCCGCAGGTGAGCGTTCAGACCGGGACACTCGCACCGGCGCTATTCGAGGTTCCGGGCCTGCTGGTGGTGAGCCCGGGCCTGTCGGTGAATGAGCCGCTTATTGCGCACGCAGTGGCCGGCGGCGCACGTCCGATCGGTGATATTGAACTCTTCGCGCAAGCGGCGCGCGCGCCGGTGCTCGCAATTACTGGCGCTAACGGCAAGAGCACCGTCACGGCCCTGGTGGGCGAGATGTGCCGGGCCGGCGGACTAAAGACCGCAGTCGGTGGAAACATCGGAGTGCCGGCGCTTGAGCTGCTGGAGGCAGAGACGCCGCAGGTCTACGTGCTGGAACTCTCCAGCTTTCAACTCGAGACCACCTGGAGCCTCGACGCGCACGCTGCCGCTGTGCTGAATCTCACCCCCGATCACATGGATCGCTACGGCAGTATGGATGCCTACGCGAGTGCGAAGGCAAGGATCTTTCGCGGCCGTGGTGCGATGGTATTGAACGCTGATGACGCGCTGGTAGCGCGGATGGCGACCCCCGGCCGGCGCGTGTTGCGCTTCACGCTCGGCGCGCCGGCGGGTGTCGACGACTATGGCGTGGTGCAGCGCACAGACGGCGAGTGGTTGGCACGTGGCACGAGGCTGCTGATGCCGGCGGCAGAAGTTCCGCTCGCGGGCCGGCACAACCTTGCGAACACGCTTGCGGCCATGGCGCTGGCGCAGACGATGGGAGTCTCAGACAACGATTGCCGCGCGGCCGTGCGCAACTTCAAGGGGCTCAGGCATCGCACCGAGCTGGTGGCCGAGCGCGACGGCGTGCGCTGGTACGACGACTCCAAGGGAACGAATGTTGGCGCGACCATCGCGGCGCTAAATGGCATGAGCACGCCGGTCGTGCTGATCGCCGGCGGCGACGGCAAGGGCCAGGATTTCAGCGAACTCAGGACAGCGGTGGTAGGGCACGCGCGCGCCGTGGTGCTGATTGGACGCGATGCCCCGCAGATCGAGCGCGCGCTCGGGTCCGTGGTGCCGGTACGACACGCGCCGGACATGCGCGCCGCGGTAATTGAAGCCAAACAGCTGGCGCAGAACGGCGATGTCGTCTTGCTGTCCCCGGCGTGTGCGAGCTTCGATATGTTTCGCAACTACGAGCATCGCGGCGACGTATTCCGTGCGGCCGTGCAGGAGGTGCTCGCGTGAGCGCAGTGATGAGTGATTTCCTGCGCCGCGCGAGTGCTTTCTCCGGCGCACGCGGCGAACGAGCGGGACGCCCGCGTCTCGCGTGGGATCCGTGGCTTGTCGGCACGGCGGCAGCGTTGATTCTGTTCGGGGTGGTCATGGTTTACTCGGCATCGATCGGCTACGCGAGCCGCGCGAGCGGCTTCAGCGGTTACTACTTGTTGCGCCACGTCGTGCACGTGCTGCTTGGACTTACCTTGATGGCGTTGGTAGTGCGCTTGCGGATCCGATTGTGGGAAATGGCGGGGCCGGCGCTCTTGCTGACCGGTATCGTGCTGCTGATCGTCGTGCTGATCCCGGGTGTCGGCGCGCATGTCAACGGAAGTTCGCGCTGGTTGCGGCTCGGCATTATGAACGTGCAGCCCTCGGAAATGATGAAGCTCTTCATGATTGTCTACGTGGCCGGTTACCTGGTGCGCAAGCAGGGGGAGCTCCGGAATTTCACCCAGGGTATCGTCATGATCAGTCTGGTGGTCGCGGCAGTCGGAGCCTTGCTGCTGTTGGAACCAGACCTCGGCACCGTGGTGGTGATTACGTTCGCGGTGTTCGGGATGCTGTTTCTTGGCGGCGTGCGGTTCTGGCACTTTGCACTGGTGGTTGGTGCGGGAATCGGCGGAATGGTTGCGCTTACCGTGATTTCGCCTTATCGCATGGGCCGTGTGACCAGCTTCCTTGATCCCTGGGCCGACCCATTTAATTCCGGCTTTCAGCTGGTGCAGGCGCTGATCGCCTTCGGGCGCGGCGGCTGGCTAGGCGCGGGGCTGGGCGCGAGCGTACAGAAACTCTCCTACCTCCCGGCTGCCCACACGGACTTTCTGCTGGCCGTCATCGCCGAGGAGCTTGGCTTGCTCGGGGTGCTGACGGTGATGGCTCTATTCGGGCTGTTGATCATGCGTACGTTTGCAATAGCCCGCCAGGCCGAGCGCGTCGGCATGATTTACGCGGCTCGTCTCGCGCAGGGCCTCGGCATGTTTCTCGGCGGGCAGGCGCTGATCAACATGGGCGTAAACCTCGGCATGCTGCCGACCAAGGGTCTCACGCTGCCTTTCATGAGCTACGGCGGCTCAAGCATGCTGGTGAGCTGTATCGCACTCGGTCTGTTGTTGCGAATCGAGCGCGAGACACGCGGCATGCCGGGAAAGCGCGCGACTCAAGAGGTGGTTTACCCGTGACTACTTCAGTTCTCATCATGGCCGGCGGCACGGGCGGGCATGTCTATCCCGCGCTCGCGGTTGCGCGCCGGCTGACCGAGAACGGCGTCCGCGTGACCTGGCTCGGCACGCGCCGCGGTATCGAGGCACGTGCGGTGCCGGCCTCCGGACTGCCTATCAATATGGAATGGCTAACCATCCGCGGTGTGCGTCGCAGCGGTTGGCGGGCATGGTTGCGGCTTCCGTTCACGCTTACCTACGCACTGTGGCAAGCGTGGCGCGTCCTGCGCCGCGTGAAGCCCGATGCAGTGTTGTCGATGGGCGGATTCGTGGCGGGTCCGGGCGGCGTCATGGCCTGGCTCACCCGAGTTCCGCTCGTCGTCCACGAGCAGAATGCGGTACCGGGACTGACCAATCGTGTCCTCGCCGCGCTCGCTGATCGGGTGTTGAGCGGATTCCCCGGTGCGTTCGGATCGCTCGCCGCCGCGCGCCACGTTGGCAACCCGGTGCGGCGCGAAATCGCGGAACTGGCGCCGCCGGAGACGCGGCTTGCCGAACGGAGCGGCCGGTTGCAGCTACTGGTTATCGGCGGCAGCCAGGGCACCAAGGCCTTCAACGATATCGTCCCTCAGGCGGTGTGTGCGATGCCTGCCGCCGCGCGACCGGAGGTTTGGCACCAGTGCGGCCGCGGTATGGCGGAGTCGACGCAGGCAGCCTATGGCGACTGTGCCGCGCGGGTCGTCGAGTTTATCGATGATATGGCTTCAGCCTTTTCTTGGGCGGATCTGGTGCTGTGCCGCGCCGGTGCTATGACAGTTGCCGAAGTCGCGGCCGCGGGCGTAGCGGCAATTCTGGTTCCCTATCCACATGCCGTCGACGATCACCAGACCGCCAACGCACGTTTGCTCGTTGAGGCTGATGCGGCCACGTTGCTTCCGCAGACGGAGCTCACCGCGGAGCGTCTCGCCACCGTGCTTTCCGAGTGCACGGACAACCGCGAACTGATTCTCAAGATGGCGCGCGCCGCGCGCAGCCTGGCGATTGTCGACGCCGATGAGGTGGTCGCCCACGAAGTCAGCGAGGTAGCGACATGATGTGCACCGATGGACAAACTCGCAATCGCTACCCTCTCGACACTCGTATGTTCCCGTGCTTCAGCGGGTCCCCACTCGGTGCGGAGGCGGCATATGCGTGACCGCGTGAGACACGTGCACTTTGTGGGCGTCGGCGGTGCGGGTATGTGTGGCATTGCCGAAGTCTTGAAGAATCTCGACTTCGAGGTCAGTGGTTCGGATGCCAGGGAATCTCCAAACACCAAGCGATTGGCCTCGCTTGGTGTTGCCGTTCACATCGGGCACGACGCGCACCTTGTGGAGGGCGCCGACGTGGTAGTGATTTCCTCGGCGGTAACGCCCGCCAATCCGGAGGTGCAGGCCGCGCGCGCAGCCAAGATCCCCGTCATTCCGCGCGCCGAGATGCTCGGCGAACTCATGCGTCTGCAGCGTGGTATCGCCATCGCGGGCACCCATGGCAAGACCACGACAACCAGCCTTGTGACGAGCTGCCTTGCCGAGGGCGGCCTTGATCCGACGTTTGTGATTGGTGGCCGACTCAACAGCGCGGGCACCAATGCGCGGTTGGGTCGCGGCGCCTATCTCGTTGCCGAGGCTGACGAGAGCGATGCGTCTTTTCTGCACCTGCAAGCGTTCATGGCTGTGGTGACAAACATTGACGCGGACCATATGGCGACCTACGGCGGGGATTTCGAGCGCCTAAAACAGGCTTTTATTGATTTTCTGCACCAACTGCCATTCTACGGGCTGGCGGTGCTGTGCGTTGACGACGCTACGGTGCGGGACATTATGCCAGCGGTACATAAGCCATTACTCACCTATGGCCTGAGCGCGGATGCGGACGTGCGAGCGCGCGACATACGTGAGGACGGTCTGACCATGCGCTTCATCGTCGACGTACCTGGAACGCGCAACTGGCTCAGCGTGACGCTCAATCAGCCGGGTCGGCACAACGTGCAAAACGCGCTCGCCGCCATCGCAATTGCCAATGAGTTGGGAGTGGGCAAGGACGCTATTGCCCGGGCACTAGCGAATTTTTCCGGAATCGGGCGGCGCTTCCAGATCAACGGTGACGTAAAAGTAGCCGGCGGAGAGGTCATGTTGGTGGACGACTATGGTCACCACCCGCGTGAGATCGCTGCGACAGTGGACGCCGCCCGGCGTGCCTGGCCGCAGCGCCGCTTGGTCGTGGCTTTCCAGCCGCACCGTTACACCCGGACGTACGATTTGTTCGATGACTTTACAGCGGTACTTGCCGAGATAGATACGCTGCTCGTCACCGAAGTTTATGCCGCGGGCGAAAAGCCGATTCCCGGTGCGGATGGGCGGGCACTCTGCCGGGCAATTCGCGCACGCGGCAAAACCGACCCGATATTTGTGCCGGATGTGAACGAGTTGCCCGCAGTGCTGGCGGGCCTGCTACAGCCGAACGATATCGTGCTGACGCTTGGTGCTGGCGATATCGGGCGAGTCGCGGCCGCACTGCCCCAGACGTTGAGGACGCCGCAATGATGGCCGCCAGCACATTGCGTGGACAGCTGTTCCATAACGAGCCAATGGCGCGCCATACCAGCTGGCGCGTCGGCGGGCCGGCCGACCGGCTCTATGTGCCGGCAGATCTCGAGGACCTGGTGGAGTTTCTGAAGCAGACCCAGCCGACGGAGCCGCTCACTTGGGCGGGGCTTGGCAGCAACCTGCTCGTACGCGATGGCGGTATTCGCGGCACGGTGGTGATGACGAGCGGTGCACTCAATCGCATCGGTTTCGTCGGCGAGGGCAGGGTGCGCGCCGAAGCAGGGGTGGCGAGCGCCAAAGTGGCGCGCTTCTGTGTCGACAATGGTTTTACCGGCGCCGAGTTCTTGGCCGGCATACCGGGCACCATCGGCGGCGCATTGGCCATGAACGCCGGTGCCTTTGGCGGAGAGACCTGGAGGATCGTTGAGGCCGTAGAAACGGTGGATCGCCACGGGATATTGCGCACGCGCATGCCGGGCGACTACGAAATCGGTTATCGCCAACAGCGCGGGCCTGCGGGAGAGTGGTTTGTAGCGGGCGTGTTTCGTTTAGCGCGAGCCGAGCAGGAAAACGGCAAGGCACTAATCAAGTCACTGCTCGCCAAGCGTGGCGCGACCCAGCCAACGCAACTGCCAAATGCCGGATCGGTATTCATGAACCCGCCGGGAGATCATGCCGCGCGGCTCATTGAGGCTTGCGGGTTAAAGGGTGTATGCGAGGGAAATGCATGTGTCTCGGAGCTGCACGCGAATTTCATCGTGAACCGTGGTGGCGCCAGCGCTACTGACATCGAACGACTGATTGCGCGCGTGCGCACTGAAGTGGAGCGGCGCCACGGGGTACAGCTCGTTTCCGAAGTGCGGGTAGTGGGGGAAGCGTCGGCATGAATAGCGATTTCGGCAAGGTCGCCGTGCTGATGGGTGGGCGCTCGGCCGAGCGCGAGATCTCACTCATGAGCGGGACGGCGGTGCTCGAGGCGCTGCGCCGCCGTGGCGTGGATGCCCACCGCTTTGACCCAGCAGAGCGACCGCTCGAAGACCTGAAGCGCGAAGGATTCGCACGCGTACACATCGCGTTGCACGGACGCTATGGCGAGGATGGGACGGTGCAGGGTGCGCTTGAACTGATGGGTATTCCATACACCGGTAGTGGCGTGATGGCCTCGGCGCTGGCCATGGACAAGTGGCGCACCAAGTTGATCTGGCTGGCGGTGGGTATTCCGACGCCGCGCTTCCGAATGCTGGACGCGGCAACCGAATGGGACGCATTGGCGAGCGAGCTTGGCCTGCCACTCGTTGTGAAGCCGGCGCGCGAGGGTTCGACCATCGGACTCAGCAAGGTCAAGGCGGCGGCCGAGCTGCCGGCGGCATACGCCCTGGCCGCGGAGCATGACGCGCTGGTGATGGCCGAGCAGTTTATCGAGGGTGAGGAGCTGACGGCCTCGATTCTTGGTGAAACGGCGCTGCCGCTCGTACGTATTCAGCCGGCGACCGATCTCTATGACTACGAGGCCAAGTATTTTTCGGATGAGACGCGCTACTTTTGCCCGAGCGGGATCGCGCCGGAACAGGAGCGGCGAATTCAGGCGCTCAGTCTTGAGGCCTACCGGATACTGGGTTGCCGAGGATGGGGGCGGGTGGATGTCATGCTCACCGCGCGAAACGAGCCCTATTTTCTCGAGGCCAATACCTCGCCCGGCATGACCGCACACAGTCTGGTGCCGATGGCGGCCCGCGAGGCAGGCATCGGGTTCGATGAACTGGCAGTACGCATTCTGGAGTTGGCCGATGTCGAGCGTTGAAGCGAAAGCTGATCGCGGTGCTTCGCTCTACCAGGCCTCGCTCCTGGTATTTACAGCGCTTCTTGCGCTATTCGCGGCGCTGTTCGTTCTCGACTGGCTTCTGCGAACCGACAGCTTTCCTGCGCGGCACGTGCGTTTTGAAGGCGAGTTCCGTCACGTCACCAGCCGTGAATTGGAGCTCGCGGTGCGCGATGCGGTGCGCGGCAACTTCCTGATGCTTGATCTCGATGCCGTCAAGGCGAAGGTCGAGAGCCTGCCGTGGGTGTACGAGGCGTCGGTGCGACGTGCCTGGCCGCGCGACATCAGTATCGCATTCCGCGAGCAGCAGCTGGTTGCGCGCTGGGGGGCAGGTGAGTTCGTCAATGATGTCGGCCAGGTGGTGCCGGTGGGCGATGAAGATGACGCCGACTTGCCATTGCTTGAGGGGCCGGAGGGAACCAGTGCGCAGGTGCTGGCGTTGCACGGCGAGCTCACCGCGCTGTTCGCACCGCTTGATCTTTCGATCAAGCGCCTGGCGCTCAGTGCCCGGCGGAGCTGGCAGGTTGAACTCAGTAACGGTTTGGTGCTGGTGCTCGATCGCCACCAGCCGAGCCACAAGATCGAGCGCTTCGTGCGCGTTTATGCCGCGGCGCTGGTACCGCATCTGGCAAGTATTCGCCACGTCGACTTGCGCTACGCGAACGGTTTTGCCGTGCAGTGGATTGGTGGTGCACCGCCGCCTGCGGTGGGCGTGGCACCCACACGCTCGGCAGCCCGCCGCGAGGCCCGGTACGCCGAAAACAGCAATGAGGGATGAGAATGGCCAAGAAAGATGATGAGCGATTGATTGTGGGGCTCGATATCGGGACCTCCAAGGTGCTCGCAATCGTGGGAGCGATTGCGCCCACGGGCGATGTGGAGGTCATCGGCGTTGGACACCATCCATCACGTGGCATGAAGAAGGGTGTGGTGGTGAATATCGAGTCCACCGTGCAGTCCATTCAGCGCGCGGTGGAGGAGGCCGAGCTCATGGCGGGTTGCCAGATCCACTCGGTGTACGCCGGCATTGCCGGCTCGCACATCTCATCTATCAACTCGCATGGCGTGGTCGCGATCAAGGACAAGGAGGTGGGGCCCGGGGATGTCGATCGGGTGATTGCCGCGGCGCGCGCGGTGGCGATTCCGGCCGACCAGAAGGTGCTGCACGTGTTGCCACAGGAATTCATCATCGACAAACAGGAGGGGATCCGCGAGCCGGTCGGAATGAGCGGGGTGCGCCTCGAGGCTAAGGTGCATATCGTCACAGGAGCCGTCTCGGCGGCACAGAACATTATCAAGTGCGTGCGCCGTTGCGGATTGGAGGTGGACGACATCATTCTAGAACAGCTCGCCTCCAGCATGTCCACGCTAACCGAGGACGAAAAGGAACTCGGTGTCTGCCTGGTGGACATCGGTGGGGGCACTACCGACATCTCGGTATTCACCGAGGGCGCAATCCGGCACACCGCCGTCATTCCGATTGCCGGAGACCAGGTGACCAACGATATCGCAGTGGCGCTGCGCACGCCGACGCAAAGTGCCGAAGACATCAAGAAGAAATATGGCTGTGCGCTTACCCAACTGGCGAGTCGGGACGAGACGATCGATGTGCCGAGCGTCGGGGACCGTCCTCCGCGCAAGCTCTCGCGCCAGACGCTGGCCGAGGTGATCGAACCGCGCATTGAGGAGTTGTATGGCTTGGTGCAGGCGGAACTGCGGCGCAGCGGTTTCGAGGACGTGCTCGGCAGTGGTGTCGTGATTACAGGCGGTAGCGCCAAGATGGAGGGCATGGTGGATCTCGCAGAAGAGGTGTTTCACATGCCTGTGCGTCTTGGTCTGCCCCAATACGTCGGTGGACTAAAAGGCGTTGTTCAGAACCCGATCTTTGCCACTGGCGTCGGACTGGTGCTGTACGGCGCGAAGTGTCAAAGCGGGCAATCATTTGTGCCGCGGGCGGGCAAGGTCGAAGGCGTGAAAGGAATGATGGAAAAGATGAAGAGCTGGTTTCAAGGCAACTTTTAGGGTCGGGACGACGGCGGGTCTCAACGGTTCAACGCACAGGAGGAACTTGGCATGTTCGAGTTAATGGATACCTACGGCCAGCAGGCCGTAATCAAGGTAATAGGTGTCGGCGGAGGGGGAGGAAATGCCGTCGATCACATGTTGGGCGCCGAGATCGAGGGTGTGGAGTTTATTAGCGCCAACACCGACGCTCAGGCGCTGAAGCGCTCGCGCGCAAAGAGCATTCTGCAGCTCGGTACCAATCTTACGAAGGGGCTCGGCTGTGGAGCAGATCCTTCGGTGGGGCGGCAGGCTGCGGTCGAGGACCGCGAGCGCATCGCCGAAGTGTTGTCCGGCGCTGACATGATATTTATCACTGCTGGCATGGGCGGTGGGACCGGTACCGGCGCCGCACCAGTGGTCGCACAGGTGGCGAAAGACATGGGCATCCTGACTGTGGCGGTCGTGACCAAACCGTTCCCGTTCGAGGGCAAGAAGCGCATGACGATTGCCGAGCAGGGAATCAAGGAGCTGGTTGAGTTTGTGGACTCGATCATCACGATTCCGAACGAGAAGCTCCTGACGGTGCTTGGAAAGGAAGCTACCCTGCTCGATGCTTTCAGCAAGGCGAATCAAGTGCTGCAGAACGCCGTGCAGGGAATCGCGGAGCTGATAACCCGGCCCGGCCTTATCAACGTCGACTTTGCAGATGTCCGTACCGTGATGGCCGAAATGGGTATGGCCATGATGGGTTCAGCCACTGCCCGGGGCGAGGGGCGGGCGCGCGAGGCCGCGATTTCCGCGGTATCCAGCCCGCTGCTCGAGGACGTGCACATTTCTGGTGCGCGCGGGATTCTGGTAAATGTGACCGCCGGCATTGATATGGCGATCGGGGAATTCGACGAGGTCGGTAGTGCCATTAAGGAATTTGCCTCGGATGACGCGACGGTCGTCATTGGAACTGTGATCGAGCCGGAAATGCGCGAGGAGCTGCGCGTGACCATCGTGGCAACCGGGCTGGGCCAGGAAAAGCGCAAGCAGCCGTACAAGGTGGTGAAAACCGGAACCGGAACAACGGATTACGAGCGGCTGGACACTCCGACGGTGATACGCAATCGGCGCAGCAGCGTCGCTGGCGGCACGGGGGGGGATGGGGGTCTTGAGTACCTCGACATCCCTGCGTTTCTGCGCAAACAGGCGGATTAGGCAGTTCTGAGACCGGGCGGCCCGGGATGTAGGTCCACCGGTTCCTCGGGTATTTAGGAGTGCCACTTCTGTTGCGAACTTGCTGGACAGGCGCGGATTTATGACCTTAAATACCTGTTAGTAACAGGAGTGTGGCCGGCTTTCCCCCATCCCATGGGGATGCGTCTGCCCCGCCTGTTTTTGTTTGTCTATTCCGCGACCATACAAAACGGATTCGGGCGGTCAGGGTGGAGTTCTTCAACAATTTTCTTTCAGATGATTCGCCAGCGCACACTTAAGAATGTTATTCGTGCGACCGGCGTCGGTTTGCACACGGGCGAGAAGGTTTACCTCACCTTGCGTCCAGCTCCAGCAGATACGGGTATCATTTTCCGCCGCGTCGATCTCGATGAACCCGTCGATGTGCGCGCTTGCCCGGAGAACGTAAGTGATACCCGGCTCTCGACCACCCTTGAAAGTGGTGGTGCGCGTGTCTCTACCGTTGAGCACTTGATGTCAGCCTTTGCCGGTCTTGGTATCGACAACGCCTTTGTTGACCTGACCGCGCCAGAAGTGCCGATTATGGATGGCAGCGCCGGGCCGTTTGTATTCCTGATCCAATCCGCGGGTATTGCCGAACAGGCCGCTCCCAAGCGTTTCCTGCGAATCAAGCAGCCGGTTCGCATCGATGATGGTGATAAGTGGGCTTGCTTCGAGCCGTTCGAGGGCTTCAAGGTTTCCTTTACGATAGATTTCAAGCATCCGATGTTTCAGGATTCTTCCCAGCGGACGACCGTCGATTTCTCCACGACCTCTTTCGTTCGCGAGGTGAGCCGAGCTCGCACTTTCGGGTTCATGGGCGATCTCGAGGCGCTACGTGCTGCCGGCCTTGCGCGCGGCGGCGGCTTTGACAATGCCATCGTGCTCGACGATTACCGGGTTCTGAACGAAGATGGCTTGCGTTACGAGGACGAGTTTGTCAAACACAAGGTCCTGGACGCGATCGGCGATCTTTACTTGCTCGGACATCCGCTGATTGGTGCGTTCAGTGCTCACAAGTCCGGGCATGCGCTCAACAATCGCCTTTTGCGCAAGGTCGTCGCCACGCGCGACGCGTGGGAACTCATTAGCTACGAGGAAACGGACGAAGCACCGATTTCTTTCGTGCGTGCAGTTCCGGTTTCCTGATTGCAACGATTCCAGCCGGCCAGTCAGCTCAACATGAATGTCATCATTGTTCCCGGAAGTCGAAGCGGCAAGGGCCAAAATGCCAGCTTCAGTCGTGGACATCTGATTGTCATCGGATTGGTACTCATCGCGTTGCCGATTTTGCTTGGTTATCTGACGTTCCGCGTGCAGGTCATGCTGGCGCGCGATGGCGGTGAACTGGCCGCGATTGCGGTGCATGAGCGCGCGCTTGCTAACCAGCGGGCCAAGCTGGTCGAAATGCGCAAGAATTCTGAAGCGCATCTGAATGCACTTGCGCTCAAGCTCGGGCAGATGCAGGCACAGATTCTGCGGCTCAATGCCCTGGGTGCGCGACTCACGCGTATGGCTGGGATCGACAATCGCGAATTCAATTTCTCGCAAGATGCGGCGATGGGTGGCCCAGAACGAAAGGTGGCGCTCGCGGCCGCGTCGAGCCCCGATGTGCTAGCTTCACTGGATCGCGTGGGCGGAGAGATTGACCGCCAACGCGAACGGCTCATGGCGCTCGAAACGCTCTTGCTCGACCGGAAACTGACGGCCGCCGTAACACCTTCGGGCTGGCCGGTGGAAGGCGGCTGGGTATCATCCGGTTTTGGTCAACGCGCTGATCCCTTTACCGGCTATCAGAGTTACCACGAGGGCGTCGACATTGCCTCGCGCCTCGGATCGTCCATTCTTGCCATGGGTGACGGTGTGGTGTCCCATGCCGGCGAGAAAGCGGGATATGGGCTCATGGTAGAGATCACGCATGAGTCCGGTCTGATCACGCGCTATGCGCACACTCTTGCGGCACTCGTCAAGGTTGGTGATCGTGTCGCTAAGGGTCAAGCGATCGCGCGTGTCGGCTCGACTGGCCGTTCCACGGGCCCGCACCTGCACTTTGAAGTGGTCAAGAATGGCGTTGCGGTAAACCCGGGGCGTTATCTGCGCTCCGATCGCTGATCGCGCACGCTTCAAGTCCCGGCGCTTTTCCTCCATAATCGCGGCCTCGCACCCCGGCCCCGGGGCGTGAGTCGCGTCGATTCATGATCACCAACGTCCTTACCAAAGTTTTCGGCAGCCGCAACACGCGGCTCGTTAAGCGTCTGGGCCACGATGTCGCGCGCATCAACGCCCTGGAGGCAGGTCTTGTGCCGCTGTCGGACGAGCAACTGCGAGCCAAGACAAACGAGTTTCGCAACCGGATTGCGAATGGCGAATCGGTGGATTCGCTGTTGCATGAGGCCTTTGCGGTAGTGCGCGAAGGCTCGCGGCGTGCGCTTGGAATGCGCCACTTCGATGTCCAGCTGATCGGTGGCATGGTGCTCAATCAGGGCCAGATTGCCGAGATGCGCACCGGCGAAGGCAAGACACTGGTCGCAACACTCCCGGTGTACCTGAATGCCCTCGGCGGGCAAGGCGCCCATGTGGTGACGGTGAATGATTACCTGGCCCGACGCGACGCCGAGTGGATGGGTAGGCTCTATAGTTTTCTGGGTCTCAGCGTGGGAGTTGTGGTGTCTGGTCAGGACCAGGCCGAAAAGCGCGCCGCTTATGCGGCGGATATTACCTACGGCACGAATAACGAGTATGGGTTCGACTACCTACGCGATAACATGGCCTTCCGCCTTGAGGAACGTGCTCAGCGGGGACTCCATTTCGCTATCGTTGACGAGGTCGATTCAATCCTGATCGATGAGGCACGCACGCCACTAATCATTTCCGGACCTGCGGAAGAAAGCACAGATCTGTATGTCAAGATCAATGCCATCATCCCAAAGCTTGAGCGTCAGCAGCTCGAGGATGGACCAGGCGATTACAGTGTCGATGAGAAGACCCGGCAGGCATTTCTGACGGAGGCGGGGCACGACAAGGTCGAAGGCCTGCTGGCGAAAGCGAATCTGCTGGCGGCGGGCTCGAGCCTGTACGATGTCGGCAATCTGATTCTAATGCATCATCTGAACGCCGCGTTGCGCGCACATGCATTGTTCAAGCGCGAGGTCGACTATATTGTGCGCGACAACGAGGTGATCATCATCGACGAATTCACCGGTCGAATGATGCAGGGTCGGCGCTGGTCGGAAGGTCTGCATCAGGCGATCGAGGCGAAGGAAGGGGTGGCGATACAGAACGAAAACCAGACGCTCGCCACGATTACCTTTCAGAACTACTTCCGACTCTATAAGAAACTCGCCGGCATGACCGGTACCGCAGATACCGAAGCGTATGAGTTCCAGCAGATCTACGGTCTCGAAGTGGTGGTTATTCCGACCCACCGCGCGATGATCCGCAAAGACATGGGTGACCAGATCTACCGCACGGCACGCGAAAAACACGCGGCGATCCTGTCCGATATCCGTGACTGTCATCAACGTGGTCAACCGGTGCTGGTTGGCACGACCTCGATTGAAGCCTCGGAAGAACTCTCCTCGCTGATGGGGCGCGAGAATATTGCGCACCAGGTCCTGAACGCCAAGCACCATGAGCGCGAGGCGCATATCGTGGCAGAAGCCGGGCGTCCGCGCGCCGTGACGATCGCGACCAACATGGCGGGGCGTGGTACCGATATCGTGCTGGGCGGCAACCTTGAAATGGAGCTTGCCGCGCTCGGGGACGATGCTACCAAGCATGCGCATGCGCGCGAGGCGTGGCGCAAGCGCCACGAGGATGTGCTCGCAGCCGGAGGACTTCACGTTATCGGCACTGAGCGCCATGAATCACGGCGCATCGATAACCAGCTGCGCGGTCGTTCGGGACGCCAAGGCGACCCCGGTTCATCACGTTTTTATCTTTCGCTGGAAGACAATCTGCTTCGTATCTTCGGGAGCGAACGGCTTGCGGGACTCATGCAGCGGCTCGGAATGCAGGAGGGTGAGGCCATTGAGCACCCATGGGTGACGCGCGCCATCGAAAACGCCCAACGCAAAGTTGAGGGACGTAACTTCGACATTCGTAAGCAATTGCTCGAGTATGACGATGTCGCCAACGACCAGCGCAAGGTGATTTACGAGCAGCGTAATCGTCTCATGGAAGTTGAGGATATTTCCGACAGCGTCGCGGCGATTCGCCGGGACGTGCTGAGCGTACTGGTTGGTCAGTACATCCCGCCGGACAGTCTCGAGGAACAATGGGACATCAAGGGGCTCGAAGAAGCGCTCGCCCGCGACTGTGGCCTTCAATGTCCGCTGAGCGATTGGCTAAAGGCGGAACCCGGTTTGCACGAGGAAACCCTGCGGGAGCGATTGATCGCAGAAGCCGACACGCAGCACCAGCAAAAGGCTGAGGCGGTCGGTGTGCCGGTGATGCGCCATCTTGAAAAAGTGGTGATGTTGCAGATTCTGGATACCGCGTGGAAGGACCATCTGGCAGCGATGGACTATCTCCGTCAGGGTATTCATTTGCGCGGCTATGCCCAGAAGAATCCAAAGGAGGAGTACAAGCGGGAGGCCTTCGAGTTGTTCTCGGGTATGCTTGGCCGAATCAAACAGGAGGTGATAGGACTGCTCGCGCGGGTGGAGGTGCGGGCCGAGTCCGATGTAGCCGCCCTAGAGGAGAAGCAGCACGCGCCGCAGGAAATGCACTTCTTGCATCCATCCGTGAGCGCAGGGGAGCCCGAAGCGGCGGAACCAGAGACTGCCGCCGTTCAGACGATTGTGCGCGAGCAGCCTAAGATCGGCCGCAATCAACCCTGTCCGTGCGGATCGGGAAAGAAGTACAAGCACTGCCACGGGAAGCTAGGCTAATCCGTACGGGTCTGGTGTTTTCTGGCTAGAATCGCAGTCCGATACCAGAACCAGCGAGCGTTGCGCATGCCTGTCGGTCTAACCGGTCTGCCGCTGTTGCATCCCGTCCCAGGTGTGCGTCTGGGAACGACCGCCGCTGCGATACGCAAACCCAATCGCCGCGATCTGGTCGTTATTGAATGCCCCAGCGGGGCTCAATGCGTGGCGACCTTCACCCAGAATCGCTTTTGCGCGGCGCCCGTCACAGTTGCCAAGAGGCATCTCAGCCGGCAAACGCCCCGCGCGCTGCTCATCAATACCGGTTTTGCGAATGCCGGCACCGGCGCGCCCGGCATCGCGGATGCCGAAGATTGTTGCGCGGCATTGGCGAAGCAAATCGGCTGCTTGCCAGATGAAATTCTGCCATTCTCAACCGGGGTAATTGGCGAGCGACTTCCCGTTGCGCGCGTGGTTCATGGCCTGGCCGGGGCGCTTGCGGCACTTTCCGATACCGGATGGCCGGACGCAGCGCACGGGATCATGACCACCGATACTGTGCCCAAGGGAAGCTCACGACGTATTTCCCTGGGCGGGCGGCAGGTAACCGTGACGGGTATTGCGAAGGGTGCCGGCATGATTCGTCCGGACATGGCTACCATGCTGGCCTTTGTCGCGACCGACGCGACCGTATCGCGCGAGGCACTGCAGGCGTGCGTGCACGCAGCGGTTAGCCAGTCATTCAATCGCATCACTGTCGATGGCGACACGTCCACGAACGACAGTTGTGTGCTCGTGGCAACTGGCCTATCTGGCGCGCCATTGATTGGTGCCCCGCAGGGTAGCGACTATGATCTACTGCTCGGCGCGGTCACTCAGACATTCCAGGAATTGGCACAGGCGATTGTGCGTGATGCGGAAGGGGCCACCAAGTTCATCACGATTCACGTGGTTGGCGCAGAAAATGAAGGAGACGCGTTGGCGATTGCCTACACGGTGGCTCACTCGCCGCTCGTAAAGACCGCGTTTTTTGCCAGTGACCCGAATTGGGGACGTATTCTTGCAGCGGTTGGCCGCGCACCGATCGTGCGGTTGGATGCCGAACGCGTGACAATTCATCTCGACAATGTTTGTGTCGTGCGCAATGGCGCGCTCGCGCCCGATTACACCGAGGCACAGGGCCAAGCCGTCATGAAGTCACCGGAAATCCGCGTCACGATCGGCCTTAATGCGGGCCCAGCCGAGGCCACGGTTTGGACCAGTGATCTTTCGCACGAGTACGTCAGTATCAATGCAGACTACCGTTCCTAAGGCGCGCCGTTACCTTTCGGATTGCGCTGCCAAGGCAAGATAGCGATCGTGCAGTTTGGCGATGTCGGCTTCCAGCGCCGCGATATCACGATCATTAACAATCACATCGTCAGCATGTGCAAGTCGCTCGTTCCTCGTGACCTGGGCCTGCAGAATGGTGCGGATTCGGGCCTCGCTCAGATGATCGCGGGCGGCAACTCTTGCGATTTGTTGTTCCTCCGGGCAGTCGACGACAAGTACGCGATCCACCATTGTCTTCATTGAACCGGTTTCAAAGAGTAGCGGAACGACTACGATGCAATAGGGCGCGTTGAGCGCCACCATTCGCTCGCTGACGATGGCCCGTATTTTCGGGTGGAGAATCGACTCGAGGGCGCTTCGTTCTTTGGTATCGGTAAAGATCAGATCACGAAGGCGACTTCGATCGAGGCGTCCGGACGTATCCAAGACGTCTGATCCGAAGTGATTTACGATTTCTCTCAGGGCGGGTAGGCCAGGTTCAACCAGTTCCCTGGCAATGACGTCGGTGTCGATGACCGGGGCGCCGTGGCGCGCGAACATGGTGGCAATCGTTGACTTGCCGCTGCCGATTCCCCCGGTAAGTCCGATGCGCAGCACGGCACTCAGCCGAGGCGCGCGAATTGCAGGTAGGCGCGCGTAATCTGTTCCCCCCACAGTAGGGCCACCCATCCCGCCACGCACAGGAAAGGCCCGAACGGAATCGGCAGACGCCGGTCCCGGCCGAGTGCGATGATCGCAGCGATTCCTACCAGGGCACCGGAGAATGAAGCGAACAGAATCACGAAGGGCAGTTGTTGCCAGCCGAGCCAGGCTCCGAAGGCTGCAAAAAGCTTGAAGTCGCCGTAGCCCATGCCTTCCTTACCGGTGAGCCACTTGAAAACATGAAATACCAACCAGAGCGAGAGATAGCCTGCGGCGGCTCCAATGATGGCGCTCGACGCCGATGCGATTGGTACGAGCAGGTTGATGAGCAGCCCCGCCCAGAGCAGCGGTAGTGTAATGTCGTCCGGCAACAAGTGGTGGTCATAGTCGATGACGGTGAGCGTGATCAAGGTCCAGGTGAATCCGAGCGCCGCGACGGTTTGCCATTGCCATCCAAACTGCCAGGCGACGATCGCGGATGCCAGGGCCGAAGCCAGTTCTACCGCCGGGTAGCGCCAGGAAATCGCCTTCCCGCATTCCCGGCATTTGCCGCCCAGCCACAGAAAGCTGACTACTGGAATGTTTTCCAGGGCCTTGATCTGGTGTCCGCAGTGCGGGCAGCGCGAGCGCGGGAGGATAAGATCAAAGCGCTCTGCCTCCCTACTCTCCGAGGGTGCACCGATCATCTCGGCACATTGGCGACGCCACTTGCGCTCCAGCATCACGGGCAAGCGCAGGATCACGACGTTCAGGAAGCTGCCGACAATCAGTCCAAGCAAACCGGCAGCTAGCGGCAGCACCAGGGGGTAGTGCAGCATGACCGCCTGAATTGACGTCATCGTTCCACCCCGGAGTGGGCAGGTCGCACTCGGGCGGTCAAGAGCTAGACAGTAGCGGCCATCTTGAAGATCGGCAGATACATGGCGACAACCAGGCCGCCGATGACCACGCCAAGAAACACCATGATAATCGGCTCGAGCAGACTCGAGAGGCCAGCGACGGCGTCATCAACTTCGCGTTCGTAGAAGTCCGCCACCTTCCCGAGCATGGTATCGAGTTCACCCGACTCCTCGCCGATGGCAACCATCTGTATGACCATATTCGGAAACAGTCCGGTACTGTTCATGGCGGCCTGCAGTTGCATGCCAGTGCTTACGTCCGAGCGAATGGCGAGCGTGCCCTCGTAGTAGACGCGGTTACCGGAGGCACCGGCCACAGAATCCAGTGCTTCCACCAGGGGGACGCCGGCGGCAAACATGGTGGAAAGCGTACGGGCGAAGCGCGCGATGGTTGCCTTTTTGATGATTTCACCGATGACCGGAACCTTGAGCAGCGTCCGATCCATGGTGTGCTGGGCCTTTTCCGAACGCTTGTAGAAATAGGTGGCGGAGACCACCGTGCCGATGATGCCTCCAATGATGACATACCACCATTCTGTGAAAGCGCGCGACAGGTCGATCACCATTTTGGTGAGCGCGGGGAGATCGGCGCCGAAACCCTGAAACAAGCTCTCGAACTGGGGAATCACAAATACCAGCAACACGGCGGTGATGATGAAGGCAACCACAATGACCGCCGTCGGGTAGAAGAGTGCTGACTTGATCTTACCCTTGATGGCCTCGATCTTTTCCTTGTAGATCGCCAGCTTGTCGAGAATGTTGTCCAGGATGCCGGCCTGCTCACCAGCTTGAACGAGATTGCAATAGAGCCGGTCGAAGTAGAGCGGGTGTTTGGAGAGCGCAGCGGTCAAATTAGTGCCGGATTCGACGTCCTGCTTGATCGACAGAATGAGTTCCTGAACGCTTGGATTCTCGTGCCCCCTTCCAACGATGTCGAAGGATTGCGCCACCGGGATGCCGGCTTGCATCATGGTCGCGAGCTGACGAGTGAAAATTGCGATGTCCTTTGGCTTAATTGGCTTCTTGAACTTGAATAACTCGCCGCGGCGCCGCGCAACGCGCTGCGGGTTAATTCCCTGGCGGCGCAAGGAAACGTTGACCGAGGCCACATTCGCGCCCTCGATTTCACCCTTTACCTTGCGTCCCTGCTTGTCGACACCTTCGTAGGTGAAGATCGTGGTTTTGGGTTTTCTGACCGCTGCTTGTTGCGCCATGAGTTCCGTACCGGTTATTGATTGGTGACGTTTTCGACTTCTTCGAGCGAGGTGACGCCTTCCCTGACTTTCTTGAGCCCCGATTGACGCAGATCAAGCACGCCCTCTTTTTGCGCCTGCTTTTCAATATCCAGCTGATTGCCCCCGCGCATGATGATCTCGCCGATCGCCTCACTGACGGGCATTACCTGATAGATACCGACACGGCCCTTGTAGCCATTGCTACAGGCGTCGCACCCGACCGGTCCGTAGACAGTGATCCCGCCCGCAATGTCTGGTTCCTTGAAGCCCGCTCGAAGGAGCGCCTGTTTCGGAATGTCGAGCGGCCGCTTGCAGGTATTGCAGAGGCGCCGGCCGAGACGCTGCGCAATGATGAGGTGTACCGAAGAAGCAATGTTAAAGGGCGCTACGCCCATATTCACGAGTCGCGTCAGCGTCGCGGGCGCGTCGTTGGTATGGAGAGTCGATAGCACCAAATGACCAGTCTGGGCAGCCTTGATCGAGATTTCGGCAGTTTCCAGATCACGAATTTCGCCGACCATGACGATATCCGGGTCCTGGCGCAGAAAGGCGCGCAACGCCGCAGCAAACGTCAGTCCGGTTTTTTCGTTGATGTTTACCTGGTTGATTCCGCCAAGATTGATTTCCACCGGATCTTCGGCGGTCGAGATATTGTTCTCCGGCAGGTTAAGCATGTTGAGCGCGGTATACAGCGTGACGGTCTTGCCGCTACCGGTCGGCCCAGTAACAAGTACCATGCCTTGGGGGCGGGAAATCGCTTCCTCAAACGCAGCCTTCTGTTCCGGCTCGAAACCGAGCTTCTCGACGCCAAGCATCGCCGAGGTCGGATCGAGAATACGCAGCACGATCTTTTCGCCCCACAGCGTCGGCAGTGTGCTGACGCGGAAATCGATGGCCCGATTCTTGGATATCTTCATCTTGATGCGGCCATCTTGAGGAACGCGCCGCTCGGCGATATCGAGACGGGCAAGGATCTTCAGGCGCGCGGAGATGCGAGGCGCCAGCGCGAGCGGAGGGGCCGCAACTTCGTGCAGTACACCGTCTTCGCGATAACGTACCCGGTAGGTCTTCTCGTATGGCTCAACGTGAATATCCGAGGCGCCACGGTTGATGGCGTCCATTAATACCTTGTTCACAAACCTGACGATCGGGGCTTCGTTGACACCTTCCTCGCCCCCGGCGCCACCGGCGTCATCAACATCCGCCACGATCTCCAGATTATCGAGACCGTCTAGGGCGCCGTCCTCCGTCAAATTCTGGAAACTTGTATCGTGCGCCTCGATGCCCTTCTCGAGCACCGTCGCAAGCTTATCTTCTTCGACAAGGATGGGTTCCGTGATCAACCCGGTGTGGAACTTGATCTCGTCCAGAGCGGCTAGATTGGTCGGATCGCCGATGGCAACATACAGTCGTTTACCGCGCTTGAAGATCGGTAGCACGCGGTGACGGCGAAGAATCTTTTCTTCCACCAACTTGACCGGTGCACCCTCGATGTCCAGGGAGCCGATCTGGAACAGCGGTACCCCGAATTCCTCCGAAGCGATCCGCGCCACCGTGGCACCATCGAGTTTCTTGCTCTCGACTAGCTGGGTAACGAACGAGGTTTTGTTGGTAACAGACTGCGCCTGCAGGCGCTCAGCATCTGTCGTGCTGAGCAGCTTGTCGCGCACGAGGCGCAGGGCCAAACCGCTCAAATTGCTTGCCGTGCTCGGAGTTGCCATTCTTGAGTGTTTCGGTAGCTGCGGGTGAGAAAACGTTGATTTCGGGCGAGGATTGCGTGGCAACCACTGGTTCGCCCGGGGCTTTCCACATAGTAGTTTAGGAATGTGTCGACGCCAAACCCATCCGTGCCTGCGGGCCCAACACAGGAGATTCAGCCAAGCGGCCTTTTCTCTTGAAATGGCTGGGCCTCGGCACATGTGCCCCAAGGCGTTTCCAAGTCGCTGCTCGACTGACGGTCAGCGTGTCGGATAGCCGGTTAGGACGTGCTTTTTGATGCCTATCAAAGCGACCGTGCTGCATACCCACCAGAATTGACCTCCAGTCCATCTATATATTAGAATTAGTCTAAATCAGCGTAGGCTGGTTTTTTTAGGTCTGTTCCCACCAAGCACCCAGACATACGAGTAAGGAGACTTTTTCCATGAAACTCAAAGGCAGCAAGACCGAGCAGCATCTGAA
>LJVB01000022.1 GCA_001304215.1 Acidithiobacillales bacterium SM1_46 | reverse complement strand
GAGGATCGCGCGGAGTTCGATGGCCAGCCGAACCGCGCCTACAATGTCCTGCCAGCCGCGTTGCTGGTGAACTTTCAGGCGGTGAATTTCCGCTTTGAGCCGCGCGGTGACCTGGTGCACGTGAGCGCCGATCCCTTGCCGGCGCATATCGAGCTCGACAACCGGCTCAAGCTCACGCGCAGTGGGTGTCGCGGCTGGAGTCGGAATCTTGGCATCCAGGCCTCGCATACCAACGGCAAGGAGCGCATTGTGTTGCGTGGCAGTTACGATGCCGTTTGCGGGGAGAAAGAGCTGTTTCGCGTCGTGTCGGAACCGGCGCCGTACATCCACGGCGTGTTCCAGCGGCTGTGGATAGAACAGGGCGGGCGTTTTGGCGGTCGCGTGCGCGAGGCAGTGGTTCCGGCGGGTGCGCGCCGCATTGCGGCAATCGCTTCGCCGCCGCTTGCTGACATCGTCCGGTCGATCAACAAGTACAGCAACAACGTAATGACGCGACAGTTGTTGCTGACGCTCGGCGCAGAGCGTGTCGCGCCGCCCGGAACGCTCGAAAAGGGACTAGTGACGGTGCGTACCTGGCTCGCACGCCGAGGCTTTCAGTTCCCGGAGCTGGTGTTGGAAAATGGCTCGGGCCTGTCGCGCGAGGAGCGCATCTCTGCGCGGCACCTTGGTGAATTGCTACTCGCGGCCTGGGCATGCCCGATGATGCCGGAATTCGTCTCGTCCCTTCCCGTGGCGGCGTTTGACGGGACTCTCAGGCGGCGCTTCGGTGGCACGCCGCTCGAGGGCCGGGTGCATTTGAAGACCGGCAGTCTTAACACCGTACGCAGCATGGGCGGCTACCTGCTTGATCGACAGGGTCGGCGGGTGGTTGTGGTGAGCCTGCACAATCACCGGCGCATTGATACCCACACCGGCGAGGCGGTGCAGGATGCGCTGCTGAAGTGGGTCTATGAGCGGCCCTGAGCCGTCAGCGGTACGGAGCGCTGGTTCTCTCGAAGCGCGCGAGGAAGGGGAGTACGAACAGGATCCCGGCGGCGATCACGAGATAGATGAGCAGATAGCGGAGCAGGTCGGGCCAGTCCTTCCACATCGCGCTGCCGATCAACAGCATGATGCCGAGCATCAGCGCAACGTTGAGATAGGCGACCCGGCGCTTCGCAGTATAGGTGAGGCGAAAACGCTTGCCACAGGCAGGACAGCTGTGGGCAGTCTGTCCGGCGAACAGGCTTTTCCAGACCACCGCATTCGGAAGCGGTTGATCACAATGGGGGCAGAGCTTCTGAGGCATCGTTTCGGCGTATCGGTGACGAGTGGGCCGACATTGTTTTCCAAATCGGGTGGCGCGGTCCAGTCCCGGATCGTAGGGGTGGACAAGCCAGTGCGGGATCGTTGATGCTTATGGTGCCCATTGGGGTGGATGGATACCTATATAGCAATGACCAAATACGTCTCTGCCACTATTGGCGACCAGCCCACGGACGGAAGCCTGCCGATCGTACAGGGCACCATGGGCCCTGCCGGCGTGGATATCCAGGCGCTCTATTCGCGACACGGGGTGCTTGCGTTCGACCCGGGTTTCCGTTCGACCGCCTCCTGTAAGAGCGCCATCACCTTTGTCGATGGCGACGAAGGCGTGCTGCTGTATCGCGGCTATCCCATCGAAGAACTCGCCGAGCACTCGACTCTTGTGGAGGTCGCCTATCTGCTGATGCACGGTGACCTGCCGACCGCCGTGCAGCGCGCGGAATTCGACCGTGCCATCGGCCAGTACAACCTGCTGCACGAGCAGGTCATGAGTTTCTATAACGGTTTCCGTCGCGATGCGCATCCGATGGCCGTCATGGTCGCAGTAGTCGGCGCGCTGTCAGCCTTTTATCACGATGTGATTGATATTCGTAACCCACAGGACCGCACGCGTGCCGCCATCCGGCTAATTGCCAAGATGCCAATGATCGCGGCGGCCAGTTATACCTATTTCATGGGGCGCCAGCAGCGCTACCCGATCAACAAGCTCGACTACAGTGCAAACTTCTTGCAGATGATGTTCGGGCTGCCGACCAGCGAGTATGTCGTCGACCCGGTATTGGCGCGCGCCGTCGACGTGATCCTAATCCTGCATGCCGACCACGAGCAGAATGCCTCGACATCAACGGTACGGCTCGCGGCGTCTTCGGGCGCCAATCCATTCGCCTGCATTGCCGCCGGTATTGCGAGCCTGTGGGGGCCGGCGCATGGAGGGGCCAACGAAGCGGTGGTCAGGATGCTGCACGAAATCGGCAGCGTCGAGAACATCCCGAAGGCCATCGCGCGCGCCAAGGACAAGAGCGATTCATTTCGGCTTATGGGTTTCGGTCATCGGATCTACAAGAACTTCGACCCGCGCTCGCGCGTCATCCAGGCCCAAGCCAAGAAAGTGCTGGCGCATCTTGGGAAGGATGATCCTTTGCTTGAGATTGCCATTCGGTTGGAGGAAATCGCGCTCAAGGACGAATATTTTGTCGAGCGCAAGCTCTATCCCAATGTTGATTTCTACTCGGGCATCCTGCTGCAGGCCATGGGATTCCCGCTCAATATGTTCACTGCCGTATTCGCGGTTGCGCGTACCACCGGCTGGGCGAGTCACTGGCTGGAGCTGCAGGAGGAGGCGCACGGCATCGACCGTCCCCGGCAGATCTATGTCGGACAGACGCTGCGACACTATCCGAAGAAATAAGACGTAGAAGGATGTTCCGACAAGCCCCATGGTCACGCCAGTTTCGGGCGCGACTGTTGCTCGCTGCGCTGCTGCTTGTGCCGTCTGGGGTCAGGGCGGCGATCAGCCACGATTACAATCTTACCTGGCAGACGCTGAAGAGCGCGCACTTTCGCGTGCACTATCACAATGGCGGCGAAGGGCGCGCACGTGAGGTGGTCGCTATCGCCGAGCGCGTGCATGAGCGACTTTCACCGTTGTTCCGCTGGACGCCAGCCGAGCCAACCGACATTGTCGTCACGGACGAATACGACGTCTCGAACGGCTACACGAGCTACTTTCCTGCCAATCGGGTCGTTATCTTGTTGGCCCCTCCGGATGAGACCGACAGTCTTGAGGACAATTCGGGTTGGCTCGACACCGTCATTACGCACGAGTACGCGCATGTGTTGCATCTCGACAAGGCGCGCGGCTTTCCGGAAGGCGTGCGTAGCGTGCTCGGTCGCGCGAGCGGGTTTCTTCTCGGGCTCTTTGATCCGTTCCCGAATGCCTACCAGCCGCTCTGGCTGCTAGAGGGTATCGCCACTTACTACGAGACCGATCTTGCGCGTGGCTACGGGCGTGGCCAGTCGACCTATTTTGACATGCTGATGCGCATGGAAAGCGCCGATGGACCGAAGCCCTTGCGCCAGGTCAATCAGGAGGTCGACACCTGGCCGCATGGGTACGTGCCTTATCTCTATGGTGTGCAGTGGTACAACTTTGTGGTCAAGCGCTACGGCGAGGACAAGGTTCAGAAGCTGGTTGACAATTACAGCGACAACATTGTCCCCTTTCGAATCCTTTCCAATACTGCGGCGACGGTTGGATCAGATCTCGATAAGGTTTGGCGGGATTTCGAGCGCGACCGGCAGGAGCACTATCGAGGACAAATCGCGGCGGTTCGCGAGCGTGGCGAGGAAAGCGGCAGGAAACTGACGACGGACGGCTATAGCGCGAGCCAGGCAAGAGCGCTGCCGGACGGCACAGTGTTCTATGTTGCGTTTGACGGACGAAACGATCCCGCCCTGCGCGTATTGCGCCCCGGCGCGGAGAAGCCGGAGAAACTGCGCAAGATCCATTACGGCGCCCGCATCGATGTTCATCCCGAGGCCGGGGTGCTGGTCGCGCAGCCTGAGGTCTGCCGCAACGCGCGCTACTACTACGACCTGTATCGGGTAGATTCCGCAACTGGTGGCAGCACGCGGCTGACGCGTTGTGCGCGCTATCGCTCTGCCGCATGGAGCCCTGACGGCAAGCGTATCGCCGCCATCCATCATGAGTTTGGTAATAGCAGCCTCGACGTGCTCGATGCCAGCGGCCGACCCATGGAGCGGTTGTGGAGTGGGCGCGGCGACGAGGTGGTCACCGACATCGATTGGTCGCCAGACGGAGCCATGATTGCCGCGGCGGTATGGCGCCGCGAGGCCGGCTGGAATATCGAGGTCTTTGTCTTGGCGGAAAAGCGCTGGCGAGCGCTCACGAATGACTCGGCGATCGACGCCCAGCCGCAATTTTCACTCGATGGCCGGGCGGTATTGTTCAGCTCGGACCACGGCGGCATCTATAACATCCGCAGGATCGGCGTCGACGGTGGCACGATTGAAACGCTTTCGAACGTTATCGGCGGGGCGCTCTATCCCACGGCCACCGCCACGGGGGACATCTACTACATTGGCTATGGCGCCCAAGGTTTCGACTTGTATCGGCTCGCGCCGGCCGCTCGCGCCACGCCGCGCGTGGCCCCTGGCCCCTCGGCGGTGTTACCGGATACACCACCCATGCCGGCCGACGTTACAAGCGAGGACTATTCCGTATGGACCGGTCTGCGCCCGCGTTGGTGGTTCCCGCACTTGACCGTGGACGATTCTCGTTTCGAGATTGGGGCGCTTACATCCGGCTCCGATGCGCTCAACCGCCATCTGTATGCGGTGGATCTTGCCTACGACGTTCAGAACAATACGCCCGTCGGCAGTCTCAGTTATGTGTACGATCGCTGGTACCCGATTTTCAAACTGTATGCCGGTCGTGACAACGACTTCTACCGCAACAGCAACGACGAAGTTGTACGCATCCGCCATGTCGATACCTACCTTGGTGACGTGATCCTGCCGTGGCGGCGCTACGACTATCAGTGGGCGATGCACCTTGGCGCGGTATCGGAGAAGGAGTCAGATTTCAAGCTGGACTATGGCGCAGCGCCACGCGCGGATAGCAACGACAGCCTGCTGGGTGTGGCCGTGGTGTTCAATTCCAGCAAGCAGTTCCCGTTGTCGGTTAGTCGCTCGCACGGCCGTGAGGTTCGGGTCGTGGCCGAGGACAGCGATGTGTTCAGCAGCGACTACAGCGGCAACGTATATACGCTCGACTGGCGCGAATTCCTGTCGCTTGGGGGAGAGCATGTGCTCGCGCTGCGGGCCGCGTATGGCTGGGGGACGGACAACCCGCGTCCGTTTCGTCTGGGCGGCAGCGATGGTTCAGAATGGACGCTACCGTTGCTTGCCTCGCCTTTACTCTACTCGCCATTCAACATTCGAGACTATCCGTTGCGCGGCTATCCTGAGGGACTGGCCAGCCTGGAAGGGCGGCGGATGCAGTTGGTGACCGCCGAGTATCGTTTCCCGATCAGGCGCATCGAACGCGGTTGGATGACGCCTCCGATGGCTGTTCACCAGCTGTTTGGATCGGTATTCGTGGATAACGGCGCAACCTGGAATGATGGCAACCGTCCATCGGAAACGCGCACGGGCGCCGGCATCGAGGCCTATGCGGATGTCGCGGCGCTCTACAGCCTGCGCTTCACGCTGCGGCTCGGCTATGCGCATGGGTTCGACGACGGCGGCGAGAATAGCGTTTACCTGCGAATCGGGTCGTCGTTCTGATTTGCAGGGGCGCTGCTATCCTAAAGAGCGGCGAAATGTGGGCATCGGCCGGGAGACCTGATGGTACGTGTAGCGTTGATTCTAGTGAGCGCGGTGATACTGGCCGGGTGCGCGACTTACATGGCGACGTCGGGGCGAGTTGTCGTGACGGACACCAATGCTCACGTCGCAGTGATCATTACCGACGCGGATCGGCGGCTGATAGAGAGCTACTATCAGCCGAAGAAGGGCAAGGGAACGGCACCGGGACACGCGAAGCGCGAACAGCTGCCTCCCGGGCTCGCCAAGCGCGACCGATTACCGGCCGATATTAGTGGCGAGCCGCTCGCGCCCGACCTGGAACGACGACTGAGCCCGTTGTCTTCGTCCTATGTCCGGTTCCGTGTCGGACCTGACATCGTGCTGATCGAGCGCCGTACGCGGGTGATGGTCGATATCGCCTACGGTATTGCGCCGTAGATTGTGGCAAGGCGCCTAGGTTTTGCTCGCGAGGCGTTGGCGCAGTGCTCGGCGCTTGTCATAGGCTTCGCGCGCGATCCGCACATCGTCCAGAAAATAGGGTAGCTCCTCTAGCAGGAGCGCCTGCGGGCCATCTACCAGGGCCGTTGCGGGTTCCGGGTGGAAATCCACCAGCACCATGTTCGCGCCGGCGATCACGCCCTGCGCGGTGACGTGCATGACATCGAGAATTCCCTCCGGCGAGGATGCGCGCGAGCCTACCGAGTGTGAGGGGTCGATGCAGACCGGCATGCGTGTCAGGCGCTTGACGGCCGGCACATGCGCGAAGTCGACGAAGTTGCGGTGCGGGTCCCCCATGTTGGTCTTCATGCCACGCAGGCCGAAGATAATGCGGCCGTTGCCCTCGCTCGCAAGGTACTCCGCGGCGTTAAGCGACTCCTCAAGCGTGATGCCGAATCCGCGTTTGAGCAATACCGGGAACTCGCGTTGACGTCCGGCAATCTTCAGCAGTTCGAAGTTCTGGGTGTTGCGTGTGCCGATCTGCAGCAGTACACCGGTGGGACGGCCGGCACGCTCGAGTGCGTCGCTGATCTCGTCGATGTGCGAGTCGTGCAGGATTTCCATGGCCACGACCTTGATGCCGTACTTGCCAGCCAGTTCAAAGACGTAGGGAAGGCAGGCCTTGCCATGGCCCTGGAAGGAATAGGGATTGGTGCGGGGCTTGTAGGCACCCATGCGGGTGCAAACCTGGCCCGCGTCGCGCAGAGCGCGCAGCATCTGCTCGACATGCTCGCGCGTGTCCACGGCACAGAGGCCGGCGAACACATGCAGGCTGTCTTGGGAAAACGTCACGCCGTTGTACTCGAATCCGCTCGGGCGTCCATCGTCGTGATGGCGGCCAAGAATACGGTACTCTTCGGACACCCGGACGACGCGGTCGACACCCGCGAGACTCTCTACTTCAGTCTTGTCGAGCGAGGCGGTGTCCCCGATCAGGTAGATCTCGGTCAGGGTTTGCTGGGTGCCGACTTCCTGGTGTACGCGGGTGCGGATGTTCGGCTTGTGGGCGAGATATTCGACGACTTGGCGAAACTCGTCGTGCTCACTCGTGATGTTCGGCTTGAGGATGACGATCATTTGCTGGATAGTGGCTGCGGTTACTACGGCATATTCGCACAACTTCGCGGCCAAGCGCACACCACCGTTATCCCCAGTCATGCAACGCCGTCCGCCCCTGCGTCCGCCACCCTTTGCGCTCGATCGGGCCACGCTCGAGCGCGAGAGCGAGGTCGACACCTTCCGTTCCAGCGGCCCCGGTGGCCAGCATGTAAATCGCACCGAGTCGGCGGTGCGCCTCACGCACCGGCCTTCGGGCGTGGTGGTTACGGTATCCGATACCCGCTCCCAGATACGCAACCGCGAGATCGCGCTGGATCGGCTGATCGAGCGGCTGGTGCGACTGAACCGCCGCCCGAAGCCGCGCAAGGCGACCCGGGTGAGCCGAGCGGTGAAAGCACGGCGTCTTTCGGCCAAGCGTCGCCATGGCGAGGCAAAGCGGCGCCGAACCCGGCGCCCGGGGCCGGACGATTGAGTTGCGCGGGGGACTTGACGTAGGATGAGGCGTTGCCTTGTGTGGGGCGACTGCCATACGGGTGACATGTTTTCCGTTCACACTAGGTAAGGAGTTGCTATGCAGGCTGGTACCGTCAAGTGGTTCAACAACGCCAAGGGATATGGCTTTATCGTTCCGACCGACGGCGGCGAAGATGTCTTCGTGCACTTCTCGTCCATTGAGTCGGAAGGCTACAAGACACTCACCGAGGGGCAGAATGTCGAGTTTGAGCACACTCAGGGACCCAAGGGCAGACAGGCAACGCGGGTCGTCCCGCGCTAAAACAACAACCAGATATTCGTAGCTTTCCACTAGGGAGATAACAACCGATTCCCCAAAGCCCCGTCACTGAACGGGGCTTTTTTGTCCCCGCAGCCAAGCCGTCACAGACTTATCACATGTCACTCGAAGAACTCGTTGCGAACTACGGCTACTGGGCGATTCTGCTGATCACCTTCATCGAGGGTGAGACAATCGTCATCCTGGCGGGTATTGCGGCGCATCTTGGTTTTCTGGACATCAACCTGGTTGCCCTCGTGGCGCTGGCCGGAAGTTTCGGCGGCGATCAGACTTGGTTCTATATCGGCCGACACTGGGGGCCGAAGATCATCAGGAAGCGCCTGTCGTGGCAGGAGGGGGCGCAGAGAGTCTACAAGCACCTCCACAGGCACCAGTACTGGCTTATCCTGACGTTCCGCTTCTACTACGGACTGCGCAACGTCACGCCATTCGTAGTGGGGTCTGCCGGCATCCCTCGATTGCGTTTCTTCACGCTCAACCTGATCGGTGCAATTGTCTGGGCGTTTACCTTTGCGTACGCGGGATTCTTCCTGGGCGAGGCCTTCAAGTACTTTCTCGACGACTACCACCGCTACGCCCTGTATCTCATCGGTATCCTGGTGAGCATCGGACTGCTTGTCTGGCTGATAAAGCTGATTCGTGCGCGCCGCAGCGCGCGCGAGCACGGCTACAAGTAGTCTACGCAGTGCGTTCCAGCACGAGCGCGTAGAATCCATCGGTACCGTGGGCGAGAGGAGAGAGCCGCAGCGCCGGGTCCGCCATGGCCAGCGGAATATGGCGCCGCACGAGGATCTCCGTCACCGGCACGGTGCGAAACTGCGGATGCGCGGCGAGAAAGGTGCCCGTCACCCCATCATTTTCTTCGCGCAGTAGGCTGCAGGTGGCGTAGACTAGGCGCCCACCCGGTTTCACCAGCGTCGCGGCGGCAGTGAGGATGCGTTGCTGCTCGGCGACGAGTCGTTCCAGGTCGATTGGCCGCCACTTGATATCCGGATTGCGGCGCAGCGTACCGGTTCCCGAGCACGGCGCATCCACCAGCACGCGATCGATCTTTCCCTGCAGCCGTACAACGCGCGCATCGCGCTCGTGCGCGATTACTACGCTACGCACATTTTGGAGACCTGAGCGCCTGAGGCGCGGCTTGAGCCGCTCGAGCCGCGTTGCCGAGGTGTCGAAGGCGTAAAGTGTTCCGGTGTTGGCCATGAGTGCGCCGAGGTGCAGCGTCTTGCCGCCGGCGCCGGCGCAGAAGTCCACCACCATTTCGTAGCGTCGCGGTTCGAGCAGGAGCGAAATGAGCTGACTGCCTTCATCCTGAATCTCGAACAGTCCATCCCGGAAGCACTGTGTACGAAATAGCGGTGTGCGCTCCAGCCGGCGCAGGCCATCGGGCGCGTATGGGGTCGGTTCCGCGGGGTGGCCTTCGCTGGCAAGGCGCTCGCGCACCGTTTCGCGATCGCCTTTGAAAGTGTTGATCCGCAGATCGACGGGCGCAGGCCGATTGAGCGATTCGGCAAGCGCCAACATGGCCTCCGCACCAATTTGCAGCTCGAGCCGCTCAGCCAGCCAGTCCGGCAGATTGGCACGCACGGCGAGCGGCAAGGCTGAGCTGTCGAGCGTGCGCGCCCGCGCGGCGAGCGTCCGAATGTCTGAGTCGGGCGCCAGCGGTTCCATCGCCCGGGCGCTGTGCCCCTGACGCAACAGACACGCGAGCACGATGCCGCAAGTGTCGGTGTCGCTGCCGGCGATGTGGGCAAGCACACGTCGTTCGCGCAGGCAGGCATACACGGTCTCGGCGACCTCGCCGCGGTCGCGCACGCCCATGTTTGGATGCGCACGAAAGTAGCGTTCCATCTGTGCGTCCGCCGGCATGGTGCCGGTGAGGATGGTGTCCAGCAGTTCAGCGGATTGTTGCGGATGGAGTGTTCGCACGAGAGGGGTTCAGCCGGCCAGGGGATCCGCGTGGAGACTTAAAAAGCCGAGCGCGTGATCACTTGCCGTAGCGTTTGAGCAGGTCGGCATAGGCGTCGATGCGCCGGTCGCGCAGGAACGGCCAGATCCGGCGCACGTCCTCGGAGCGCTTGCGGCCGACTTCCGCGACCAGCACTTGCGGCCGATCGGGCACTGCGCGCGCGACGATCTCTCCTTGCGGCCCGCAAACGAAACTCGATCCCCAGAATGCGATCCCGGCGGATTGCCCCGAGGGGTCGGGTTCCGTGCCGACACGATTCGCGACCACCACTGGCAAGCCGTTCGCCACGCCATGGGCGCGCTGAATCGTCATCCAGGCATCATGCTGGCGACTGCGTTCGGCCTCCGTATCGCGCGGGTCCCACCCGATGGCGGTGGGATAGAGCAGGAGGTCGGCGCCATGCAGTGCCATCAGGCGTGCTGCCTCCGGGTACCACTGATCCCAACAGACCAGTACGCCCAGCATGCCGACCGACGTCGCAATCGGCGTGAAGCCGAGATCACCAGGCGTGAAATAGAACTTTTCGTAATAGCCTGGATCGTCCGGGATGTGCATTTTGCGGTAGCGGCCGGCAATCTCGCCATCGCGCTCCAGAACCACGGCGGTATTGTGATAGAGGCCAGCGGCCCGCCGCTCGAACAGTGAGGCAACAATGACTATTCCCAGCTCTCGCGCAAGCGTTCCGAGTTCCTCGGTCGTGGGGCCGGGTATCGGCTCTGCCTGGTCGAAGCGACGGGTATCCTCGGTTTGGCAGAAATAGACGCCGGTATGCAGCTCCTGGAGGAGCACGAGGGTAGCACCTTGACCGGCCGCTTCACGGATGCCCGCAACCGACGCGTCCAGATTCGCGCGGCGATCCTCAACGCACGCATGCTGGACAATTCCGACAGTGATGGTTTCGTTCATAATCGCCATCTTACCATGTGCCGCCAACGTGGCTCTTGCGAGGCGGCACGGAATTGCCTATCGTGCGCGAGCGCATAGCAACCCGAAGGAGGGAAATGAATGAAGCGTTCGATGGCAGTGCTCGCAGGTCTATTGCTTGCGACGTCGGTGGCGATGGCCGACAAGGGCTACCAGAAGACCGGTACGGTGGTGGAGGCGAACGACAAGTCGATCACCATTGATACGGGCAAAGAGGGCAAGTGGCAGTTTTCGCGCGATGCTGGGACCAAAGTCGAGGGCGACCTCAAGAAGGGGTCCAAGGCGACCGTCTACTACACCATGAGTGCCACCAAGGTTGAGGTGAAGGGCGGCAAGAAGTAAGAGAAGAACAATTAGTGTTGTGCCGGTGATCATGATTCCAACAGGGGGCCAAGGGCCCCCTGTTGTTTTTGGATGGCTTGCGAGGTGAACAGCTACAGTACGCCTGCCGGGAACTGCATGGTGACGCAGTGCAGGCTGCCGTACTGATAGACGAGCGGCAGGCAATCGATGCCGATCACCTTGCGGTCGGGGAAGCAGCCTGCCAGTCGATCAAGCGCAAGACGGTCTGAGGGGTCGCGGTAGGTCGGTACCAGCACGGCATCGTTGACAATCAGGAAATTGGCATAAGTCAAAGGCAGGCGTCGGTCGGTGTCGTCATGCACCGCTTTCGGCCACGGTAGCGGCACGAGACGGTACGGGTTGCCATCGGCCGCAAGCAATGACTTGAGTTCCGTTTCCATGGCCCGTAGATCCTCGAAGTGCTCGTCGTTTGGGTCGTCACAGGCGACATAGGCGATGGTGCTCGTGTCGCAGTAGCGGGCCAGGGTGTCGATGTGGCTGTCGGTGTCGTCGCCGGCGAGGTGCCCGTGCCGCAACCACAGAATGCGATTGAGTCCGAGTAACTCCTTCAGTGTCGCCTCAAGCGCGGCGCGCGCGAGCCGCGGATTGCGCGTCGGCGCGAGCAGGCACTGCTCTGTGGTGAGCAAGGTGCCGGAACCATCCACTTCGATCGAACCGCCTTCGAGGATCAGCTCGATCGTTTGGAGCGGAACGTCGCCGAATGTGCCAAGATCGTAGAGCCGCCGGCTGATCCGATCGTCAAGATCGTGGCCGTACTTGCCGCCCCAGCCGTTGAAGCCGAAGTCCAGCAGGAGCGGTTCCCGCTCGCAGGTGACGGTGACGGGCCCATGGTCCCGTGCCCAGGTGTCATTGGATGGCACGACGCACAACAGCACTCGCGACATATCGATGTCATCCGCGCGCAGAAGTCCGGCGATGTGATCGCGGTGTGAGCTGTCGTAGCAGTTGATCAGCACTTTCTCGTGCCGTGCGACGTGGCGGGCGATGGCAACAAACACCGGTTCGACCCGCTCCAGATTTGACGCCCAATCGCCATGCAAATGCGGCCAGGTGAGCATGACGCCACTCTGGGGCGCCCATTCCGGCGGGAGGTACTGGCGGCAGGGTTTGTGGGTCACGGCGTGCAAGACCTTAAAGTCTAGGGGTTGTAGCCTAGCGGTTCACTTGCTTCCTTCCGGAAGCGCCCTTCCGGTTTCTTGACCGGGGAAAGACAATGAGTGTTGAGGGCATGAATGAACCTCGCGTCGCGTATTTGAGTCATTCCAGTCGGGCACGCCGACTTGGTCGGTCGGCGGCGATTGACCGTGAGGGCGCAGTATATTGGAATGTCCGCCCGTTTTGACTACTACAGCGTGCGCCATGTCCATCGTTCGTCCGTTTGCAGGTCTTCGTCCCGTGCCCGAGCTGGCCGCGCAGGTGTTGGCGCCACCGTACGATGTGCTCAACACCGAGGAAGCGCGCTCCCGCGCGCTGAATCGGCCGTGGAGCTTTCTGCATATTTCGAAGCCGGAGATTGATCTGCCGGAGGGTACCGACCCCTACGATCCCGCAGTGTATGCCAAGGCGCACGAGAACTTCGCCAACATGCTCAAGCGGGGCGTGCTCAAGCGCGACCCACAGCCTTGCTACTACGTCTATCGCCTTATCATGGGCGCGCACAAGCAGACCGGCATCGTTGCGGTCGCGTCGGTCGCGGACTACGACAAGAACCGTATCCGCAAACACGAGTTCACCCGCCCGGACAAGGAAGATGACCGCGTGCGCCAGATCGACACGCTGAACGCGCAAACTGGTCCGGTGTTTCTTACGTATCCACGCTCCCGCACCCTCGACGCGATCGTCAATCAGATTGTCGTCGGCATGCCGGAGGTGGACGTGACGGCCGACGACGGCGTGCGGCACACCTTGTGGGTTGTGCGTGATGCCGCCCAGGTCGAGGCAGTCACCAAGCGTTTCAACATCATGCCCTGTCTCTACATTGCCGACGGCCATCATCGTTCGGCCGCTGCCTCGCGGGTGGCGGCAGCGCGCAAGGCTTCGAACCCCAAGCACAACGGCACGGAGTCGTATAACTATTTCCTGTCGGTCATCTTCCCGGATAACCAGATGCAGATCCTTGATTACAACCGGGTAGTGAAGGATTTGAACGGGCTTGATCGCGAGGCGTTCCTCAGGCAAGTCGCGTCGGCCTTTGCCGTACAGCCGGAGGCGGCCACCGTGCGCCCGCGCCGGACGGGCGAGTTCGGAATGTATCTGCGCGAACAATGGTACCGGTTAACCATCTATCCGACGCGCATTCCCCCGAACGACCCTGTGCGTCGGCTGGATGTGAGCCTGCTGCAGCAGAATCTGCTGTCCCCAATCCTGGCGATTGGCGATCCGCGCCGGGACAAGCGTATCGATTTCGTCGGCGGAATCCGTGGGCTCGAGGAACTTGAACGGCGCGTGAATTCCGGTGAGATGGCAGTAGCGTTCTCGCTGTTCCCGACCTCGATTCAAGACATGATGGCGGTCGCAGACGCCGACAAGGTCATGCCGCCGAAATCCACCTGGTTCGAGCCGAAGCTCGCCGACGGCCTCGTTTCCCACGTCCTCGACTGACGTTTCAGCGTTGACCGCTATTGCTTGCGCGCGCCAGCAGACGATCAAGTGCGCGAGCGGTGAGCAGGCGCCGCAGCGCCGCGAACAAATAGGTGGGTACCGTCACGGGGTAGCGGATTCGAGGCTTGCGTTCCTCCAGCGCCTGGATGACTCGTTTCAGCACTGCATCTGGCGGGAGCGTAAACGGTAGCGGTTTGTCGCCACCGAGCCGCATTTCCACGCGTTCATAGTAGTCACGGTGCGCGCTGTGTTGCTTGTCGATATGGCGCCGGTAGGCCTCGAACGCGTTGGCGCGGAAGCGGCTTGTGATGGGACCGGGCTCGATTAGTGAGACGTGAATATTGCTGCCGGCCAGCTCAAGGCGCATGGTGTCCGACAGCGCTTCGAGGGCGAATTTGCTGGCACTGTACGCGCCCCGATAGGCGAGGCACACGACCCCGAGCACCGAGCTCAGCTGAATGATACGACCCTCATTTGCGGCGCGCATGACCGGGAGGACGAGGTTGGTGAGTTCCTGGGTACCGAAAACGTTAGTCTCGAACTGCTCGCGCAACGCCACGCGCGTGAGATCCTCGACCGCCCCGGGCTGACCATAGGCACCGTTGTTTACGAGTGCATAGAGCCTCCCGCCTGCGCGCTCGAGTACC
This sequence comes from Acidithiobacillales bacterium SM1_46, assembly GCA_001304215.1. GTDB lineage: Bacteria > Pseudomonadota > Gammaproteobacteria > Acidiferrobacterales > Sulfurifustaceae > SM1-46. The sequence continues at coordinate 7,334 of LJVB01000022.1, read as the reverse complement.
GCAGAGACGGCCGCAGTGATTGAGGATGGATCCCGCAGATCAAGCACCAGGGTCTCCAGCCCAAGACCCGCGAGTTCTGCCATGTCCTTCGCCTGCCGTACTGACGCGAAGACCCGGTAGCCACGCGCGTGCAATCCGACGGCGATGCAATGGCCGATTCCCGAAGAACAGCCGGTGATCAGTACGCTACGGGGGGTCATGGGACATTCTCGCGTTGGTCGCGACGCGCTAGTCTACCCTACAATGGGCTTATCCCATTTCCGCACCTGAGAGATGCATTTGGCGATGCCGGTGATATTTCGCTCCCCTGCGGCAAGAGTACCTTCCGAGTGGCTTGCGCCTTTCGGCGACGTTCGCACCGTGGCGGATCCCGCCACGCTCGGCGATACGGTGCATGGCGTGGTGCTGGTTGCAACGCCTGCTGAGGCCTGGACCTTTCTGATGCGCGCACCGGCCGGATGCGCTGTCGTGCTGTGGCAGGCCTCGGCGCGACAGATCGATCAGGCGTTGTTGCACGATGTGCGTGTCGTCGCTGTGCTGGACGGTACGAGCTCGCGCGAGGCAGTGCAGACGGCGATTCGTAGCGCGGTCCGTCTGGTGGCACCCGACGGCGAGGCGCGCGCAGCGCTTCAGCTCGCACGCGTCCTTGAGATTGGCAGGGCGCTCGCATCGGAGAAGGATCTCGACACGCTGTTGTCGCTCATTCTCACGCATGCGCGGGAATTGACCCAGTCGGACGGCGCCTCGATCTACACACGCGATTCATCCGGCGTGCTGTTTTTTCGGCTTTGGCAGAACGCCACGCTCGACGTTGCACCGGAAATCCAGAAGACCCCAGTGGGGGAGGACAGCGTCGCCGGCTATGTCGGGCGCACGGGCAAGCTGGTGGTGCTGCCGGATGCCTACACTCTTCCCGCCGACGCGCCGTACCGCTTCAATCCGGCCACGGACCGGCGGCTAGGCTACCGCACGCGCTCGCTGCTGACGGTACCGCTTACCAACAAGGTCGGCGAGGTGGTCGGTGTGCTGCAGCTCATTAACCGCAAGGACGACCTCCAGGTGCAACTTTCCAGCCTTGCCCACGTCGAGCGGCACGTGCGGGCGTTCGACGAGCAGGCTTGCGCTCTGGCCGAGGCACTCGCCGGACAGGCCGGCGTCGCGTTGGAGAACTCGATGCTGCACGCAGACATTGAGCGCCTGTTCGAGGGGTTCATCCGGGCGTCGGTGCAGGCCATTGAGGCGCGCGATCCAACCACGGCCGGACATTCCTTCCGTGTTGCCGATTTCACCGAGCGACTGGCGTTGGCGGTTGATCGCGCCGACAGCGCAACGTTTCGGGACACGACGTTCAGTAAGGATCAGATGCGGGAGCTGCGCTATGCCGCGCTGCTCCATGACTTTGGCAAAGTCGGGGTGCGTGAGCAAGTGTTGGTGAAGGCCAAGAAGCTCATGCCGCATCAGCTCGAGATCGTGAAGCAGCGTTTTAGCTACGCGCGGGCGGCGATCGAGCGGCGTGCCTACCAGGCTTTGTTGGCGCTCCATGAGCGTCAATTGACCCGGGCGGAGTTTCTGCGCGAACGTGCGGGGATCAAGCAGGTGTTGTCGACTGACCTCGCGCATCTCGAAACGCATCTGGAGACGGTGCTGCGTGCCAACGAGCCGCATGTCACCCATCAGGAAGTATCGGGTAGTCTTGGTGAGGCGGCGTTGTTTCGGTTTCCAGGCGAGAACGGCGAGCATGTCGCGCTGCTTGATGAATTCGAGTTCGCTGACCTTTCGCTGGCGAAGGGCAGCCTTAACGCGCGCGAACGCACTGAAATTGAATCGCACGTGACCCACACTTATGCCTTCCTGAGCCTCATCCCGTGGACGAAGAATCTCGCGAACCTGCCGCATATCGCCTTCGCTCATCACGAGAAACTGGACGGTAGCGGCTATCCGCGCCGGTTGGCCGCGACGGGCATCCCGGTGCAGTCGCGTATGATGACAATCTCGGATATCTACGATGCACTGACGGCTGGCGACCGACCGTACAAAAAGGGCCTTCCGGAGCAGCGAGCGCTCGATATCCTGCTCGCCGAGGCGCGTGCCGGCAAAATCGATAGCGAGCTGCTCCAGGTGTTCGTGGACTGCGGCGCCTGGCGATTCGGCGAATCAACGGGAACCCCATCAGGTTCCTGATCTGCGCAAGCCGGGTTTCCGGTATAATGTGCATCCGCGCCGCGAGGCGGAGCGACTTCGATACCGCCACGCACTTCCACGAATCGTCATGACCTCACCCAGCTCATTGGCTCAACCTTCCGCCGAGCGCCTTCGCGTCGGGGTCATCGGTGTCGGCTATCTCGGGCGCATACACGCCAAGATCTACGCTGCCATGCCCGAGGTTGAGCTCGTGGGTGTGGTCGATGTCGATGAAAAGGTCGCGCGAGAGATTGCAGCAGTCCATGGTTGCGCCGCTTACACCGCCCCTGACGCCCTCATCGGCAAGGTCGATGCCGTGAGCATTGTGACGCCGACCGTCTTTCACGCCGGTGTCGCAAAGCCGTATCTTGAGGCGGGCGTGCATATGTTGATGGAGAAACCGATCGCGCCGAGCTATGACGAGTCCCAGTCCGTCGTGGCTCTTGCGGCCCGCAAGAACGTGATTTTTCAGGTTGGGCATTTGGAGCGATTCAATGCCGGTGTGCTGGCGCTCGCCGAGCGCGTGCATGATCCGCGCTTTCTCGAGGTCCATCGTATCGGGCCATTCGTGGCGCGCGCGACTGATGTCGACGTCGTGACCGACCTGATGATCCACGACATCGACATTGTGCTGGCGCTCGTCAATTCGGAGGTGCGTCAGGTGCAGGCAATCGGTATCCCGGTGTTGACGGAGCACGTCGACATCGTCAATGCCCGGATCGAATTCGAGAATGGGGCGGTGGCGAATGTCACTGCGAGCCGAGTGTCGACCAAGAAGCTGCGACGTATCCGCATCTTTGGCGATCACCACTACTATGGACTCGATTACGCCGAGCAGAAGCTGGAACTTGCCCACGCAATACCGGACGAGGCCGGCGGCGATTGGCCCAAGGTGATCACTGAGGTGGTGCCGATCACGCCACGCCCCCCGCTCGATACGGAGCTTGAACATTTCGTACGCTCCGTTCGAACCGGCACGCCACCCGTCGTGGATGGCCAGGTCGGCCTGCGCGCCCAGCGCGTCGCGCAATACGTCAAGGAGGCCGTTGCCGCATGCAGCCAGAAGTAAAATCGGTTCCGTTTCTGGACCTGAGCAGCCAGTACCGCGGGTTGGAGGCGGAATGGTTTGACGCCATTCGCGCCACGGGTGCCAGGGGCAGTTTCATCCTCGGCCCAAACGTGCAGGCGTTCGAGCAGGAGTTTGCCGAATACGTCGGCGTCAAGCATGCCATAGGTGTCGCGAATGGCACCGACTCCCTGATCCTGAGCCTTCGTGCGCTCGGTGTTGGTCCGGGAGATGAGGTCATCACGACACCGTGGACGTTTTTCGCCAGTGCCGAGACCGTAAGCCTGGTTGGCGCAACGCCGGTGTTCGCAGATATCCGGCCGGATACTTTTTGTCTCGATCCGGAAAGTGTGGAGAAGTGCGTGACGCCCCGAACCAAGGCCATCCTGCCCGTACATATCTTCGGTCACGCCGCGGATATGGACGCAATCATGCAGATTGCGCGCGAGCGTAAGCTCGTGGTGATGGAAGACTGCGCCCAGTCGTTCGGCGCCCGCAGCGGCGGACGGGTAACCGGCGCCATCGGCGATGCCGGATCCTTTAGCTTCTATCCCACCAAGGTGTTGGGTTGCTACGGTGACGGCGGCATGATCACCACCAATCGCGATGACCTGAATGAACATATCCGCCGACTGCGCAATCACGGGGCGGTGAGACCATTCGTGCACACGGAGATTGGCATGAATTCGCGCCTCGACGAGATTCAGGCCGCGCTCCTGAGACTCAAGCTGCGCGGCATTGATCAAGACATCGCAGCGCGACGTTCCGTAGCCGCTGAGTACACGCGCCGGTTTGCGGGCACGCCGGTACGGGCGCCGGTGGCGCTTGCCCCAGATGCGCACAGCTACAATCTTTTTACGGTCCGGTTGCCAAAGCGCGATGCCGTGCGCGAGGCGTTCGTGCAGGCGCAGATAGGTCACTCGCTCTGCTATCCGCAGGGACTGCACTTGCAGGATGTCTACCGGCATCTGGGTTACAAGCCGGGCAGTTTGCCGGTTACCGAGCAGGCCAGTAGTGAGGTATTGTCCCTCCCGGTCTACCCCGGCATGCCGGCTGGTCATATTGCCCGGGTGTGCGACGTGGTGCGCGGCGTCGTCGGCTGATTCGGATAGTCGGAAACTGCCGTCTCCCACACGGCAGTACCTGACCCCGGACGGCAGTGCGGGCCCGGTTTTTTCCACCGATGTTGCGCCCGGTCCGTCAAAACCATGACTCTTGTTGAGAAGCCGAATAGGTCCGGAACTGCGTCTTGAGGCAATCCGACGGGCTATTGGCACGCATCTGATACACCCCTGATCGCCCGCGAATGCTGGGGCATGGAAGTTGCTTACTCCATGGCAACGTTCCCATTCCAAAGCGAGCTATGCGATGCGCCTAATCGTGACCCTCATGTCGCGTCATGCGGTGTTTCTCTGTGTTTTCCTTGCCGCATCCGTCAGCGCCCATGGCGCGGATTCAATAACGCTCGCCTCGCTGAAGGAGGAGAGCCGTGGTGTCACTACTGTTACCGGCGCTGGCGAGCATTTCACCTGGGTACTGCTCGACCAGATTCGCTCCGGCCTTGAGCGTGACCACGGCATCAAGCTCGATCTCATCGGTCGCGAATCGATGCTCGGACACGGCTGCACGCAGGGAATCAAGATGGCGCGGCAGAACCGCCCGGGTCGCGAGACGTTCGGGTTTATCTGCTGCCCCCTCGACAAGGCCGAGGTCGACAAGGAGCAGCTCACGGTGCACCCGATTGCGCGCGAGCCGCTCGTCATTCTCGTCAACAAGGCCAACCCGGTTTCCGACATTCCTGTCGAGAAGGTTCGTGCAATTTTTCGTGGCGAGATACGCAACTGGAAGGAAGTCGGTGGTCCTGACCAGCCGATCGTCATAGTATTGCGACCGCATTGCGCGCAACGTCCGGGGCACTGGAAGACCATCGTTTCTTCGGTCGATCAGTTTCGCAAAGATCGTATCGATGTAAAGAGCGAGGCGGAAGTCGTGCAGGGCGTATCCGATTTCCCGGAGGGCATGGGAAATATCGGTTCGACCTGGAATTTCGACGAGAAATACAAAGTGAAGGTCGTTACGCTTGGCGGCATCGCCCCGACCGCTGCGAATCTCGCCAACGGTAGTTACCCTTTTTATCAGGAGCAGTCGATCGTGACCCACGGACCGGTGTCGCCCGCGCTGGCAGGCATGATCCGTGATCTCCAGCATGGTGCGGCATTCCGGGAAGTGGCCAAGAAGTACGAACTGCTGCCACTTGCCGGGACGCCCTGATGGCGGTACCGGGCACCTATCGTTTCCGGCTCGTCACCTACATTATCGTCCTGCAGGTATTTCTGGCGGGCGTGTTGGTGCTGTCGTATGGAGCGAGCAGCCAGCTGGTGCTGCGCGAGGCCGAGAACAATGTGGGCCGGCTGGCCGAGCAACTGGCTGGACAAATCCGCACCGAGAGCGTGGACCTCGCCGAGCGGGCCAGGATGGTCCGCGACAGTGCACGTTTCCAGGAGTACCTGTTCATTGCTGTGTCGCTCGGCACGGATGCGACCGCGCTGCGTGAGCAGTTCCAACGCCAGTTCGGCTGGTTGCAGATTGATCGAGCCGCTGTATTGTCTGGCGCCGGACGGCCGCTGGTCGGCGGCGAGTATGGGGACCTGCGTGAAGCGTTGGTTGAACGCAATCTACCGCAAGGCAGCAAGGAGTCGCTCATCTACCTGAACGATGACTTCGGCATCGAAATGGTGGCGACCGTGCCGATGCGCTACCGGTCGCAGCATCTCGGTGTGGCTGCCCTCACCAAGCGGTTGGGCACCAGCTGGATGGAAACCGTACGCAAGAGTACCGGCGGCGAGCTGCTGTTCGTGCGCGATGGAAAGGTTGTATCAAGTACTTTGTCCGCGGGCGCCGCGCCGGCGGCTTTCATCCCGGTGAACGACCGTCTCGAGTTGGACCAGAGCTCATACCTGGTGCGGAGAGTGCCGGTGAACACCGGCGCCGGGGTCGATCAACTGTGGTTTGCACTTTCGCAAGAGCAGATCACCCTTCGACTGGTTGAGCAGCGCAATATCATTCTCGGTCTAGCCGTCATTGGTGCGGTCGCGATCCTTCTGGTGGGGCTGCTGCTCTTGCGCAATTTCAGCGCGCCGGTAGGACGGCTGGTATCGTTGATGCAGGCGGTAGCCGAGGGCCACTTTCCGGTTATACCGGCGACCGTGCGGCGGGACGAGATCGGCTATCTCACTGAGCGGTTCTCGGAAATGGTGGCCAGTCTGCGCGACAAGCAGGCGGAGATCGATCGGATCCACGGCCAACTCGCTCAGCAAGCTACCACCGATGCGTTGACCGGTTGCTACAACCGTCGCTACCTCTACGACCTGTTTCCGAAGCTCTGGTCGGAAGCACTACGCAGCAACAAGGACCTGTCGGTGCTAATCGTCGATCTTGACCACTTCAAGCAGGTCAATGACCGATACGGTCACCTGGCCGGGGATGAGGTGTTGCGCCAGTTTTCCCAGATTCTGATGGGCTGCTGCCGCGTGAGCGATTTCGTATTCCGTTTGGGCGGGGAGGAATTCCTTATCCTGACTTCCGTCGACGTGGAGGGCGCGAAGGTGCTCGCGGAAAAGATCCGCGTGGCGGTGGCTGCCGAACCATTGCACACCGCCGAGCAGGACATCCCGGTCACCGTAAGCATCGGCGTGGCACAGGCGCAGGTGGGCGAAGGGCGGGAAGGGCTCAGTATCGTGTTGGGCCGCGCAGATCGCGCGCTCTACGACGCCAAGCAGCGCGGGCGCAATCGCGTCCTGGTGCACCACGAGGCGCAGCGTCAACGTGCCTGACAGGCAATTGCCGGCCAAGTAACGCGTGACGTAAGAGGGACCTTCCCGGTAGCGAGGGGCGCCTCGGCTCGTCCGCAATTCGCCAAAGATACGCTTCAAACGCGTTACAGATTCCTCAGCATGCCGTCGGAGCATTCGGCATCATGGCGATGGGTTGTTGAGTCGGTTCATGCGCTTGTCGGAAATAATTACTTGAGTGTTTCAGTCTAATTTACACGGCGAAAAATCTTCTTAATACTGAGCTCCGATAAAAA
>LJVB01000124.1 GCA_001304215.1 Acidithiobacillales bacterium SM1_46 | reverse complement strand
TCCGGTCTCGCTACCCTGCCCAATACTAGTAGATACACCGCTTCCGCTATCCCCTGAATCTATGAATCTATTAGTTATGAGGGGCTCTACCCTGCCCCGGAAGCGCTTTGATCCTAGCACTGGGGAGCGCGACCAGTAAATCAGCGTGTTGCAGCGAGGACACAGAAATCGGCTTAAGACACCCCGCTATCTTGGGGAAATGTACTGCCGATCAGGAAGCTACGGGTCGAATGCGAGCCCGCCTCGCGCTGCTCGCCGCCCCGGCCAAAACTGCTCCCGCCCACCGATACCTTATAAACACGAGGGCGGCGCCACGGGCGGGACAAAAATAGGGTGCGGGGCGCGTCCTCGCGGGTTCGTCTGCGGCAAGCCGCCGCCGTCCTTCGGCTTCACGCGCGAGCCTGCGTGCGCTCCCAACGCCATGCATCGGCAATGATTACCTCCAGCTGATGTCTCTCCGGGATCCAGCCGAGCTCATTTCGCGCGCGCGTGCTATCCGCCACGAGCCGGGCCGCGTCACCCTCTCGCCGCTTGCCAATGACTTCCACTATGGATCTGCCCGTTACCTCTCGAGCGATATTCACATCCTCCCGAATAGAGAAGCCACTACCATTTCACAGATTGAAGGTGTCGCTCCTTGAATTCTTGCTGAGGTGCTCTAGGGCCAGAAGGTGCGCGGTGCAGAGGTCCTGCACGTGAATGTAGTCGCGAATGCATGTTCCATCCGGCGTGTCATAGTCGGTTCCGAAGATCGTGATCGAGTCACGCCTGCCTGATGCAGCCTGCAGAACGAGCGGAATAAGGTGGCTTTCCGGGTCGTGGCGTTCGCCAAGCTCCCCATCCGGATCTGCGCCCGCGGCATTGAAATAGCGCAGGCACACAGACTTCAAGTCGTGCGCACGATCGTAGTCCCCGAGCATTTCCTCCACCATCAACTTGGAACGACCGTATGGATTGATGGGCCTACTGGGATGCGCTTCATCGATGGGAACATATTGTGGCTCACCATAAATAGCGGCCGTCGAAGAGAAGATGAAATGGTGGACACGATGTTCAACCATTGCATCGAGCAGGTTCTGGGTGTTTGCAACGTTATTGCGGAAGTACTTTCCCGGATCTATTACTGATTCTCCAGCCTGAATAAATGAGGCGAAGTGCATCACGCCGTCGAAATGGTTTGCACGAAACAAGGCGTCGAGCGCGGCGCGGTCGGCGAGATCGCCCAAAACGAACTGCCCATACTTCACTGCATCCCGATAGCCTTCCGAAAGGTTGTCAATGGTGACAACGTCATTGCCTGCGCGCGAGAGCATTTTGACCATGTGGGAACCGATGTAGCCGGCACCGCCTACGACCAGCATCTTCATTGTTGCTCTCTAGCCTGTGACGCGCGTAAGCGATCGGTTTTTCTGAACCTGCTGACCGCAGTCGCTTTGCTTTGACGTTACTTCAAGAAACAAAACCAAGCGTTTACCGCAGGCCACGGGAGAAGTACGGACATATCTGATTAGGTTAGGCGGTGCTTTCACATCTGCTTAGGCAGCGCTATGGTCTCGCTACCTGACAATACGTGGTCAAGGAGTTCATTTATTGTGCGGATCACCGCAGGAAGCCGCGGACGCTCCTATCCTGACCCAGTCGATCAGCGACCGATCCCGACGTACTCCCAGCCACTGCGCCTGAGGAGCGCGGGGTCGTACTGATTGCGGCCGTCGAAGACGATGGCGGTCTTCAGCATGGCCTTCATCTGATCGAAGTCGGGGTGCCGGAACGGCTTCCATTCCGTTACCAGCACCAGCGCATCCGCGCCTTTCAAGGCATCGTACTGGTTTTCGACGAGGGTGACGCCGTCGGCCCGAAACCACTCGGCCGGCCACTCGCGGCGCGCGACGGACATGGCTACCGGGTCGTGTGCACGTACCGCGGCGCCGGCCGCGAGCAGCGCGTTGATCAACACTTCCGAGGGCGCCTCGCGCATATCATCGGTTCCCGGCTTGAAAGCGAGACCCCACACCGCAAACGTCTTCCCTTTCAGGTTGGTGCCGAAGCGTGCAGCGATTTTCTCGAACAACACATGCTTCTGGCGCTCGTTACGCACTTCCACGGAATGCAATACATGCGGCTCGAACTTATGCTCCGCGGCCATGCGGATCAACGCCTCCACGTCCTTGGGGAAGCACGAGCCCCCATAGCCGGCGCCGGGATAGATGAATGAGTAGCCAATGCGCGAATCGGCGCCAATCCCGACGCGTACGTTCTCGACATCGACACCCATGCGCTCGCACAGTCCCGCCATCTCGTTCATGAATGAGATCTTGGTGGCTAGCATGGCGTTGGAGGCGTACTTGGTCATCTCGGCATCGCGAATGCCCATGTACAGAATGCGCTCATGGTTGCGCATGAATGGCGCGTAGAGCTCGTGCATCAGCTCACGGGCGCGGGCGCTGTCCGTACCAATTACGACGCGATCGGGCTTCATAAAGTCCTCGACCGCGGCGCCCTCCTTCAAGAACTCGGGATTGCTGACGACATCAAAGGGGACATCCGCTCCGCGCTTCTTCAGCTCTTCCTTGATGGCTGCGCGGACCTTGTCTGCGGTGCCAACCGGCACGGTCGACTTGTCCACCACTACCGCGTACTCCTTGATCTGCTTGCCAATCTCGCGGGCCACGGCCAGTACGTACTGCAGGTCCGCCGAGCCGTCCTCGCCCGGCGGAGTTCCCACCGCGATCATGTACGCTGGCGCCTGCGCCACCGGGTCGGCGAGAGAGGTCGTAAACTGCAGCCTCCCGGCCTTGGCGTTGCCCAGCACGATCGACTCCAGGCCGGGCTCATATATCGGCAGCACGCCGCGCTTCAATCCATCGATCTTTTTCTGATCGATGTCGACGCAGATCACGTTATTTCCCATTTCGGCGAAACACGCACCTGTCACGAGCCCCACGTAACCGGTACCAACAATTGTCAGTTTCATATCAGCGAGACGCCCCGAACGTTATTGCGATGTCGTAAAGGCCAAGAAGGGTATCATGAGCGTGCTGACATCGTGGCGGCGGGACAGCGCTTTAGCCGACCTAGCTCCGAGAATAGGTACACCGCGCGCACACGCTGATCAGGCAGTTTGCAGCCTGGCTGCTTCGCCCGCCGGCAGCGAACAATGCTCCGGCACCAACGCAAGCAGGGCAACGCGAATCTGCTCTTCACTGCCGAGCTGCACGCTCCCACGCAAGGCGACCAATCCCAATTCGAGAGCGGCGCTGTCGATGGAACGGCTCGAAGCCAGCATTAGCTTGCTGTGCGCAGTCGGTCGGAATTGCTCGCTGCTGTGAAAGAGTTCCTCGTACAATTTCTCCCCCGGCCGAAGTCCGGTGTACACGATTTCGATATCGTCGCCCGGGCGCTTTCCAGAAAGCAAGATCAACTGTTCCGCGAGATAGGAAATCTTGACCGGCTCGCCCATGTCGAGAACAAAGATCTCGCCGCCTTTCCCAACTGTAGCGGCTTCGAGAATCAGCTGACTGGCCTCCGGAATCGTCATAAAGTACCGAGTAATGTCCGGATGCGTGACCGTGACGGGTCCGCCACTTGCGATCTGCTCTTGGAACAGCGGGATGACGCTCCCGTCCGAACCGAGCACGTTGCCGAAGCGAACCGTGACGAATCTGGTCTTCGAGAATTGAGCCAGATGCTGGCAGTAAATTTCCGCGACTCGCTTGGTTGCACCCATGACGTTGGCCGGATTGACCGCCTTGTCGCTCGAGATCAGCACAAAGGTTTTAGCGCCGTGCACATCCGCGCTATCGGCAACGACCTGCGTACCCAGCACGTTGTTCAACACCGCCGGCCGTGCCTGGTGCTCCAGCAGTGGTACGTGCTTGTAGGCCGCTGCGTGGAAAACAACCGAGGGCCGATGTTCGCGCATGACAGTATCGACACCGATGCGATCGCTCACATCCCCCAACACAGATTCCAGCACCAGCTCCGGGAACTGCCGGCGCAACTCGAGGTCAATCTTGTACAGACCGAATTCACTGCGCTCAAAGACGATCAACTTGGCCGGCTTAATACGTGCCAGCTGACGACAAAGCTCCGAACCTATGGATCCACCGCCGCCGGTGACGAGAATGGATTCGCCGGTGAGGCCACCGGTAATGGCATTCCAATCGAGCGTGACCTTTTCGCGACCGAGCAGATCATCGATGGTGACGTTGCGAAGCTCCTTGACGCCAACATTGCCGCTCACGAGGTCATGAAATGGCGGCAGGGTTCGAACTGCCAAACCAGCGCGCTCGCAGATTGCGACGATCCGCCGCAACTCGCGCGATCCAGCTGAAGGGATCGCAACTAGTACCAGCTCCGCTCCGTACTCCTTAGCCAAGGCGGGTATTGCATCGCAAGGACCCTCCACCGGCAGCCCATGCAGGTCTCGTCCGTGCTTGTTCGAGTCGTCATCCACCAACGCAACCGGACGGTAGGGACTGGTCGCGTCGCGCAGCATATCGCGCACCAGTATCTCGCCGCCGCTTCCAGCACCAACTATGAGAGCGCGCTTGCCCCTCGCGATATAAAGATGCCGATCCTTCAGCCATCGATACACCAGCCGCGGCCCGCCGAGCAAACCGATCAGCAGCACGGCATCGAGCACAAACACTGATCTCGGGACACCCTCGAGACGCGTCAGCCCGAATATCAGCGCACCGGCGATCGAGACACCGAACGTGACTGCCTTAATGATACGAATGAGGTCCGGAACGGATGCGAACCGCCAGATCCCGCGGTACAGGCCGAAATACCAAAACGTTACGCCTTGTACGACCCAGACCACGGGCAGATATAGCACCGCCAGGCGCCATAACTCTGATGGCACTGACTCCAGATTGAAGCGCAGCCAGAACGCGCCAAGCCAGGCCACCGGCACCATGAGGAGATCGTGCGTGAAGGCGGTGGCCTGTGAACGTAGACGTCTAAGGGCCGATCTCATAGATGCTGATCCAATCCTTGAATACCGTTCTTATCCTTCGTCGACCCGATAGCTGCCGATCGTATCTACGCCAACCTCGCTGCGCCTAGCGATAAGGTACCACGCCCGAGCGCGCCTCGACAGCCCGAACCAACTCGAAAAAGCCGATATACATCATGGCCACCGCCCCCACGAGGACCCATTGCAGAAGTGCCCCCGCGGCGTATGCCGCTACGGCTGCACCGGCGCACACCAGCATCAGGCCGTACTCCAGCAGTACAGTCTTGCGGTGTCCCCACCCGGCCTGCACCAAGCGCTGATAGTAGTGCGTCTTGTGCGCCTGCCAGACCTTCTCGCCCCGGCCCGCACGCCGCACCAGAGTGACCGTGGCGTCCACGATGAACGGCGAAAAAACCACCACCGAAATCCACAATGGCACCAGCCCGGTAACATGCGCCCACAGCGACATCCCTGCCGCCAGAAAACCGAGCGTCGAGGACCCGGTGTCGCCCATGAAGATCTTGGCCGGCGGAAAGTTGAAAATCAGGAAGCCAATGGTGGCGCCCACAATGATGACGTTCAGCGCCGCAAACACTTCGTCCCCGCCCCACCAACCCAGCACTGCCAGCGTTCCGAAGCCGATCGCGGTCATCCCGCCCGCGAAGCCATCCATGCCGTCCATAAAATTGTACAGATTGACCATCCATACGGTGAACAGAACCGTCAGCACCGTCGCCGGCCAAGCTGGTAACGCGTACGTGAACCCGGGCAAGGACAACGATCCGATTCCGAGACCGGCCACGACGAGCAGACCGGATGCTGCAATGTGTGCCGTGAGTCGAACGACAATCGGCAGATGCCGGCGGTCGTCGAAATAGGACACGACTGCAATCAGCGTCGCGATGGTGCCCAACCATCCGACCGCGATCGGTAATCTGCTCCCCGCCGTCACGGCGAACATGACACCACCGACAACAATGCCGGTGACGATGGCAACTCCGCCCGTGCGCGGCATGGGGTTCGAGTGCAGCGAGCGCTCGTTCGGATGATCGAGAATGTGCATTCTCGAGGCGGGACGCGTGAAGGCGCGCGTCAGCAACAAGGCCACGACCAACGCGACACCCGCGGCCAACAGAAGAGACACAGCGCTAGCTCGAAGAAGCCACGGCAGACCGCGCGCTCGCCCGATGCTCGGCGATCATTTGCGGAAGTGCCTTATATAAAGTATGAGTCGGCCGGAATCCCAGCTCCCGGCGAATCTTGTCGGAGCTGTACCAGGCCGAGCTCAGCAGTTTTTCGAGCGTCGCGTGGTTAACCGGCATCCGCCGCCCCGTGATACTTTCAAGCGCATCACCCAATCTGCCCCCCGCACGCAGCAGCCACGCGGGCACGTTCCAGGTCGGCAAGCGCCGGCCGAGCGCCCGGCATATTGCCGCATAGATTTCACGTGTCGAATAAACCTGTTCATCGGTAACGATGTATACCTGACCGTTCGCCGCTGGACTCTCGGCAGTCAACAACAGCGCCTTCACGACATCATCGACATGGACCATCGAGCGCCGGTTATGCACCTCGGGCAACGGTGGAAAGCGGCCCCGATCAATGGCCTCGATCATGCGCGGGATGTTTCCCTTGTTGCCCGGTCCGTACACGAGCGGTAGTCGCAGAACACATACGTGCATACTGTGCTCGCGCCCCGCCGCAAGTACTAGCCGCTCGGCCTCCAGCTTTGCGCGGCCATATGCGGTCGTCGCGGCGACCGGTGTCGCTTCGTCAAGACAATCCTCGCTGCCCTCGCTCATTGCCTTCACGCTGCTCAGGAATATGAACCGCCGTACACCCGCCTTCGCCGCGGCCTCGAGCAGCGACTCGGTGCCGCGCACCGTCGTTTCGCGGTGCAGCCGCTCGGCGTCCGGACTGTCCTGATCGGCGGCGTGCGCATACCCGGCGAGATGAAACACGGAATCAACGTTGCTGCACTCCTCTTCAAGATTATTGGAAGTAGTCAAATCCGCTCGAAATTCTGCGACCGAACCATTAGGCCACAACTCG
>LJVB01000021.1 GCA_001304215.1 Acidithiobacillales bacterium SM1_46 | reverse complement strand
AGCGGCAGGCGCTGGTGCGGCGCGGGGGGGGGGTAGAGAACATCGGGCGAGGGTCCGCAATATGCTCCGACAAGACCGGGACCATTACGGAAGGGCGACTACACCTGACTCATCTGCTTGCGGCGCCCGAGGTATCCGAGCAGCGGTTGCTCGCGCTGGCGGCGGTCGCGTCGCGCCACGAGACTAACGATCCGATAGATTCGGCGATCCTTGCTGCCGCACCTGCCATGGCGGCATTCTCGGAGCTGACATGCTTTCCATTCACCGAAGATCGCAAACGGGAGACTGGCGTGGTCCATGAAGGCGAGACGCTCATGGCGGCGACGAAGGGAGCGCCCGAGGCGATCCTGAATCTCTGCGCGCTCAGCGGACCAGAGGCGAATAACTGGGCAGCCCAGACGCAGGAGTTTGCTGCCAGTGGGCACAAGGTCATCGCCTGTGCGTGGCGAGAACTGGATCCCCAAAAGTGGGCCGGCGGTGAGCCGGATCGCGGTTTTCGCCTGGCAGGACTCATCGCATTCGAGGATCCGGTTCGCGATGGCGTGCCGGAGGCCCTGCAGCGCTGCCAACGCGCCAATATCCACGTGATCATGGTGACCGGGGATCACCCGGCAACGGCGACTGCCGTCGCGCGGGACATCGGCCTCGGCAAGGGCGCGCCGCGCGTCATCGAGGGAGACGAGATGATGGCGCGAATCGAACAGGAAGGCGGAACGTTCCTGCATGATGTGGATGTCATCGCGCGCGCAGTTCCCGCACAGAAGCTCGGGCTGGTGCGTGCCCTGCAGGCCGAGCGGGAGATTGTCGCTGTCACCGGCGACGGTGTTAATGACGTACCCGCCCTGCAGGCGGCCGATATCGGAATTGCCATGGGAGAACGCGGCACGCGCAGCGCGCGCGAGGTATCCGCGATCGTTCTGTTGGACGACAATTTTCGCAGCATCGTGCAGGCCATCGCCGAGGGTCGACAGCTGTTTCGCAATTTGCAGCTCAGTTTCCAGTACCTGCTGATGATCCACCTACCGCTCGTTATCACGGCGGCCGTTATTCCCCTGGTCGGATATCCCCTGTTGTATCTCCCGATTCACATTGTGTGGCTTGAGATGATTATTCATCCGACCGCGCTGCTGGTGTTCCAAGATCTGCCGCCGGACGACCATCTCGTTCGCCGCAAACATGAACCGCGGCTTCGGTTCTTCGATCGCTGGCAATGGCTGTCGATTGTTCTGGTGGGCACGACCATTCTGGTCGTGGTGACTGCCAGCTACGTCAGGAGTCTCGGAGCCGGATACGAGGTCGAGCACGCTCGTGCCATGGCGCTTGTTGCGCTCACCGTCGCAAGTGCAGGAATCACGGCGTCACTCAGCAAGTTGCGCAGCCTCACGGCAAAGCTCATCGTCGGTCTAACCATCCTGGTGTCCGTGGTGCTGGTGCAGGTGCCCGGTTTGGCAGCGTTGTTGCACCTCAAACCTTTGCATTTCGACGACTGGGCGATCGCCGTCGCGGGCGGGCTCCTGGCGGCGGTAATTCCCGCCGTGCAGAGGCAGTTTGAAAACCGGCACTTGCCGCGTCATCGTGCCCACCCCTAGGGGGACGGCGCACCACCGCCACGACCGACAGGTGTGTTACTGACGGAACCGTTAACGCCGGCTTTTCGCCAGTGTCTTGTGGCGGTAGCAATCGATGACATGGTCGTTCACCATCCCGATCGCCTGCATGTGCGCGTAAATGATCGTTGAGCCGACAAAGGTGAAGCCGCGCCGCTTCAGGTCTTTGCTCAGCGCATCCGATTCGGACGTACGGGCCGGAAGTTGCTTCATGTGTTTCCAGCGGTTCTGGATCGGCTGCCCGCCGACGAAGCGCCAGACGTATTTGTCGAAGCTGCCGAACTCGTCCTGGACGGCAAGGAAGGCGCGCGCGTTCTTCGCTGCGCTCTCGATTTTCAGGCGGTTGCGCACGATGCCGGGATTCTTCATGAGGTGCGCAAACTCGCGCTTGCCGTAGCGCGCGACGCGTGCCGGATCGAAGTCGGCGAACGCTTCGCGATAGCCCTCGCGCTTGCGCAGGATCGTGATCCAGGAAAGCCCCGCCTGCGCGCCTTCGAGGATAAGGAACTCGAAGTGCTTGTGGTCATCGTGCACCGGAACGCCCCATTCCTCGTCGTGATACTGCACATAAAGAGGGTCGGTTCCGCACCACGCGCAGCGTGGCTTCATGGCATCGGCAACCCGCACCCGGAGATCGGTCTTCAATGCAAGCGGCAGTCGGTTCCAGTCGATGCGACGCAGCGCGCCCTCGATGGCGTACACCAGATTGAGAGAGGCGTTGTAACCGTGATTCTTGAGCAGCCGGTAAGCACTCACCGAGCCGAGCTTCTCGAGATCGCGCTGCGTATGGACGCCGATGGCGTTCAGCCACTGCTCGGATTTCGGCCCGAGGTTGGCGAGGCGGGCAATGTTCGAGGCGCGGCGCGCGGCGGACACTCTAGTAAACCTCGAAGGTGAGCGACGCCCAGAAGCTGCGCCAGTCGTGCCGCGCGTAGAACGGCGCACGCACCATGTGCACGGAGGTTGCGAGCCATATACCCTTGGCCGGCAACCGTACCACGACGCGCCCCTGCTTGTCGGTGCGCACTTTGATTTTCTCCAGGGGTTTGTCCTTGCGGAACAGTATCACCAGCGAGTCTTCGAGCGGCTCACCGTGAAAGAGCAGTCGTGCACTGAATTCTCCCGGTCCATAGGGGATGGCATCAGCCACGAACTCCATCGCGAGCCCCATCGCCCGGTCGGGCGCGATGTCGGAAGTGCCGGGCGTGACGAGCAGCGCCTTGGCGTGGCGTGTGTAGATCTCCTTGATGTTGCCACGCTCGCGGTGCTTCGCAGCGAGCTCGATATGTCGTTCCAGCCCTTCCTTTTTTAGGTACCTTTCGAACTCGTCATAGGAATCGAATTTGACGTCGTACTCTTGGCTCTCGTAGGCAATTACCGACAAACCCACGGTCGGCACGAACGAACCCGCCGGGTCATCGCCGGTAGTGGCCTGCACGGGCTCGATGCCGCGCGCAGTCGCCACCATGTAGCGCTCAATGGTTTCGGGAATGTACGGCACAGGCTCGCCGGTGAAATCCTGGCCGACGAAAAGCCGGATTGGCACGCTCACCCCGGCCTTCGGGCGGAAGTGCTCAGGCTCGATCCAGAAGTCATGCGCCGCTGACTGCGTGGAGAACAATGCCAGCCAGAGCAGGGCAAGGAAATTACGCGTAGACTGTCGCACGCCGTAGGACCGCCGCGGGGTTGAATGCGGCGTGCAGGATAACAGCGGGTTGCCGAACCCGACAACACAGGAATTTCCCGAACCGATGAACGCGTGGTTTCACTCCATCCGTTGGCGTGCGGCAGCGGTCGTCCTGTTGTTTGTCCTTGTACCTGCCGCCGGCGCGCATGAAATCCGCCCGGCTATTGCCGACGTAACTTTCGCCGACGACGGCAGCTACCGCGTGGTGCTAAACGTCAATCTCGAAGCGGTGCTAGCCGGCATCGGCCCCGCGCATGCCGATACCAACGAGTCGCCCAATGCGCAGCGCTACAACGGTCTGCGCGCACTGGCGCCGGCCGCGCTGGAAGTCGAGGTGCGCAAGCACCTGCCGGTTTACCTGAAGGGCATCACGCTCGAATTCGACGGCGCACGCAGCGAGCCGGAAGTCTGCGATCTCAGGATTCCGCCGGTCGGCGATCAGGCCCGCGCGCGGCTCAGCATCCTCGGCCTGTGCGGGCCGGTGCCGAAGGGGGCCCACGCATTCCGCTGGGCCTACGCGGCGGAATTCGGCCAGAGCATCGTGCGCCTGCCGGCGGTCGGTAGCGGCGAGCGGGTGGCACTGTGGTTGAAGGACGGTCGCAAGAGTGATGCCTACGTCATCGGCGTCGGCATCGCGCGGCCGACGCGCCTGGCGATCATCGGGCAGTACATTGGGCTCGGTTTCACGCACATTCTGCCGCTTGGCGTGGACCACATTCTGTTCGTGCTCGGACTGTTCCTGTTGAGCCTGCATTGGCGGCCGTTACTGATCCAGGTTACGGCCTTCACGGTGGCGCACACCATCACGTTGGCGTTGTCGGTGTACGGACTGGTCTCGCTGTCGCCGGCTATCGTCGAGCCGCTGATCGCGGCCTCGATCGTCTACGTCGCGGTGGAGAACATCATCACGCCGCGCTTGCACGCGTGGCGGCCAGTCGTGGTGTTCGGCTTCGGCTTGCTGCACGGCATGGGGTTTGCCGGCGTGTTGCAGGAAGTGGGACTGCCCCGCTCGGAGTTTCTCACGGGGCTGTTGAGCTTCAACGTCGGGGTGGAGCTCGGCCAGCTGGCGGTGATTGCGCTGGCCTATCTGACGGTAGGCTACTGGTTCAAGGACCGGCCGTGGTACCGAAGCCGGGTGGTGATCCCGGCTTCGGCCGCGATTGCGCTTACCGGCCTTTATTGGACCATTGAGCGGACGCTCGGTTGAGCTCCGCGTTCAGTACCTCGACCGGCATTTCCGGATAGCTGCGGCCGCTGGTGCGTCGCTCAAGGCGCCGGCGCTCGAGGCCGGTCCAGTGCATGCGTGCTTTGCGGCGCTCGAGGCGCCCGCGTTCCACGCATTCGCGCACGCGAATCAGGCGCCCGCGTAGTGGCGCGTAGTGGAGCGCTTCGATCGCCTCGCGTGCGGCCGACTCCGGTTCCATGTGCACGTGCCCGTATCCGAGCGTCCGGCCGCTGGAAGTGTTCTTCTTGACCAGCGTCTTCACGATCGTGCCAAAGCCTGCGAACAGGCGGCGCAGATCTTCCTGGCTGACGTTGGCGGCGAGGTTCCCGACAAAAATGTTCATGCGCTCCTCCTTGCTGACGAAGGTTGGGATTCTGCTGACGTCTGTTCGCGGCTGACAAGCCACCGTTCGTCGGCGGTTTGCGAACAAGCAGTTAGCGCAATTCAGGTCGTGCCGGGCGTGCTCAATCGGCCAACATTTGAAACGCGGTGTTGGCACGCGGATTGCGTGAAGGCAAAAGCTTCGCGAGTGACGCCACCACTCGTTGCCCGGTGGCGCGGTAACCGGTGAGTTTGCCGCCGTAGACGCTGACGAGCCGCGGGTGTTCCGGTGCGCAATACAGCACCGTCTCGCGCCGGCGGTGAAAATGCGCACCCTCTCCCTGTGGCAGTACGCGCAGTCCGGCCCAGCTTTCCAGCACCTCATCTGGCCGCCGGCCGAAGTAATGGCGATAGGTCGCGCGCAGATAGTCAATTTCCGCCTCGAGCGGCGCCACGGCGGCGGGATCGCCGTGATAGGCGGTCTCGGTAGTTCCCACCAGGGTTTTGTCCTGCCACGGCATCACAAACACCGCGCGCCGGTCGATTGGCGCCTCGACGTAGTAGATGCCCTGCGCGACTGTGCTCGGCAGCACGATATGCGTGCCTTGCACCAGTTCCACCGCCTGTGGAGGTGGCGCCGGGGAAATATGTTTGAGTGTCTCATTTGCCCAGGCACCGGTTGCGTTCACCAGCGCGCCGGCGCTGCACGTCTGCTCCTCGCCATCGGCAAGGTAACGTATTGAGTAGCCGTCGTCGGCGCGTTCGGCACCGAGGAATTCCGCCGGGCAGGCACGCTCGGCGCCGAGCGCCTGCGCCGAGCGCCACACCGCCTCGGCGAGCAGGGCATCATCCGTCTGTGCGTCGTAGTAGCGGAACACCGCCTCCAGCCCTTCCGTGCGCAGGCCATCGAGGAAGCTCCATTGCCCGCGTGGCACGGTGATGAAGCGGTTGTCCACGCCGAGGCTCCCAAGCAGTGCGTAAAGCGAGAGTCCGGCGCGGATCTGCCACGGTCGCCGGCGCGTGCTGACATACACCGGAATGTAGAACGGCACCAGGCGCACCAGGTGCGGTGCGATGCGCAACAGCGTCGCGCGCTCGCGCAACGACTCGCGCACCAGCCCAAACTGCGCGGTCTCGAGATAGCGCAGGCCGCCGTGGATCAGCTTGCTGGAGCGGCGCGAGGTGTGCGCGGCAATGGCGTCGCGCTCGATGAGCAGCACGCTGTAGCCGGCCGCCGCCGCGGCCTGCGCGACGCCCACGCCATGGATGCCGCCGCCGATGACAACGATGTCGAACTGCGGGCTCACGGTGCGGTAAGACGCTCGAGTTCCGTTTGCAGTTCGCCGATCGCGTAGGTTTCGATCAGTTCGACGCCGCGGCGCCCCAGCCTGAGAGCGAGCGCCGCATCAGTGACTTCGAACACCGCGAGCCTGGCGTTGGCGAAGCGCAGCTTGCCAAAGCGCGGCAGTCCCTCGCTGTCGCAGAACAGGTATTCCGGATTGATCTGGCGCACCAGCGCCAGGTTCCGGTCGTGCCAGCGGTCAACGACTACCCCGATTGCCGGCCAGCCCTGCTGGCGGGCGTGCAGCAGCGTTTCGAGAGAATAGGAAATCAGCACGCACTGGCGCAGCACCGGGCGCAGCTCGCGCAACATGCGCGACAGCACCACGCTGTTGCCGAAGCGCTGCACCGCGATGCGCTTTACCTCCACGAACGCGGTGGCCTTGGGATAGCGCGCGAGCAGCGCGGCGAACGCCGTGAGTGTGGCAATCGGCTCCTGCGCGAACTTGTAGCCGAAGCGCCCGAAGTCGAGCGCGCGAAACTCGCCAAGCTGCCCGGCGGTGTAGTCGTGGATCGAGCCCTGCCGATTGCTGATGCGCTCCAGCGTGCGGTCGTGGTACAGCACCGGCACCTGGTCGCTCGTCAACTGCACGTCCACTTCCACGTAGCGCGCGCCCGCCACGATGGCGGCCTCGATGCCGACCAGCGTGTTCTCCGGATAGTGCAGCGTGTAACCGCGGTGCGCGACCAGCGCGGGAATTTTCATAGCTTCAACTGTAGCATCCGGGTCCGGCGGGCGAGGCCGCGCGCGGCGGCGCGCACGCGCCCCCGGTGTTAGACTGGGCCCCGAAGAGAACCCGAAGTGGAGACAGACATGTCCGGCCTCACGATTTTTTCGCTCATTCTCGGCGTCATCGGCTTCCTGTTCATCGTCGCGGCGCTGGTGGCGCTGGCGCGCAAGAAGCCGCTACGCACGTTTTCCCATCTTGTCATCGCGATGCTCTGTCTCGCAGTCGCCGGCCTGTTTTCCATGATCGGTGTCGCCATCCAGGGTTACCACGCCTTCACGCAGGAGACCCTGGCCGCCACCGTGCAGGTCGAGCCGCTCGGCGAGCAGCGCTTTCGGGCACGCGTGCGCCTGCCGGACGGGCGCGAGGTGGTGCACGAGCTGGCCGGCGATGAGCTCTACATCGATGCGCACATCCTCAAGTGGAAGCCGATCGGGAATTTCTTCGGCTTGCATACGGCCTACGAGCTGGACCGCATTGCCGGGCGCTACACCAATGTGCAGGAGGAGAAGGCCAAGACCCGTACCGTGCAGGCGCTCGGCGAGGACAAGCCGGTCGACATGTTCACGCTGCGCAAACGCTACGTCATGCTCGCGCCGTTGCTCGATGCCGAATACGGCTCGGCGAGCTTCGTGCCGGCGAACGGCGGCAAGACCTATGAAGTGCGCGTTTCCACGACTGGTCTCCTGATCCGCGAGGCGCCAGCCGCGCAATAGCCGCCGTCAGCCGGCCGCTGCGCGGCGCACCGCTTCCTCGAGTTTTGCCTCATCGATCGGGAACGGCAGGGTGGCGTGCAGCACGAAGCGCGAGGTCACGCGCGGCAACTGGTGCTCGAACTCCTTCTCGTAGAACACGATCAGCTTCGTGTCCGGCAGTCTCTGCATGGTGGCGAGCAGCGATTCGAGCGAACTCGTGCGGTCGCGGAAGTCCGACTGGTAGTTGAACTCCGCGACGATCACGTCCGGTTTCATCGTGCGCAGCGCGGTAATGGCTTTGCGTACCGAGTTGATCGTCTCGACCTTGAAGCCCGCGCGCTCGTAAATCGCCCGGAAGTCCGGATAACCCCCGAGCTCCACGATCGAGAGCAGCGTTTTCGCTGGCGCAGTCATCGTCGGACTCAAGGCAATTAGAGCTTCCCGACGTGCTCGGCCATGCGCTCGCGCATCTTGGCGTCCGGCAGGCGTCCGCGCCCGCCGCCGAGATTATCGAGCGCGTGCTTCGGCTTGCTGGTGGCCGGGATCGCGCAGGTCACGGCCGGGTGCGAGAGGATGAACTTGAGAAAGAACTGCGCCCACGACGCGCAGTCGATCTCCCTGGCCCACGCCGGCAGTTGCTTGCCGCGTACACGGTCGAACAGGCCGGCGCCCATGAACGGCCGATTGACCAGCACCGCGATCCCGCGCTCTTTCGCGAGCGGCAGCAGCCGTTGTTCCGCCTCGCGCCGGATAATGTTGTAGTTGAACTGCACGAAGTCGATCTCCGCGCGCGCCATCACTTCTTCCAGTTCGTCGTAGGCGCTCTCGGTGTAATGGGTGATGCCGACGTAGCGCACCTTCCCGGCCTTCTTCCATTCCGCCAGCGTGTCGAGGTGCGTCTCCCAGTCCATCAGGTTGTGCACCTGCATGAGGTCGAGTTTCGCCGTACGCATGCGCTTCATCGAGCGTTCCATCTGCGCGATGCCCGCGCGCCGGCCGCTGGTCCAGACCTTGGTGGCAAGGAACAGCTTGCCGGAGAGACCGAGCTCGGCGGCAAGGTCACCGACCACCGTTTCGGCGCGTCCGTACATGGGCGAGGAGTCGACCACGCGCGCGCCGGCGGCAGCGAAGAGCTTCAGCACCTCGCGCGGCCCGGCACGCTCGGTTTCACCGGCGCCGACATCGAACGTGCGCCACGTGCCAAGTCCGACGGCCGGGATGCGCTCGCCGCTCTTCGGGATGGCTCGTTCGATCAATGCTTTGGGTGGCGACGTGCCTTCGGCGGTGCCGGCGCCTGCCAGCCCGAGCCCCGCTGCCGCCAGCCCGCGCAGCACGTCGCGGCGGGAGATTGCGTGAAAGGTCTCGGAATTCATTCGTGCAGGATACCGAAGGCAATTCAAGGCTCAAGCTTGAGGCAGAGACCACTGTATGGATCAATTGGCCCTGGCCAATAAACCGTCAGTCTGCAGTTCAATCCCAATATACCGTGGCTTTGTCGTATATTGACGATCACACCCGCCGGAGAAAACGCATGCAAGGGACTGGATGCAATCGTCTTTCTTCAATTTCCCATCCACGGTATATCCAATATCCCGTGGATGGGCCGTTCAATCATCGTTATGCCCATAAAGGAAAGTAACTTCATGATCCTCGTGACAGGTTTTGGCTACCAGGAATCCATGAACGCTTCCGGCATCCTGGTCAAGTCACTCATGGACGAACTCCCGGAAGTGCTTATGCCTTTTCGGGGCGCGTTGGCTTTTGAGGTTATAACTTGCGACGAGACATCAAGGGAAACCGAGCATCAGACACTGGAGTCGCAGCTAAGCATTTTGTTGAAGCGTTATAAACCAGACCTGTGCATCCACACCGGTCAGGCACCACCGTACAACAAGATAACCATCGAAAAGATTGCAACAAATTCCTTTAGGCGGGAGATCATCGATCCGAAAAGGCCTGTCGCGTACCGGTCCAATCTGCCCGGTACCGATGAATTGAGTTCGGTGCTGGAACAAGAAGGTATTCCCGCTTGTTACTCCTTCAATTGTGGGCAACACACGTGTAATCACATCCTGTTTTCAAGCCTGTATTTCTCGGAACTGGATGGGGGGTCTCACAAGGCCGGCTTTATCCATATTCCAGTGCTGCCGGAGCAAGTGATGAAGGAATGGCGAGACTCGCCGTACATGCCGCTAGAAATGTCGAGAAATGCGCTCTCACTTATCATTGGTCATGTAGCGAAGGCGTATGGGCATAACCAGTCGCTCAACCTGACTCGTGGCGCTGACGCGCCACTCGCCGGTTAGCTCTTCGTTAGCATCCGACCAGAATCGGATCGAGATCACGATTTTCGCTGGTACCAGTATTCGGTGGGACTTTGTCCTGACCCTGGTTTCCTTACGGAAAGGAGTCAATCATGGCTGATCTGAAGATTCGGGTGTTCAAGGGTGGTGCGGCGCAGCCGGAAACGACTGTCACCATTCCTGGCGGCGTTCTCAAGGTCGCATCCAAGCTGATTCCGAAGGTGGCGGCCGATGCACTTCGCGAGAAGGGGGTTGATCTCGACGAGATCGTCAGGCTCTCGTCGAATCCCGAGGTAAAGGGAACGCTTGTCGAGGTCCAGGATCACGGCAAGAACGAGAAAGTTGTGATTTCACTCGAGTAACAGGAACGCTTGTCGAACAAGCGGCTCGACCCGGTCGTCGCTCGGCCGGCAGCAAATCAGGCGCGTCGTTAACCGCGAAGCCGGCGTCAGCAGGCAAATCGGACCAGCATTCGGGAAACCTTTTCTCTGGCCCCGGTTCACTATGGCGAGGATGACTAGACCTTCGTCAAACCAGCGGCAGCAGTACATCGCGCTCGCCGTCTTGTCTCTTGGCGCTGCCGCGGCCACGGGGATCCTGTGGCCCTCGCGCGGCGATTACTTTCGCCCGTACTTCGGGAGCATCAATCCGCTGCTCGCGATCGTGCTGGTGATCGTGGCCGGATTTGTCTCTCTTGGTTTTCTGCAATCACGCGGCTGGTTCGAGATCTATGCGAAGAAGAAGGCCGGGAAAGGGCTGGCCTTTGCTGCGACGGTCGCGACATTGCTTGCCATCCCGGTGATTCTGGTCGACCTCACTCTGGGTTTTCCTCGCGACCTTAATGTTCCGGCGCCCCAGTCCCTGTTGTTCTATCCGGCGATGGCTCTTGTGGCGGAGATCGTCTTTCACGCGGTCCCTTTGGGGGTATTGCTGACTGCCCTGGGCCCGATTTCCAGAAAGCTGAACCCCGAACGGATGGTTTGGTTTTGTATCCTGCCGGTTGCAGTGCTGGAGCCGGGCTTTCAGCTCGGCGCGGTGTTTTCCGGGAAGCCGCTCGCGTGGCTGGATGCCTATGTCGGCCTGCATGTTTTCGTGATCAATGTCCTGCAGCTGTACGTTTTCCGGCGTTATGACTTTGTATCAATGATCTCGTTCCGTCTTGTTTACTACGTCCATTGGCATATCGTATGGGGCTACCTGCGACTGCAGTTGCTGTTCTGACGCGTGCGCCATCGGGGCGCGAAACCATCGAGTTTGTCAACATCCGGGATACGGAGGCGCGGCATGGCACATGACATCGATCTGCTGATATCAGGCGGCAAGGTTGTGGATGGTACCGGCGCGGAGCCGGTCGAGGCTGACATCGCCATTACGGGTGGCCGGATCGTTGCAGTCGGGAAACAGCGCCAGCGCGCGAGGGAAGTGATCGACGCGAAGGGAAAGATCGTCACGCCGGGCTTCGTCGACATCCACACCCACTACGACGGGCAGGTCACCTGGGAAAACCGCCTCGTGCCTTCATCATCGCACGGCGTCACGACCGTCGTGATGGGAAACTGCGGCGTGGGTTTTGCGCCGTGCCGGCCGGATCAGCGCGAGATGCTGATTCGCCTGATGGAAGGCGTTGAGGACATACCCCATCCCGTTCTGGTCGACGGACTGCCGTGGACCTGGGAAACCTATCCGCGGTATCTCGACTTCCTCTCCCGCCGGCAGTACGACATGGACATCTGCGCCTATGTGCCACATGGCCCGGTGCGTGTTTACGTCATGGGCCAGCGTGGCGCGGACCGCGAGCCGGCGACGGACGCCGATCTTTCACGCATGACGCAAATCGTGCGCGAGGCGGTGCAAGCCGGGGCGATGGGATTCTCGACCTCGCGTACGTTCTTCCATCGCTCCAGCGACGGCAAGTCCACGCCGAGCTTCGAGGCCGCCGACAAGGAGTTGTTGGCGCTGGCGGGCGCGCTGAAGGACTCCGGCAAGGGCGCGATGCAGATGATCACCGACTTCGACGATCCGGAGCGGACTTTGGCCCTGCTGCGCCAGCTGGTCGCCACCTCGGGTCGGCCGCTGTCCGTGTCGCTGCTGGAGGGAACCTACGGCCCGATGACGTTGCGCTGGCGTGACGTGCTCGACTGGGCGGCCAATGCCACCGATGCTGGGCTGCCGATCAAGGCGCAGGTGCTGAGCCGCGCGATCGGGGTGATGCTCGGTCATGAACTGACGCTCAATCCTTTCTACACCTGCGAGACCTATATCAAGCTTGCGGAGCTTCCGTTTGAGAAGCGGATTCAGGAATTGCGCCGGCTGGAGGTGCGCGCCCGGATTCTCGCGGAAGCCGCCGATCCCGATCCGAAGATCGTGCTGGGTCGGCTGGCGCGTGAATTCAATCACATGTTCCTGCTTGGTGAGCCGCCGGATTACGAACAGCCGCTGGAGCAGAGCATCGCCGCCCGCGCAAGGCGCCAGGGAGTCTCTCCCGAGGAGCTCGCCTACGACCTCATGCTCGAGCGCGACGGCCGCAACAACCTGTACGTGACGTTGTGCAACTACGAATACGGCTCGCTCAATTCATCGCTCGACATGATGCGGCATCCGGGTGCGGTGCTCGGGCTCGGCGATGGCGGTGCGCATTGCGGGACGATCTGCGACGGAAGCTATCCGACCTTCATGCTCACCTATTGGGTACGCGACCGCACGCGTGGCGAGCGATTGCCGTTGCCGGACGTCGTGAAGTGGCTCAGCCATGACACCGCGCGGGCGGTCGGTCTTGGCGACCGGGGACTCATCCGTCCCGGCTACAAGGCCGACCTGAACGTGCTCGACCTCGATCAGCTTCAGCTTCATGCGCCCGAAGTCGCGCATGACCTGCCAAGCGGTGGACGGCGCCTCGTCCAGCGCGCGGACGGTTACGCAGCGACAATCGTGAACGGCGCAGTCGTTTACCGTGACGGCGCACCGACCGGAGCGTTGTCGGGCCGCCTGGTGCGGGGGCCGCAGGCGACGCCCGTTTCCTAGGCGGCGGGTTCGGTTTCCGCGCGCTGCTTCTGCGCCCGCCCGAGCCACACTGCGAGCGCCATCCATGCCAGGCATAGCGGCACGGCCGCGGCCGCGATGCCGGCAGTGCCGAGGCCGAGCGCGCCGAGCCCGGCGAACAGCCAGCCGGCAATCGCATCGCCACCGCGATACACCACGGTGTCGATGAAGTTCTTCGCCTTGTACTTGGTTTCGCGGTCCACCACCGTGAACAGCATCTCGCGCGCCGGGCGGGTAATGGCGTAATCGCCGGCGCGCCGCACGACCTGAAAGCCTATCAGCACCGCGAGCCCCGGCAGGGCGGCGAGTAGTGCGAAGCCCGCAGTCGCAATGACCGGCATGGCAGAAAGTGTTGGCGTGACACCAAAGCGCGTGAGCAGCCTTCCGGTAATGAAGATCTGCGTGAGGATAGTGAGCGTGTTCACGGCAAGATCGATCTTCGCGAATAGCACGGTGCGCGCCGCGGAATCGCTCAGCGCGCCCTTCACGATGTGCGCCTGCTCGAAGTACACGAAAGTGGCAAGCGTGGTGAAAATCCAGATGAAAGCGGCAACGGCCAGCAGGTAGCGCGAGCGCAGCGTGAGCGTGAACCCGGCCCAGATCGATCCGCCCAAAGCGCCTTCGGTCGACTTGGCGTGTGTTGAGGCAGGTTGCCGCTCCGCCCAGCGGTTAAGCCACAGCACGCAACCAAGTGCACAGGCGAGGATCGCGCCTGAAACTGGCAACAGGTTCACGGGGCCGAGCGAACCGACGAGCTGCGTCGTGAGCAGCGGGCCAGTGACGGCACCCGTCGTACCGCCGGCAGCGATGAAACCGAATAGCCGCTTGCCCTGTTCGGAGCGGAAGATGTCCACCATGAAGCTCCAGAACACCGACACCACGAACAGGTTGAAGACGCTGAGCCAGATGAAGAACGCACGCGCCGTGGAGGCGTGCGCGGTGCTGTCCTGAAACAAGATCCAGAAGATACCGATATTAATGATGAAGAAGCCGTACACCGCGGGCACCAGCGTGCGGCGCGGCAGGCGCGCGGCCGCCGCGCCGAACAGCGGGACCGCCACCAGCATGGCGATGAAGGTGCCGGTGAACAACCACGGCAGGTTCTTTACGCCGCCCACGATGCCCATCTCGTCGCGCAGCGGCCGCAGGATGTAGTAGCCGCACAGCAGGAAGAAGAAATAGAGGAAGGCTGCCAACATCGCTCCGGCCTCGGCGCGCTCGACGCGCACCGCACGCCGCAGCCAGCGCAGCCAGGCGGGCGGGTGGTCGTCGGGCGTGGTGGTGCTGTTACTCAAGCCGCCCTCGCCCCGGTGGTCGCCGGCAAGCCGCGCTTGCGCGGCACCCGTTCAGGGTTCCAGGCCTCAATGGACCAGCGCCAGAAACTTTCGATATCCCCGTCGCGCATTTCCGGCGGCGGTGTGTGGCCGAGAAAGACTGCCGCCGCGAATAGCGCGGGCAGCGGATCGATCCGATCCACTGGCGCGGCGTAGGTCTGCTTGGAGAGTTTCTCTCCGCGCTCGTTCAGTACTACCGGCAGATGGGCATAGTCCGGCGTCGGCACGCCGAGCAGTTGTTGAAGGTGAATCTGGCGCGGCGTGGATTCCAGCAGGTCCGCGCCGCGCACGACCTCGGTGATTCCCTGCGCGGCGTCGTCGACCGCGACGGCGAGCTGGTAGGCGAACAACCCATCGGCCCGGCGCACCACGAAGTCGCCAAAGTCGCGCGCGATGTCGCGCTCGACCACGCCCTGCCAGCGGTCCTCGAAGTGGATGTGTGCGCCTTCGGTGCGCACACGCCAGGCACGCACGCCGCTCGCATTGATAGGCGTGCGCCGGCAGATGCCCGGGTACACCGGACCCTCGATCCCGGCGCTGCTGGAATCGGCGATTTCCTTGCGACTGCACACGCAGCCATAGAGCGTGTTGGCGTGGTCAAGTTGATTGAGCGCGTCGCGGTAGGCCTCGCTGCGCGAGCGCTGGTAGAGCAACTCGCCATCCCATTCGAACCCGAAGGCCTCGAGCGTGCGCAGGATGTCGTCGGCCGCGCCCTTCATTTCGCGTGGCGGATCGATGTCTTCCATCCGCACCAGCCACTCTCCGCCATGCGAGCGCGCTTGCAGATAGCTGCCGACAGCCGCCACCAGCGAGCCGAAGTGCAACGGCCCGGTGGGCGAGGGCGCGAAACGGCCGCGGTACATCGCGCTGCTAGCTGAGTGCCGCCACGCCCGCGCGTGCGATCTGGCCATCCTCGCCGGGCTTGACGCCACTCACGCCAACACCGCCAACGATTGCGCCATTGAGCACGACCGGCTCACCGCCTTCAGAGGGAAGCAGGCCGGGAAGCCCGAGCACTGCGGTGCGTCCGCCGTGCAGTGTTTCGTCCCAGATCTTGGTGGAGCGCTTGTAGGCGACCGCGCTGCGCGCCTTGGCGATGGCGACTTCCACGCTGCCGAACTGGGCGTTGTCGAGCCGCGCGAGCGCGATCAGGTTGCCGCCTGCATCACACACCGCGATGACTACCGGCCACTGGTGCTTGAGTGCTTCGGCCTCGGCGGCGGCAATTGCCTTGCGCGCGCCCGCCAGCGTCAGTACAGATTGTTGGGTGAAATTGTCGCCTTGCGCCATGGCAGTCTCCGCCGGGATGAAAGGTGACCATCATACTGCCCACCCCGGCGGCTGCCGAGTGCCCGCTATATCCGCACGCGCACGCGATAACGCAGCGTGCTGGAGCCCTCCGCCGGCACGGTGATGCGCCAGCGGGCGGTGCCGGCGGCGGCCTTCTCGTGCTTGTGGGTTTCTTCCAGCATTCTCCAGTCGGCCGGCACCGGCTCCTGCACGGTGACCGTGACCGGTTCGCTCTTGGCGTTTTTCAGCACGATTTCGTAGGCGCTCTCATATTCGTAGAGGCGCTTGTCGCCGGTGTCGCGGCGCCGAAAGTCGGTCTGCTTCTTGTCGGCGGTAACGTCGAACGCCTGGCCGAGCTTGAGACGGACCTTCTCGTGCTTCGGCGTGTGGTCGATGCGATCCTCGCCAATGAACTGGGCATTGCCAGCGCGGTCCTTCTTGTACACGCGCACGATTCCTTTCGGCAGCGGCATGCCGAGGTTCGCCGCCGGATCGTTCTTGAACTCCACGTACACGTCGAGCTTCATCTTCTGGCCGAAATTGCCAACGCTCGAGCGGTAGTAGTAGTCGCTGCCCGAAAGCAGCAGTTCTTTGCTCACTGG
Source organism: Acidithiobacillales bacterium SM1_46 (assembly GCA_001304215.1). Classification (GTDB taxonomy): domain Bacteria; phylum Pseudomonadota; class Gammaproteobacteria; order Acidiferrobacterales; family Sulfurifustaceae; genus SM1-46. The sequence goes on along the minus strand of LJVB01000021.1, from coordinate 5,701 downwards.
CACGCGGCTCGCCGCGAGCAGCGCGACCTGCTTGGTCTGATTTTCGGCAATCGTGGTCGGACGCCCGAGCGTGTAGAGGTGGTACTCGAACAGCGATTCCTGTGCCATCGCCGACGCAGGCGCTTCCGCGGCCATGGCGCGTCCGTGCTTGGCGGCGTAGCGCAGCTCATCGCGTATACGGTTTACATCTCCCGCAACCAGTTGCAGTTTGGCGTTGCGATAACTCGCGCCGCTCTGGTTGGTGAGCGTTACCCAGCCATTCAGATCGAGCGCTTTGTCGTCGCCATCCAGTTCCGCCACGTAGTCTGCCTGCCACGACAGCCCCCCGGTGAGATAGGAAAGCTCCATCTGCTGCGCGCCGGCGTGGCGATTTTCGAGACTCATCACCAGTGTCGGGCGGTCACGCAGGTTGTCCGGCACCTTGTCGTAGACGATCCGGCCCGGGATGCCGGTCTCGATGCGATCGCCGATCTTGAGCACCACGCCCTGCGCGGCTGCGAGCACCTCCGCTTCCTCAATGGTTTCAATCCCCGTTTTGGAATTGGTGCGCACCACACGCACCTTTCGCCCGACGTATTTCTCGAGAAGCTTGGCCGGCGTGAGCAGATCGAAGTCGAAATTCTGCTCGATCAGCGTGAGTGCTCGCGCATCGGTAACGCTGCGAAGCTGCGCGGTCTCGGGACGCATGCGAGCGCTCACCTCGCGCAGCGCCAGGCGCTGCTGACCCTCACCTAGCGTTACACGCCGCAACTCCTTTACCAGCGCGAGATCCTGGTTGTAGATGGTGACGGCAACCGCTTCCTGGTCGGCGGCGGTACTGCGCAGTTCCGGGGGCAGGGCGCTGGCCGCGACACCCCCCAAGGCGACGTTAATTACCGCCATTACGGCAGCAGCGGCGAGACGAACAGTAAATTGATGTGGCATGACAGGCTCCTTCTTCTTACGTGCTGGATACGGTCGGTTGGACCGCTTGCTGGTATCAACGCAGCCGTCCGTCCGATGGGGTTAAACGGTGTGTCGAGCGTGCGATGCCAGTGATAGACTCGTCGCGTCATGAAGAGCAACCATGCGCCGCTCGCAACTGCCGAGCACGCTCCCCATCCCGTCCTGGCCGAGTACTACCGCAACGAAGGTGAGCGTCGGCGCTTCGTGCGCGACATCTTCGATCACACCGCGCAACACTACGACCACGTCGAGCGCATGCTCGCGTTCGGCAGCGGCTCCTGGTACCGGCGCAAGGCGCTCGAGCGCGCGGGACTCGCAAAAGGGATGGATGTGCTGGATGTGGCGGTCGGCACCGGGCTCGTCGCGCGCGAGGCGGTGCGCCTCAGCGGCGATGCCTCGCGGGTGATCGGGCTTGACCCCAGCCGCGGCATGCTCGCAGTGGCCAAACGCAACGTGCCGATTGCGCTGGTGCAGGCACCGGGCGAGCGGCTGCCAATGCCGAACGACCGATTCGATCTTCTCAGCATGGGGTTCGCGCTCCGGCACGCGAGCGATCTCGAAGTGCTGTTCCGCGAATATCTGCGCGTGCTCAAACCGGGCGGCAGGGTGTGCGTGCTGGAGATCACGCGCCCGCGCGGGCGCATCGGGCTCGCGATGCTGAGATTCTTCCTGAAGGGCGTGGTGCCGACGATGACGCGCCTGACCACGCACGAGGCCGAGATGGCGCAGCTGATGCGCTACTACTGGGACACCATCGAGGCGTGCGTGCCGCCCGAAATAGTGTTACAGGCGCTGCGCAATGCCGGCTTCACCGATGTTCGCCGGCATGTCGAGCTCGGCACTTTCTCCGAGTACGTCGCGACGAAGCCGCCGGCGCGCTAGCGCCGCTTCAACATCCGGGTTTCGTAACGACGCTCGTTGTTCGGCAGGAGGTGCCGGATGATGTCGCCGGTGTGAATGCCGAAGGTCCCGCGGCGCCGATCCTCGAAGAACAGCCTCATGGTTTGCTCGATGACCGGAAAGGCGATCTCGTTCCAGGGAATGTCTTTCTCGTCGTAGAGGGCCACTTCCAGACTTTCCGGGCCGGGACCGAAATCGAGATCGAGCAGGTTGGCGCGGAACATCACGTACACCTGGTTTACGTGCGGCAGGTTGAACATGGTGTGCAGGTCGATGACCTCCACCCGTGCACCGGCTTCCTCCATGGTCTCGCGTAGCGCACCCTCGATGGTGGTCTCCTCGTTTTCCATGAAGCCGGCCGGCAGCGTCCATAGTCCGTGGCGCGGTTCAATGGCGCGCTTACACAACAGAATCCTGTCCTCCCACTGCGGGATCGAGCCGACGACGACCTTGGGATTCTGGTAATGGATGGTGCCGCAGGTCGGGCATACGTAGCGTGGCAGGTGATCCCCTTCGGGGATTCGCAGCTCTACCGGTGTACCGCAGTGACTGCAGAAATTCATGGTTCAACAGGACTGAACGCGACAAGGAACACCATTATAACGCCGCCACAAGAGCAGCTGTGCCGCCGGACGATTAGCGTTACAAATCGAGCTCGGCCCACAGACAGTGGTGATCCGAGGCCTGGTAGCGGTCCTTGGTTTCCTTGGTGATGTTGTCGAACGACGCCCATTTGGTGGGCGCGTAATAGCCGCGCCGCTCGACGTCCACGCGCGTCACCCGCCTGGTCAGCGCGGGCGAGAGCAGCAGATAGTCGATTTTTTCCGCGGCGGTGGCACGCTGAAAGGTGCCCGGAAAGCCGCTGTATTGGGGCAGGCCCATGGCGTCGCGCAGATCGGTCTGCTGCAACAGCGCATCGAGTGAGCTGCCCTGGGGATGATCATTCAGATCGCCGGCCACGATGACGTGCTCATGGCTCGCCCGCAGCGTCTGGTAGATTTCCCTTGCCCGGGCGGACTGCACGCGCCGGCGCTCGCCGGTGCGATCGCTGCCCTTGCTGGCGAAGTGATTGGGCAGGATGACGAGCTCACGACCCTGGCCGATGTCGATGTAGTACTCGGGACAATCGCGGCTGAAGACGGTGTTCCCATCGGTCCGATCGGTGATGTGCGAGCGCATGCGCACGATAGGGTGGCGGCTCAGGATGCCGACATCGATCCCGCGCGAGTCGTTGCCGTCGATCACTATGTTGTTGGGGTAGGGCGCCGCCCCGATCGCAGCGAGTTGCGGCATAAGCATTTGGTCGTGAAAGCGCTCGAGGGTCGGGCGGTTCTCAACCTCCACCAACACGATGATGTCCGCGTTCACCTCCGCGATCACGCGGGCGGTGTTGACGATGGCCGGATCGGCGATCGCCTCGTTCTTTAGCTCAAGCCAGCCGAGCCAGTCGCCGCGGCCATTCGCGACCACCCTCGGCGGCTTGCCCTTCGGGCGTTCGAGCAGGCGGCCGCGCAGCGAGCGCAATTCAAAGTAACGATGACTCGGGCGGGCCGCGGTCAGCTTATGCTTGCTGAGCAACTTCAGGATTGCCTTCTTGTCTTGCGCTGAGTAAGTCTCGCGGTTCAGCAGGTTCGTGAGCTTGGCATAGTCATCGAGATACGGCTGGCCCTCGGACCAGCTCGCGAAGTTCATGACCTTGGGACGACGAAAAAGGTTCTCAACGTTGAACGTGGCAATCCGTAGCTTCATGGCGGCTCCTTCCTGAACGCGCGTGGCTGACGGGGACTATCCTAACGCAGCGGTCGTAACGGCGCCGTGTCGGGGCGCATCGCTAGACAGGAGTGCCGCCATCGGGCCGCGGTGCTCAGTGCCAGGGTTTCAGGAGAGAACCTGCAAGAGCTGGTTGACCACGGATCTTGCCCGTGCCGGAGAGGGAGCCGTCCCGCCAAGAACCCGCAAACCCCAGATATTGGACATGAGGAAGGTTGCGATGGCCTTGGGGTCCTTGTCCCGCGAGAGTTCTCCCTTGGCCTGGGCGGTCTCGAGCACGCGCCGGAACAGAGCCTCGATCGCATCGAAATGCCGATTCACCCGTTTTTGTACGACCTTGTCTTGCCGGGCCAGCTCCAAAACCGTGTTCACGAGCAGACAACTGCGCTTGGCTTTCGGGTCTGCCGCCTCGGCACCGAGCTGGCGAAAGTACCGGCGTATGCCCTGCAGCGGTGAATCGGCCTCGGACAGGAGCTTCTCGATCCTGGCGGTACTGCGCTGCCCGTAGTAATCCAGCGTGGCCAGAAACAAATCCTGCTTGGACTCAAAGGCGGCGTAGAGACTGCCCGGTTTGAGATCCGTCGCCGAGACCAGGTCGGCCATGCTGGTGGCGCAAAAGCCATGATTCCAGAACGCCTCCATGGCCTTTTCCAGGACAACTTCTCGCTCGAACTGGGCCGGTCGCGCCATGGTGAATTCCTCGAAGATTGGCCCATCGTAACATTATTGAGCAAACGTTCAAATTAGTTCTTGACTGGCCACTCGAGTTGTTCAACTATTGTGGAACGATCGTTCCACAATAAACAGGAGTGAGTCAGATGGGTACCTTGAAAGACAACATTGATGCCTACAATGCCCAGAAGAAGGAGAAAGTACCTGCCGAGATTCTGGCCACCATGGCCCAGGCCACCGACGACCTGAAGCACTCCGGTATTGAAAATCGTGCGCTGAAGACCGGCGATACCGTGCCCGATTTCGAGTTGCCTGATCAACATGGCGAGCAGCGGCGTCTGTCGGATTACCTGGCCGAGTCGCCGGTCGTGTTGAACGTCTACCGAGGCGGCTGGTGCCCTTACTGCAATATGGAGATGAAGGCGCTGCACGACGTGTTGCCGGAAATCGAGGCGCGCGGGGCAAGGCTGGTAGGGCTGTCGCCGGAAACGCCCGACCGGGCGATGGCCACCGCTGAACGCCACTCAATCAAGATCGACATACTAAGCGACGCCGGCAATCGTATTGCCGAACGACTGGGGCTGGTGTTCGAGCTTCCGCAGGCGCTTCGTCCCATCTATGAAAAGATTGGCATCGACATTCCTGTCTACAACGGCGATCAAAGTTTCAAATTGCCGGTGCCGGCGACTTATATCATCGGGCAGGACAGAAAGATTCTGTACCACTTCGTCAACGCCGATTACACGCAGCGCCTGGAGCCGGGCGAGATCGTCGCAAGACTGGTGAGCCTCGTGGGACAAGAAAAGCGGGCCGCCGGTGGCTGATTGGCGAGGGGCGCTGTAGCACTGAACGCGTCGCTCAGCTCAGGAGGCGCTGGCGAGTCGTTCTGTCACACAGACCAGACCACGCGGCAGAGTCTCGATAGCGCTATGGCCAGGATCGGGAAGGGAAAAGTGGTGGCCGGGGGCAGAATCGAACTGCCGACACTGCGATTTTCAGTCGCATGCTCTACCAACTGAGCTACCCGGCCGGGGACGCGGGATTATAGAGAAGCTCCGGGGGGTTGTACAAACCAGCGCGTTTGCCCTGAAAACAGCGATCCGGAAAAGCAAACGGCCCGGCGAAGCCGGGCCGCTCGGGTCTGAAGCGACTACTTCTTGCGCTGCGGTGGTACGAAGCCGGAAGGGGCGTCAGAGCCCTCGCCGAAGAAATACTTGTCCATCTCGCCCTCGATGAATTTGCGCGCCTTGGGATCGAGGGGGTTCAGGCGGTATTCGTTCATGAGCATGGTCTGGTGGTTGAGCCACTCGCGCCAGGCTTCCTTCGAGACATTCTCAAAGATTTTTTTTCCGAGCTCGCCCGGATAAGTCTGAAATTCGAGCCCCTCGGCCTCGCGACCGAGCTTGATGCACTT
>LJVB01000123.1 GCA_001304215.1 Acidithiobacillales bacterium SM1_46 | reverse complement strand
AAATTGCGAGGATATGACGTGCGGAAATCTGGAGACCCGTCCGCATAGATACCGTTCAGGATCGGGATCTGCATGGTCTAGCCCACGCGATACCAGGAGAGATTGACAGCGTCATAGCGCATCGTGAAAAAATCATTAGCCGCCAATGTCGTCGGAGCGCCCGTGACTGTCGTGCCGCCCGCCGATACCGTCAACGTGGTAACCGCCTGCGTGCAGTTTACGCTGACCTCTGCCCTGTCGTCAGGGGCAGTCGGCAACACAATGGTGCCGGCTGCGAACCCAGCCGTCGGCGTCAATAACAGCCAAGTGTTGCCTGCCGAAACAGTCACAGAGAAGCCTGTAGACGACGGAGACGCATATTGCGTAGTCAATGTGCCTGGGATCGACAGATTGCTCTGCATGTACGTCTGGAGCGTGCTTATGGACGCCTTGCGGGCGTCTCCTGAGTTCTGCACATAAACGGGAAGCTGGTCTCCAGGAGACAGCGTGTCGACCGATGACAGTTGATTGATCGTGGCCATGATTTACTCCAGTTCTAGGACGCCATCAAGCCCAGCCTGAAGCGGATCTTGCGGCGGGACAAGGAATGGGTCGTTGTAATAGCGCCAGCCTTTGTTGCCTGCGCCAGACGGGATCGTCCCGTCGCCAAGTTGTTGCTCAACGATCTGGGCCGATGTCATCAGAAGCTGCTTGTAGGCCATCGTGGCCGCGGCTTTGGTCTCCGGCGCGATTGCCCGACCGTAACCTGGGCCAAGCCTGATCGCCAAGTTCAGCGCCATAGCCTCGATGGCCATGTCGGTAACGCCGCTTTCTTGATCTAGGTCGCTAGATCCCGGCGATGACGGCAGCGCATAGCCAATACGGATGCCTTTGCCGTTCCAGGTCGCCATCATGTTGTCGAGCCGGCGAAGCGCGCTATCAAGCTGTTGCGGCTGCAAGTCGAAGACGTAGCCGGCTAGGCCGATTTCGTCGAACGCCTGCTCGATGATGTCCCGCTTCGTCCAGCCCATAGTCTATTCCTCAGTTTTTTTGCGACGCGACCGCTTCGGAGCCGGCGCGGGCTCGGGGCCGTTCTTGGCCTCATCGGTCGTCAATGCCCAGCCATCGGCCAGATGTTTTTCGACATCCGCCTCGTTTACGACAACATAGTCGTAAAACCCGCCATGCAGAGCATGATGGCCAGGGTGTTTGTACAGCATAACGCTCATTTGCGTTTCCTTTTCGGGGCCTTAGACGGCTTTCCGGCCTTCTCAGCGGCCTTGCGCGCAACATTCAAAGCAATTGCGACAGCCTGCTTGCGCGGACGTCCCGCCTTCTCTTCCATGGCAATGTTCTTGCCAATGCTCTTCCTGGAATAGCCTTTTTTCAGCGGCATAGCCCTATCCTTTAAAGAAAAGTGGGAGGGGCTGGAAACCCCTCCCTAGACCGTTAGGTCTGCGAGAACAGCATGATACCAGCCATCTCAGGATTGCAACAAACAACGCCGTAGAGCACGTCCCAGCGGTATTTGGTTTTCTGAGTGTTGATATCGAACTGCTTCTGCATCACCACCTCGACACCCTGGTCGGTTGTCGCGCGCATGATGGCAGCGCCAGCATCGGTCGGGATTGCCAGAGACGCCGGGAGCAATTCAATTGCGTCGCGGTGCCAGAAGCAGTTGACCGGAGCCGTCACCGTGTTCAGGAACGTGATCGCAGCACCGTTGGCCGGCGTCGCATCGACGTTCTTGTACTGCTCCTCGGCGTCGGAGCCGCCTTGGGCCGAAACAATGGCCGGGCTGATCTTGACCGTGCCAGAGCCACCGCCACCCGAGACGATTTCCACAATGCGGAAGGTCTTGAGTTGGCCCGTGCTCTGCTTGGTGATGTGATGCAGAGCATAGACGCCAGCGATGGTGAAGCAGTCGCCCACTGCAACCGTGCCAGACCCGACAGCAATGACGAGGTTCTGGTAGCGGTTATCGACGTTAGAGACCTCACCAGTGCCGGCAGTCGAAGTCGCAGCCGGAACATGGTACTGGTTAGCGCCGTTGACAGTCACGGTGGAGCCGCCAGCAGCCGTCAGGCGGTTGGCATAGTCCATCTTGAACGTTTGGAAGCCAGCCACTTCGCCAACATACGACCGACGATAGGCCTCGGTCGGGATGTTGTTCATGGTCTGACGGGCAGCCAGATCACCGGCCATGCCGTTGTAGTCGCGGCTGGACAGAGCGAAACTGCGATCCGTCATCATTACGCCCTGCTCGTTCATCAGAGCATCGGCTTCGGCAACGTCGGAATAGCCACTGGCGGCAGTGGTGCGCTTGACGACCAGGGTGCCTTGGTTCGACGCAACGCTGAGAACCGACACGTTGATGTCGGAAGCCAGCTTCTGCGCAGCGGCCTGACCCAGGCGGTTTTCCTGGAGCATGTCGCGCAGTTCTTTGGCGGTCAAAAGCGCAGTGCTGTGCTTCTGGTAGCCAATGGTCGATGGCACGGCAAGCTGGGTGCTATCGCCAAAGTTCGACGTCGCATCGCTGCCGTCATAAGACTGGGCGATGTAGGGCTGCGGACGCCAGATGGTGTCGGAAGACCGCTCCATCTGCTGGCCGTTGGTGTTGTACTTGTTCACCAGCGACGACAGGACGAGGGCGTCGTTGAAGCCCTCCAACAGGTTTTCGAACGCTACGCGTTCCTCTTTCGAAAATGCGTTAGCCATTTTGGCTCTCCTAGATTAGGCCGACTGCCGCATCTGCCGTTTGTACTGCGTGACTTTGGTGTAGTCACCAGTCCGCTCGGCTTCGGCGCGGAGCCGATCCAATGTGTTGTCTACAGAACCGGACGGGCGTCCGTTTCCACTAATTTTCTTCTCGGGCTGAGAAGCTGCCTTCCGTTTTGTGACTTTCAAGTCCTTCTCCAGCCTCGCCACTGCGAAGGCAAATTTCACAGGATCAGTAATTGAGGATAGCTCTTTCGCTTTAACCGGGTTCTTGCCAATGGCATAAACGAGCAGCGCCGGATCTTCCGCACCCTGCACGATTAGGCCCTGTTGCATGACGCTCAACGTGTCCTGCACAATCTCTTCGGCGCGGTCAAAGTCTCGCACCCTGAGATTGGATTTGGCCGTCTGGTAACTGCCTAACTGCTGCTCCCAGGCTCGCTGGGATGCGGCTCGCTCGGCCTCTACCGCTGCTAGTCGGTCGTCGTTTTCGCGCTTCCTTTCGTACCACGCGGCAAGTTCCCGCTCATATCGCTCGGTGTCATAATCCGCGGCTTCCAGAGTTGGCTTCTCACCTAGTGGCTGACGCGCTGGCTGTTGCCCCTGCGACAGATGCTCGATGCGCTGCTCTAACTCTTTGACCCGTTTCTTTTCCTCACGATACTGTTTGCGAAGGTCTCGAACCCACGTTGGAGCGCGGGTCTCCTCCTCGTCTTCGGGGTCAGGCGAAACCCCATTAATGGATACAACGACCTCATCATCGTCCTCGGCTTCGGCCTCGGTGTCATCGGTATCGTCAGAGGCATCGACCTCCTCCTCCTCGACATCCGGCTCCTCGACCTCGTCTTCCTCGATGAAGTCCTCTTCGTCCAATACTGCCTTTTCTTCTTCGTCCATTACGATCCCAATCTTCTCACCCGCTTATTGTATGCGGACGGGTGGTTGCCGCATCTCTGGGCCGGCTATGACCTCCTGGAGGCCACGGGCTGTTTTCAACACGCTGTCGCGCTCGCCGCGCTCAATGCCGGCAAGCGTCTCGACAGTTTTGGCGCGCGTCTCTTCTGTGCGCGCCGCAGTGTATTCTGTATCGGCCTGGGCCTTGACGGCCTTTGCCTGGGCTTCTGCGGCTGCCGCTTGCAAGTACATAGCCTGCGGATCGGGTTGAGCCTGTAGCTGCTGCAACTCCGCCGCCAGTTCTTGCTGTTCTTGCTCGTTCGGCTTGATAACGCCCATGCGCAGCAGCTTCTTGCGGAAAAAGTCGCGCACGTCGCCGATGCCTTCGCCTTCCATGTTCATCATCGCCATGGCGGCCAGGACTTGCTGGGTCTCGGGATCGGGAGCGATCTGCAACATGCCGGTCAGCGCTCGCACCGTGGCAGCGCGCTTGGATGAACTTGTCGGACCAACATCGACCGCAACGTCGAATTTCGCCTTGCTCAGGTCGTTCTCATATTCGACCTCTCCGGTTTCGGTCAGGATGGGCCTGCCCAATTCGATGCTGCGCAGTTCCTCTTGCTCGCCGACGCCCTTCATCTTCCGCCCTGGCTCGACCATCACGTCACCAGCCATGGATAGCCAAATCTCGCCGCAACGCTTCACGGCCTTCGCCATGTTGGACATGTAGATGAATGCCTGCATGTCCAAACGGTTTTGGATCAGTTCGACGGCCTTGCCGCTGATGTTGGGGACGATCTCCTCGCCGGCCTGCTGATTGCCCAGAAGGTCGTTCATGTCGGCTTCAGTGACCTGCAAGAGCCCAGCCAAAGCGGGCGGGATCTGCGGCGGCTTGGTGTAGCCAATAGGGCCAGCCGCCTGCTCTGATCCGTCTGATCCAGTGATCGTATTCAGGAGCAAATACGGATAGTTCCGCAGATTGTCCTCGGCCCACATCATTTCGAAGCCGGCCACCTGCTCCGGCGTGAACAACGGCTTCTCGACCGTGGATAGCGCCGATATCTCGCCCAGCTTTGACAACTGCATGTTCTTCAGGCGCTGCGCGTCCTTGGCCATGCGAACGTGGCCCATGCAGCGCTCGATGTTGTCGATGAACCAGCGCTTGCCATAGACCGGCACAATCGGGATGCAGGTGCCGGCAATGTAGCCGCTGTCCTCAAGCACGCTGTTCCCGCTCATAATGTATTTGCGGACTTTGCGGCGCTTGACGCGCTTCTGGCGGATCTCAATCGCGCCGGTCGCCTCAAGCATACGCTCCAGGTTCTCGTCAGCCTCGAAATCACGCTCGCTGTAGCGCTCTTCCTCGCCATCGATTGTCTCGAACACGCGCACCAGTTCGGTCGCCTCTTCGACCCGATAGACCTCCGCGACATAGATCATGTCTGGCGTGGCCCAGTCAAATTCCCACTGGTGGATCTCTTTTGGCCAGGACGCAGGGTCATCGCCCCACTCGTCGATGTAGCTCTCGCGCGTCATGGCCGTCAGGACAAAGCACAGGCGCGCGTCGCTCTTATCCTGGCGCTTGGCGTTTAGGTCGTAGAATACGCTGGTGTCGGCGTCATAGATTGGCTCAATACGGATGCGCTGATGGTCGTTTTCGTCGTCGTATTCGTCCTCATAGACGGCACGCAGGCGGAACGCGCCGAAACCACCGCCGACCGCCTCTTCGAAGGCGTTGTCGTATGCCTCGTCAGCACAACTGTCCTGCTCGTCGGCTCGGAACAGATCATCGCATGCATCCGCCAGCCGGTCGTACTCGTTGCCCTCTTTGCTGACAAAATCGACTGTGATCCGGTTGTTGCGATATTCGTTGATGATCCGCATGACCGCCAAGTGGATCTTGTTGACCTCAAATCGCGGTTTGTTGTTGAATTGCTCCGCCAGATTGCCTTCCCACTGCGCACCGGCAATGGAATAAAAGCGGCGATCCTCCAGGCACTGGAGGCGCTCGTCGCGCATCGCGGACTGGATGCGGTCGAATTCAAGCAGAGCGTCTTCGTGGACGCTCGCGAGCCGCTCGGCTTTGGTCATGCGTGCCAATGGATCGCTCCAAATAGTGTTTCCATATAACAATAGCACTTTCCGCTATGCGGAACAACAGTCATATTTAACTCGCCATTGGCATCAGCGTAGCGACCGGCTTGGCCTTCGGCTTTGCCTGGGAGTTTGCCCGCCTCGCGCCTTCGCAGGCATAGCGAAGCGCATCGATAACGTGATTGTCCTTATCCTCTAGCAGCGGCAGCACCGATCCGGTGTTCGGATCGACCCTGTAGCTGTAGAGCGTCAGTTCATCGATGGTGTGCTTGCACCGAGGGTGCACGACAATGTCGAAACTCTTGAGCCACTCGACGCCTTCCTCGATGGACTTTGGCCCCTTGATAGCCGGCTGGATCTTGGGGAAGCCGTTCTTTCGCATGTGCGAGATGGTTTCTGGCCGAGCACTGTCCGCCACCATCGGCCAGCGTTCAGCCTCCGGGATCGTCATGAACAGCGACGGCGTGTCCACAATCTCGCAGCCGATTTGATATGCCTCATAGTCGATGTATAGCTTGCGCCCGATAATATGACTGCGCACCGCCACCGTTGGGTCGCTGGCAAATCCCCAGTCTGCGCCAAGCCGGTGTATCGCGTCTGGAGGCGCGTCGAAATCTTCCACGGTCCAGTTCTTGAATACGCGCGTTTCGCTGTTGCGGACGTACTCGCCGCGCCAGACGTGCATGTATTTGTCCGGGTCGCGGCGCTTGTCGTACTCCATCTCGGCGTGCAGGACATCCGGGAACCATGGATTGTCGGCATAATTCACCGGCACCACGACGCTGTGATCTGGCGCATTCGGACCACGCAACAGCGCCTCGATTGGGTCGTCGTCGAAACGCGGGTTCCAGGTAAACCAAAGCTGGCTCTCCGGCTTGCGGATCGTCGGGCGCAAGATGTCGAGCGAGAACTGGCTTAGGCTCTGCGCTTCCTCGACCCAGGCGATATCGTAGCCTTCGAGTGACTTTATGCTGTCGGCGGTATGGTTCTGGAGACCCTGGAATATGATGATCCCGCCATGAACGCTGCGGATTTCGCTCTGCTTGACGTCAAAAAGATGGGCAACGCCCATCTCCTCGATCTTATTCTCCAGCAGTTTCTTGACCGACTGCGCCAAGGACTTCTGGACCTCGCGCACACAGACCGCATCGACCTTGCCCATGGCCGAGCGCTCGATCAGCATCTCGGCGAAGAAATGGCTCTTGCCAGATCCTCGCCCGCCATATGCCGCCAGATAGCGCGGGCGCTCTGCCTCCAAGATCGGCAGAGACCAGCGCGGGGTTTTAATTTCGAGGTTCATTGTCCTATGTTACGCAACCCCATCAATTGCTGGATTTGGTCCTCTGGGATGCCTCTGTTTCGGAGTTGTTGAGGCGTAAGTCCCAATAGGCTT
>LJVB01000122.1 GCA_001304215.1 Acidithiobacillales bacterium SM1_46 | reverse complement strand
GCGTGAGGCCCGCCAGTACCAGGGCCTGTGCCATGGCAAGCGTCTGTGCCGCAATCAGCAGGCGTTGGCGCGAAAAGCGGTCCGCCACTACCCCACCGTATAGCCCGAATACGAGGCTCGGCAGCAACGAGGCGGCGCTCGCGAGTCCCAGCATGAAGCCGGAGCCAGTGAGGCGATACAGTAGCCACGCCTGCGCAAGACTCTGCATCCAGGTACCGGAAAGCGAGACCAGTTGCCCGATATAGAAGAGCCGGAAATTACGGTGCTTAAGCGAACGCAGCGCGTGACGCATGACTGCAGCTTAACGCAATGCGGAACTCAGGCGCTGCGGAACTTGCTGAGCCGCGCCAGGATGATCGCCATGAACGGCAGCGCGAGGCCGATGAGCACCTGCACCACCAGCAGATCACCGAGCTGGCTGTAGTCGGCCGGAATCTGCACAACGTGGTTCGCCCGGTCACGCACCTCGCGCGTCACGACAAAAACCTCATTGAGGTACTTGGTGCCAAGCTGTGAAAGTGAGAGTGCCAGGTTGGTAAACGACGCCATCACCGCAAAGTAGGTCGCCTTGAGGTTGGCTGGTGCGGAATTCGCGATCCATGCCAGCATCGGGATCATGGCAATCTGCCCGAGCGGCGACTCAAGCGCCGTGTCGACCAGCGCAATGAAGTGCGCGTCGACAACGCCGCCGGTGTGGGCCGCAGTCCACGTGTGCAGGCCGTAGTACATGCCGACGATCGGCGCGGCCAAAAGCGCCCCGGCAAGCGTGAGAAATCCCACCACATAGGCGATCGAACGCTCGGCCATGAAGCGCCGAAACAGGAACATCCCCGCAAGTGTCAGGGCGCTACCGATGAGCGACAGCACCGACAGGAAATGCTGATCGAACTGGAGTTCGTCGATCATCCACCAGGTGACGCCCGGGCCCGGCCCGGGAATCGCGCGAAATACGAAAATAACCACCGCCGTGCCGACCAGCGTGGCGCGTGCTTCCGGCGTCAGCTCGCGCGTCAGGCGCACGACGAGAAACACGACTATCGCGAATGATCCCGCGAACACGATCTCTTCACTGTACGGCACGCCATTCAGCCCCACGCTGAGCGTGAACACCACGAACGCGAGACTGCCGCCGAGAATCCACCAATTCGGGTGTGTTGGTTCGCCGCGCTCCACCGTCATCGCCTCGACCTGCTCTCGGCTGTAACCCTGGCGGCGCAGACGCCGCACATCCCGTGCCCGTATCAGCGTCGCGACGAACACGCCGAGCACCGAAATTGCCGGAATCACGAGCGCCATGAGATAGACGTTGTGGTAGATCAGCGCGATCTGCTCCTGTGGCAGACCATGCACGCCGCTAAAGAGATAAAGGTTGATCGCCGCTACCAGCACGCTTCCGCCGATGATCGCGACGCGCCCGAGGGTCTGCATGGTGGTGTGCATGAGCTTGCGCACCGCGGGATCGAGCGGCTTACCCAGCGCATCCACTTTGGGCACCGCCTCGACCGTCATGGCATCGGCCACCGCGTCCTGAACCACATAGCCCACCGGCGCGAGCAACACGCTCAGCACGTACCACGCCTCGGCTGGCATGATGGCGACCATTGCCTCGCGATCGCCGATCAGTCCCACCATGATGAGCAGGCTCACAGCGATGAGGCTCGCGCCGAGATATACAAGCCAGCTCTTCCAGCGCCAGATCAGGTCCACGAGATGGCCAATCGGCATCTTAAGGGCCCACGGGATTCCTGCCCAAAAGCCGAGCGCCGCGAGAAACGCGGCAGACAGACCGAGGTATTCCTTGACAAAGAACGTTCCGACGATCCCGGTCAGGCCGGAGATGCCGGCCGCCATGTAGACCATGAGCGGCGGAAGGTAGGAAAGCCGCAGCTCCCGGCCGAGCTCGAGGACGTTGCGGTCGATCCAGCGGTAGAGAAAGACCAACATAGGGCGTGCCGATGGTATAGCCGATGAAAACAAGAAATGGCGCGCCCGGAAGGATTCGAACCTCCGACCGCCTGGTTCGTAGCCAGGTACTCTATCCAGCTGAGCTACGGGCGCGTGGGTTGGCGATTATACCGAAGATGGCGCAAATGCGAACGGCTTGGGAATCGCTGGTACGGTCACCTTCTCGTATCCATGGACTCCCGACGACAGCTGCTACATCCCTGCACATCGGGAAGCGCGATCGGCATCGCGGGTTCAAGCAAGAATCCCCTTGCCAGAATTGAATGAGGGGCCACAAGGGCCCCTCATTCAATTCTGGCGGAGAGAGAGGGATTCGAACCCTCGATACGCTTTTGGCGTATACACCCTTAGCAGGGGTGCGCCTTCGACCAGCTCGGCCATCTCTCCGGGATCGAATGCGCCGCAAGAATACCCGCTGCCGGGGTACGGCGTAAAGGCAAAACCGCTGTTTAGCGGCCCTGCTCCACGACGTTCGGCTCGTGCACGACGCCGTTTTCGCGCTCCTTCTTGATGCGCTCGTAGATCTCCTCCCGGTGTACCGGGACGTTCTTCGGCGCGTTCACGCCGATGCGCACCTGATTGCCCTTGATGCCAAGCACGGTGACCTGAATGTCGTCACCGATGTTCAGCGTTTCTCCAATTCGTCTGGTCAGAATCAGCATCGTGCAGTGCTCCGTGTTATTGCGTCCTGCAGCAGTCCGTCATGTTCTCCTTTTTCATCGGTTGCCCAACCCGGCAAACCGACCCCCGTTACCACCTGAGCTACCTGACACCTGAAAATCCTCGGCGCCTGGCAAGCCCACTGCGGCACGCCCGGAATCATGCGGAATTGCCCCATTAGACGCCCAACAGGGCCTCCAGTGCCAGTGGCAATCGTCTAAGCCGCGGATTCCTTGTGGAAAACCGGCCCAGCCACACGACTTCCTGGCGACTATCGATGCAGCTTCCGTGCCATCTGACGCCAAAATAGGGTCTGCCTACGCGGCCTCGTCCGGTCGATCGAGTCCGAAAGTGCTGTGGAGCGCGCGCACGCCGAGTTCCAGATACTTCTCCTCCACCACCACGGAAATCTTGATTTCTGAGGTGGAGATCATCTGGATGTTGATGCCCTCATCGGCAAGTGCTTTGAACATCTGGCTGGCGATGCCGGCATGCGAACGCATGCCCACCCCAACTACCGAGATCTTCACGATCTTGTCGTCACCCACCACCTCACGCGCCTTGAGCGCCTGCGCCACCTGTTTCAGCACCCCCATGGCTTTTTGGTACTCGCCGCGATGCACCGTGAAGGTGAAATCGGTAGTGCCATCGGCGCCGACGTTTTGCACGATGATGTCCACGTTGATGTTGGCCTTGCCGATCTCGCCCAGAATCTGGGCGGCGATACCGGGCTTGTCTGGCACGCCACGGACTGTGAGCTTCGCCTCGTCGCGGTTGAAGGCAATTCCCGAAATGAGCGGTGCTTCCATATCGCTTTCCTCGTAGGTAATCAGCGTGCCCGGCCCTTCGACGAAGGACGACAACACGCGCAGCGGAACCTTGTACTTGCCGGCAAACTCCACCGAGCGGATCTGCAGCACCTTGGAGCCGAGGCTCGCCATTTCGAGCATCTCCTCGAAGGTGATGCGATGGAGCCGGTGCGCCTTGGGCACCACGCGCGGATCAGTGGTGTAAACACCGTCCACATCGGTATAGATCTGGCACTCATCGGCCTTGAGTGCGGCCGCGAGCGCGACACCGGTGGTGTCCGAACCGCCGCGTCCGAGCGTGGTGATATTGCCTTCCTCGTCCACGCCCTGGAAACCGGCGACGACCACCACGCGGCCCTGATTCAGGTCCCCGTGGACGCGCCGCGCATCAATGTCCTGGATGCGCGCCTTGCCGAATGCACTATCGGTAAGAATGTGTACCTGATGACCGGTATAGGAACGGGCCGGGCAACCAATCCTGGTGAGCGCCATCGCGAGCAACGCAATGGTTGTCTGCTCGCCGGTAGCGAGCAGCACGTCGAGCTCGCGCGCTGGCGGTACATCACTCACCGATTTGGCCAGCTTGATGAGGCGGTCGGTCTCGCCGCTCATGGCGGAAACCACAACCACAATGTTATGTCCCTGTGCGCGCATCCCCGCCACCTTTTCGGCAACGGCAGCAATGCGGTCAGGACTTCCGACGGACGTGCCGCCGTACTTCTGGACGATCAGGGCCATGATTTGTGATGGGCTATTGGGGCCGATAAAAGCGGCAGATTAAACCCGCTTTCCACGATTCAGTAAACCAAGGTACATGCTGATGGGCACGAAACCACGCTACTTCAGATTCTGTTCGACCCAGCCCGCCGCGGACGCGAGCGCGGCATCGAGCGCGGACGGATCAGTGCCGCCCGCCTGTGCCATATCAGGGCGACCACCGCCCTTGCCGCCCACCTGTGTGGCGATATGATTAACCAGCTGGCCGGCGTGCAAACGCCCCGTCAGTTCCTTGGTCACACCTGCGATAAGCGCAACCTTTCCATCGGATGCGGCACCGAGCACGATCGCGGCCGGCGCCAGTTTATCTTTGAGACGGTCGACCGCCTCGCGCAAACCCTTGGCATCGGCACCGTCGAGCCGCGCGGCCACGACCTTGATATCGCGTACCTGCTTTGCCTGTCCCTCAAGGTCCACCGATTCACCGCGCGCGAGCTTTCCACGCAGCTGATCAACCTCCTTCTCCAGCTGCTTGGTACGCGCCTGCAGCTGTTCGACCTTGCGTGGCGCCTCTGCCGGCGTGGCACGCACGACCTCGGCCACTGCGCGAAGCTTCGCCTCCGTATCGTTTAGATAAGCGAGCACGCCAGGCCCGGTGACCGCCTCGACCCGTCGCACGCCGGAGGCGACTCCGCTCTCGGACACGATCTTGAAGAGGCCGATATCACCGCTGCGCCGCACGTGCGTGCCGCCGCACAATTCCATCGAGTCGCCGATGTTCAGCACCCGTACCTCACTCCCGTATTTCTCGCCAAACAGCGCCATAGCTCCCTCGGCCAGCGCCTCGTCCATGCTCATGACACGGGCGCGCGTGTCCTCGTTGTGGAGGATCTGCTCGTTGACGCGATGCTCCACATCGGCAATCTGCTCGGGCGTCATGGGCGCGAAATGAGAGAAGTCGAAACGGGTATGGTGCTCATCAACCAACGATCCCTTTTGCTGCACGTGCGGACCCAACACGTCACGAAGGGCCTTGTGCATGAGATGGGTGGCGGAATGATTGAGCATGGTTGCCCGACGCAGTTCGGGATCTACCTCGGCGGTTACCCGATCGCCAGCGCCAAATTCACCCTTTTCGACCCGCCCCTTGTGCACGAAAACCTGTCCGACCTTCTGCGTGTCCTCCACCCGGAACACGGAGGCAGCCGCACGCAGCACACCGCGGTCGCCAATCTGACCACCCGACTCCGCGTAAAACGGCGTTCGGTCGAGGACAATTTGTCCACTCTCACCGGCCTTGAGGCGGTTCGTAGCGGAGTGGTCGCTGCCATGCGTGACCTGCAACACTCTTGCTTCATCGCTTAGGCGCTCGTAACCCGTGAACTGAGTCGGCTGATCCACCGCCACCGCGCCAATGTCGGCCGTCTTGAAGCTGCTCGCGGCGCGCGCCCGCTCGCGCTGCGCCTCCATCTCGCGCTCAAAACCGGCCATGTCCAGCTTTAGATTGCGCTCCAGCGCGACGTCGCGCGTGAGATCGACCGGGAATCCGTAGGTATCGTAGAGCTTAAAAATTGTCTCGCCCGAAATGGTATCGCCACGCAATGTCGCGATGTCCTCCTCCAGGATGCGCAGACCCTGCTCGAGCGTCTCATCAAAACGCTCTTCTTCCTGATTGAGCACTTGCTCGACCTGGCCACGCGCCCGCACCAGCTCCGGATAGGCGTCACCCATCTGCCCGCACAGCGACGCAACCAGCTTATAGAAGAATGTCTCGCGCGCGCCGAGCCGATGACCATGGCGGATGGCACGGCGCACGATGCGACGCAACACGTAGCCGCGACCTTCGTTCGAAGGCAACACGCCATCGGTGATGAGAAAAGACGCCGCGCGGATATGATCGGCCACTACGTTCAGTGAGTGGCTCTTGCGCTCAGCGCAACCGATGATGCGCGCCGCCTCCTGGATAAGGTTCTGGAACAGGTCGATGTCGTAATTGGAGTGCACGCCCTGCATCACGGCACTGATGCGCTCCAGCCCCATGCCTGTATCGACCGAGGGCTTGGGCAGAGGTGTGAGCTTACCCGCCTTGTTACGGTCGTACTGCATGAACACGAGATTCCAGATCTCGACGTAGCGATCGCCCTCCTCGTCCGGGCTGCCGGGCGGACCGCCCGGAACTTGCGGGCCATGGTCGTAGAAGATCTCCGAGCACGGACCGCAGGGCCCGGTGTCACCCATCTGCCAGAAGTTCGAACTCTCGCCGAGTCGCGAGAAGCGCTGCGGGTCGACCTTGATTTCCTTCAGCCAGATATCCGCGGCTTCGTTGTCATCCTTATATATCGTGACCCAGAGCCGCTCCGGGACGAGCCCAAGGATCTGCGTCAGAAACTCCCAGGCGTAGTGAATTCCCTCACGCTTGAAATAGTCGCCGAAGCTGAAGTTGCCAAGCATCTCGAAAAAAGTGTGGTGGCGCGCGGTGTAACCGACATTCTCGAGATCGTTGTGCTTGCCGCCGGCACGCACGCAGCGCTGCGAACTTGCGGCGCGCACATAGGGGCGCTTCTCGGCGCCCAGAAATACGTCCTTGAACTGCACCATGCCGGCGTTGGTGAACAGCAGTGTCGGATCGTTTGCCGGCACTAACGAGCTCGAGGCGACAACGGTATGCCCGTTGCGCTTGAAGTAATCGAGGAATTGGCTTCGGATATCGGTGCTTCGCATGGCTGGACGCGCTCAATCTTCGGCGCGCGAACTCAGGATCTTTGCAATCTGCTCTGTCGTAAAACCGCGACTCTGTAAAAACCTTGCCCGGCGGGCGCGTTCAGAATAATTTGCGGCCGGGCGCGACCCGTACCGGCGGCTACATAGCTGCTCCAGATCCGCAAGCCAGTGGCGTGCACCCATATCGAGTGCCGACTCAATATGCTCCGCCGGGATCCCTTTCTCGCGCAGCTCATGACGGATGCGCACCGGACCATAGCCCCGTCGCCGCCTGGCCGCAATGAGCGCCTCAACGAAACGCTCGTCCGACACCAGGCGCTCGGCCGCCAGCTGCGACACCACCGCACCGGCGACCTCGTCGGCGCAGCCCTTTTCCTGCAGCTTTGCCCTGAGCTCCGCACAGCTGTGCTCGCGGCGGGTCAACATGCGTAACGCCATAATGCGCGCCTTCGCGGCGTCTGCGGTATCGCCGGTCTCGCTCTTCGCGCTCGCGCGCCAGCGTCTCAGGCCTCGTCGCCTCCGAGAGGCCAAGCCAAGCACCCCTCCTCAATGTCGGTTACCGGGGTCGCTCGCCGATCGCATCCCCGTGCGGCGCGTCGGACCCCTGCTCCGCGGATCACGCCTCTGCCTCCTCGGCTACGGCTTCGTCGTCCGCCTCGTGCGATGCGACTTGAGGAGCCGTGACAACCTTGGCGCGGATCTGCTTCTCGATTTCCCCGGCAGTTTCCGGATGATCCTTCAGAAATTGACGGGCATTGTCTTTGCCCTGCCCAATTCGCTCCTTCTTGAAGCTATACCAGGCCCCGGTCTTTTCTACGACTCCGAGCTCCGAACCGATATCGAGCAACTCGCCTTCCTTGGAGATGCCCTGGCTATAAAGAATGTCGAACTCGCACTGGCGGAACGGCGGTGCCATCTTGTTCTTTACCACCTTCACGCGCGTCTGGTTTCCGATAACTTCGTCACCCTTCTTGATGGCGCCGATGCGGCGGATGTCGAGGCGCTGCGAGGCGTAGAATTTGAGCGCATTGCCGCCGGTCGTGGTCTCGGGGTTACCGAACATCACCCCGATCTTCATGCGAATCTGGTTGATGAAGATTACCAAGGTGTTCGAACGCTTGATGTTGCCGGTCAGCTTGCGCAGCGCCTGACTCATCAGGCGGGCGTGCAGGCCCATCTGCGGCTCTCCCATCTCGCCTTCGATTTCCGCTTTTGGTGTGAGCGCCGCGACCGAGTCGATCACCACCACGTCGACCGCCCCCGAACGCACCAGCATGTCGGCGATTTCCAGCGCCTGCTCGCCCGAGTCGGGCTGCGAGACCAGCAGGTCATCGATATTCACGCCGAGTTTCTTGGCGTACTGCGGATCCAGCGCGTGTTCGGCGTCGATGAAGGCAGCCGCGCCACCGAGCTTCTGCGCTTCGGCAACCACGGACAGTGCCAGCGTCGTCTTGCCGGAAGACTCCGGACCATAAATCTCGACCACGCGACCCCGTGGCACGCCACCGATACCGAGCGCAATATCGAGGCCGAGCGAGCCGGTAGGGATGATATCGACCTGCTGGGCGATGGTACTGTCACCCAGTCGCATGACCGACCCCTTGCCAAACTGCTTCTCGATCTGCCCGAGGGCAGCGCTCAGCGCCTTGACCTTGTTCGCTTCCATAAACTGTCTCCTGCGGCCGCGCCGCGCAAGCCAAATCGGGGGATCAACCAACGCGAACTGCGTGGGCGCAAATTATTTCACAGTCGCCGTGCCCGGCCTAGCCCCGCGCCGACCCCTAAGCGCAAGAAAAGCAACGGATTCTTGGCGCAGGAGACACCACTCTCCCGCGCCGGTGGTCGACATCTAAGCACCCAGGAAATCAATCATGCCGGCAAGCGCCGCAACAACCGACTGGCGCCTCACCTGCGCCCGCTCGCCCGTGAAGCTGTAGCGACTCGCGATGGTGTCACGGTGCTTTCCGGCCCAGGCGATCCATACCGTGCCAACCGGCCGTTCGGCACTGCCGCCTCCGGGACCTGCGATTCCCGTTACGGCCAGCGCAACGTCCGCGTGGCTATGCGCAAGCGCTCCTTCCGCCATGGCGCGAACCGTTGCCTCGCTCACCGCGCCCTGGCGCGCAAGTGTGGTGGCACTGACCCCAAGCATTTCGCGCTTGCTGATGTTGGTATAGGTGACGAACCCGCGCTCGAACCAGCCGGAACTTCCTTCGATCGATGTAATTGCCTGTGCAATCCAGCCGCCGGTGCAGGACTCGGCCACCG
>LJVB01000121.1 GCA_001304215.1 Acidithiobacillales bacterium SM1_46 | reverse complement strand
CAGCGAGGTGCCGAGCGCGAGCTGCATGATGATGCCGGGATTGACACCCTGGCGTTCGAACACGATCACCAGAACCGGCACGATCAACGCGCCACCACCGATGCCAAGCAATCCCGCCATCATGCCGGCCAGGCCACCCATGATCACTAGCGTTACGATATCCACGGCTTAGCTAACTCCATTGTTGGCGGGCGCGAGCAGAACCAAGGCGATCCCGCGATGCGTACCCTGTCAGCTACGCAGCACTCACGACAGTATTCCAGACTGCCGCGATCTTCTTTTGCTCTCTCTGCAGAGCGCGCGACATCGCGACATTGCCGCTGCCGACAAAACCTTCGTGGTTGGCAATGACTTCGTCGGGTTCGTAAAGGTAATTCACCATGACGCCGAAAGATTCCTCCCGGCGCGCAGCAGACTCGTCAGCAAATACGTTTATGCGCTCCAGGCGCGCGCCGTTCGAAAGGTGAAAGCGCGCGACCGGGTCGAAAACATCTGGTTCGCGCGGCAACAAGGAAAGATAGGCCAGCGCCAGCCGCTCCAGCGGCTCGGCCAGCACAGCGCTTGGCGCCTCGCCACCGATTAGCAGCGTTATCAACGCCTCCGCCGGACGCTCGCCACCACTGGCCTGGCGGAGCGGTTCGGCGTACTCCTGCAGCAGGGCTTCGAGCCGCGCCCGGCTAAAATCGCGGTGCGTATTATTCGCTGCCGCCCGCAGCGTTGCCGCAAACCCTGGCAACGGCGAGAGTGTCGCAAAGATCTTCAGTTGAGGCAGTTCCTGGCGCAGGTCTTCGGTGACTTGCTTGATCAGCAGGTTGCCGAACGAAAGGCCGCGCAAACCAGGTTGGGTGCTGTTGATCGAGATGAACATCGCAGTGTTTGCGTCGCTGCCCTTCAGTATCGGCGCATGGTCATCGAGCAGCGGCGTGACCTTGTCGGCCATACCGTTCACCAGTGCCACTTCCAGAAAGATGAGTGGCTCGTCCGGCAGCGCCGGATGAAAAAAAGCGAAGCAGCGGCGATCGGGTGCCAGGCGACGGCGCAGGTCGTCCCAGCTCTTTATGGTTTGCACCATGTCAAAGCGGATCAGCTTTTCGAGCAGGTCCGCCGGACTATTCCAGGCGATCCGTTCGAGCCGCAGGAAACCGCGATTAAACCACGAGGCGAACAGATGCTTCATGTCCACATCAACGACCTTGAGCTGCGGGTGCTGCGCCAACAACCCGAGAAGCTCCGCGCGCATGGCGACGAGCGCCGCCGTACCATTCGGCGCCATGTTAATGCGCCGGAATAATTCCTGACGCGGCGGCTCAACTACGGCCATGAGCCGGAGCAAGGCCTTGGGGTCGTTTGAACGCAGATATTCATCGGTCGCCGCGCGGATGGCGGAGGGATCAGGGCCGAACTCGACAGCGAGCATCTGGAAAAATGCCATGCGTCCCTCATGATCCATGCGCTCATAGGCCCGCAACACCTCGCGCGACAGCGCCGTTCCAGTAGCCTCTCCCACCCCCGACAGAAGTGCCCGGCATAGCGAACCTAGCCGTGGGAGCGCAGCCCCCTCGGTCAACATGTGTAAGAGATCGCGGCCGCGGTCTGCGATTCGATCCAGAAATTTTTCGAGCCAATAGCGCTTCATATATATGGCTATATATATGCTTGATAACGCACGGCACTAATCAAAGTGGGACTACAAGGCAACATCGTTTGGCCAGACCATCCGGCAAGTCCGGCATGCGCCGCTCCACTACCCGCCTACGGCCGGGCCCATCAATCTCTCCGGCAGCCAGGTGGCGATGGCGGGAAACAAGCTCAGCAGCACGATCCCAACCACCATCAGCAACACAAATGGTAGCGCGCCGCGCAGGATGGCGGGCAGCCGGATGTCCGGGGTAATACCGTTTATCACGAAAAGATTCAGGCCTACCGGCGGCGTAATCAGGCCGATTTCCATGTTAATGGTGAGGATCACCGCAAACCAGTACGGGTCGAATCCCGCCTGCGTCACGATCGGTAACAGGATGGGCGCGGTCATGAGAATGATCGCTACCGGCGGCAGGAACATACCGGCCACCAGCAGGAACACATTGATCAGGGCCATCAGCAGCCAGCGGTTGATATCGAGCGACGCGATCAGCTGCGCGATCTCCTGCGTGACATACAGCGAGGACATCATGTAACTGAACAGCTCCGAGGCGGCAATAATCATCATGATCATGACGCTCTCTCGGGTACTGTCTCGGAAAATGAGCCAGAGCCGCTCGTGCTGCCACATGCGGTAAATGACAATGACAAAAACGATGCAAAAGAGCGCCCCGACACCCGCCGCCTCGGATGGCGTGGCCACGCCGCCGTAGAGCACGTACAGGATGCCGATGATAATCGCGAGGAACGGTAGCACCTTGGGCAGGATTTCAAGTTTTTCGCGCAACGAGAACCGACGCGTGATTTCGCTGAACTTCCAGCCGCGCAGCCACGCAAAAAGCAGCACCCAGCCGATGAACATTGCCGTCAGCATCAATCCGGGCAGCACGCCGGCGAGGAACAAGCGGCCGATCGAGGTTTCCGTCGCCACACCGTAGACAATCATGGTGATGCTCGGCGGAATCAGGATGCCGAGCGTGCCTCCCGCCGCAATCGAGCCGGTCGCAATGCCGTCGGGTACCCCACGCTTGCGCATCTCGGGAATGCCCATTTTGCCGATTGCGGCACAGGTGGCGGGCGATGACCCGGAGAGTGCTGCAAAGATCGAACAGGCGCCAATGTTCGCGGCGATGATGCCGCCGGGCACGCGGTTCATCCAGCGGTCAAGTGCGAGATACAGGTCGCGGCCCGCTGGCGACGAGGCAACGGCCGCCCCCATAAGGATAAACATTGGCAGCGACACGAGCGCGAAGCTGTCGATGCCACTGAAGAAATTCTCCGCCAGTATGCTGAGGGAATCGGGCCCCTCGAATATCACCATGAACATGACAGCCACGAAACCGAGACCGAACGCAATCGCCATGCCGGTCCCCAGCAGCAGCAACGTGACCACAGCAATCAGGAGTCCGATTTCGAGTGGCGTCATTCCTCGTCCTCCGGGTCAACACCGAAGGGGATCTCCCGGCCAGTCAACAGACAGAGAAAGTCGGCGACATACTGCAAGGCAACCAGGCCCATGCCGATCGGCATCGCCAGCAGCGGAATCCACAGCGGCAGCGCCCAGACGGTTTCCGTGCGCCAGCCACCCGCCCAAGCCTCATGCCAGTGGCGCCAACCGGCCCAGGCAACGGTGGCGCAGAAGGTGAACGAGAGCACGATGCCGATGACTGCCAATGCGAACCGCAGCGGCCGGCGCCTGACGTACAACGCGGCAAGATCGACGCTGACGTGCCCCTTGTGCAGCAGCACGTACGGGGCGCCGATGAACGTGGCTCCAACGATGGCGTACGTGACGAATTCGGTCTGCCAGATCGTCGAGGCGCCGAGAAAGTAGCGCATCACGACCATCTCGCATACCACGAGGGTGGCGGCGGCCAGCAGGCCCGCAGCGATTACGCCGCAGGCCTGCGAGACGCGCTGCACCAGTTGAATGAAGCTGTTCACGACGCCCTGCGCCGCGAAGCCTGACGGTGCCTACTTGACGGCAAGCGCCTTGTCGAGCAACTCCTTGCCGCCCGGGACCTTTTCCTCGAATTTCTTGTACGAGGTTGCCTTCGCGAGCGTGAGCCACTCATCGAACTGCTTGGCATTCATCGTCACGACCTGGACCCCGGCCTTCTTGAACGCATCAACGGCCTTATCGTCAATCTTCTTGGCTTCGCCGACGAAGTAATCCTCGGCCTTCTTCGAAGCGGCCATCAGCGCGTCCTGTTGTTTCTTGTTGAGCTTGTTCCAGCTCTTCTTCGAGATCAGCACTGGCTCGTACATGAACCACAGCGCGTGGTCGCCCGGCGCCGTGTAGCACTTGACCAGTTCGTACAGACGATAGGAAACAAAGCTTCCGGAACTGGTATTGGCGGCATCCAGCACACCCGTCTGCAAGCCCGTATAAATCTCCGAGCTCGCCATGGAGGAAATGGAGGCGCCCGCTCCGGCCAGCATCTGTTCGAACGCCGGTCCGGCGGCGCGCGTCACCTGGCCCTTGACGTCCTTGGGCTGGAGGATGCAATTCTTCTTCGAGGCGAAGCCGCCGGCAAGCCAGGCGTCGGCGAGTACCATGGCGCCGGCCTTGTCGATGATCTTCTTGATGTCGGTCATGAATGGCGAGGCATTCAGGCGCCGGGCATGCTCGTGGTTCTGGACCAATCCCGGCATCAGGGTGGCACTGAACTGCGGATGACGGCCGCTCGCGTAGTCAAGCGGGAAGGAGGTCATATCAAGCTGACCCTTGGTCAAGGCGCCCCACTGTTCCTTCGCCTTGTACAGCGACTGCCCGGGATATACCTGAATCTTGAGGCCGACATTGGCTTTCTCGACGTCGCGCGCGATCATCTGCACCATCTCGTCGCGGGGATCGCCCTTGCCTCCCGGGAACTGGTGCGAAGCCTTGAGCACCATGTCTGCCGCCTGGGCCGAGGCGCCGGCAAACAGGATGGCGGTGCTCAGGACGCCGATGGCAAAACGCACGGCGAACTTTGGTTGCTGCTTTGTCATGGATGGAATCTCCTTACGGTGGCGGTCGGACTATGAGAAATTGCGCGTCCGCTGTAGCGTACTTGTTCTGCCCCGCGTTCTTATTGTTTCATTAGCTGACCGGGGTGGCGTGATTTCACATTGTGGTCACGCCTCTCGCGCACGAACGATTATTTGCACCCGCTGCGCGAGGTGTCAAGGAACCTTGAATGAAAAGCGAGAATTTCTACGGTCTGATTTCGGAGCGCCTTAAAGGTCACCTGGACGACATTTGCCTCGAAACGCCGGCGGGGGAGCACTACAGCTACGCTCAACTCGAGGCCGAGAGCGCACGCTACGCGCAGCTTTACATGCAGCTGGGCCTGCAAAGCGGCGACCGCGTTGCCGTGCAGACGGAGAAATCTCCTTCGGCGCTGTTTGCGTATCTTGGCTGTTTGCGTGCTGGTCTTGTCTACCTGCCGCTTAATCCCGCGTACCGCGACCTGGAGATTGAGTATTTCCTTGAAAATGCCGAGCCTGGTCTTGTGATTTGCTCACCCGAGCGCCTTGCGGCCGTCAAGGCGCTCGCCACAAAACGCAGGGTCGCGCACGTGCTGACACTCGACGCTAGTGGTCGTGGAACGTTGCATGAAGCGGCACGCGCCTGTCCCGCCGTGTTCTCCACCGCCGCGGTCGGTGGTGATGAAGTGGCCGTGATTCTCTACACCTCTGGAACCACCGGGCGACCAAAGGGCGCCATGATCACGCACCGCAATCTTGCTGCCAACGCGCTTGCCCTGCACAAAGCCTGGGGCTGGCAACCTGGCGATGTGCTGCTGCATGCGCTCCCCATCTTTCATATTCACGGCCTGTTTGTCGCCTGCCACTGCGCGATGCTCAATGCGAGCAAGATACTATTCCTGCCGAAATTCGACGTTGCCGCAGTAATGCGCGCGCTGCCCCAGGCGACGGTGTTCATGGGCGTTCCGACCTATTACACGCGCCTGCTCGCGGAGCCTGCGTTCGGGAGCGATGTCTGTCGCAACATGCGGCTCTTCACCTGCGGATCAGCACCACTGCTGCCCCAGACCTTCCGCGAGTTCCACGAGCGTACCGGTCACACGATCCTCGAGCGCTATGGGATGACCGAGACCGGTATGAACACCTCCAATCCGCTCGATGGGCCGCGACTGCCGGGCACTGTCGGTCCGCCGTTACCAGGCGTCGCCGTGCGCGTGGTTGATGCCACCGGCAATGATGTTGCCAATGGCGAGGTAGGCGAGTTGCTGGTCAAGGGACCAAACGTGTTCAAGGGTTACTGGCGAATGCCGGAGAAGACCGTCGAGGAGTTCACTGGCAACGGGTTCTTTCGCACCGGCGACCTGGCGCGGCGTGACGACAATGGCTACGTCTCCATCGTCGGTCGCGCCAAGGATCTCATCATCTCCGGCGGCCTCAACATCTACCCAAAGGAAATCGAGGGTTATCTCGACAAACTCGAGGGCGTAAAGGAGTCAGCCGTCATCGGCGTGCCCCACCCCGATTTCGGCGAAGCCGTGGTCGCCGTACTGGTGGCACGGCCCGGGAATGAAGACCTCCGCGAGTCGGACGTTATAGCCGCGCTCAAGCCGCTGATCGCGAGCTTTAAGGTACCTAAACGCGTGTTCGTTGTGCCAGAGCTTCCGCGCAACACCATGGGCAAGGTGCAGAAGAATCTGCTGCGCGAGAAGCACCTTGGGCTGTTCGCCAAACCCTAACCGGGTGCCCGGAAGTACTCCTCGAAAATGTGCACCGTGTAGGCATGCGTCAAGGCGCGATTCCGCACCGGGTCGCGCAGTTCGAGCGTTATTGTCGTCCGCCCTTTCGGCGGGGACGTGAGCGTCGGTACGGTACCACCGAAAAATAGACGGCCATCCGACAATGCGCCGTCATGACGCGCAACAAAATCCATGAGCGTTTGTACCGACAGCAGGTTTGCCACACCGCCCTCCTGCAGCAGAACATCTCCGCAGGTTGCCCGCAATTGCAGTGCGTCCCAGTGATCGAGCACCTCGGCGAGCAGCCACGCTGTGGTGCCAGTGACTTTCGGACAGGAGTTCTTGCCTTGCAGGGATGACGCGGCCTCGATGCGCCTGTCGGTGTGGTCACTCCCCACGGTCACGTAGTCAGTTCCCTTCCAGGAGAATACAACCGCCTCCACTTCCGGGGTCGAGTCAACGCCGATGACACCAATGTCGGTAGCATTTGTCACGAGCGTCGGCATCAGCGGATAGAGCATCGGCACGTGCGGCGGCGGCGTCACGCCCAGCTCCGCCATGCGCGCGATATGGCGCTGCACTCGCTCGGCGTCCCGCCCGGTGGCGCCGGCAGCAAGCGCCCGGCGCACTTCGATCGTAACTGTCTCGCCACTCGGCAGCTGAAAGGATAACGCCTGAAACAGTGCTCCGCCACTGCCTGGTCCCAGCGTGCCTGCGAGAGATTCGCCATGTAGCGCGCGCGGCGAATGCGCACACTGAGCGTACGGTAGAGGTTGGTGAGTACCGGGTTACCGGCCGCCTGCATGATTGATTCATGGATGCGCTGATTATGCTGGAAGTAGCCCGACAGATCGTGCTCGCGATAGTGCCGAAGCATGCGTTCGTGAGACATCTCGATTTCACCAATCTCCGCATCGCTCGCCCGACTGCAGGCAAGCTCGCCGGCAAGTGCCTCGAGCACACCCATCACCTGAAACATGTCATCGACGTCATGGGTCGTCACCTTCGAGACTACCGCTCCACGGTGGTGCTGCAGATCGATGAGCCCTTCGGTGGCAAGCACCCTGAGCGCCTCGCGAAACGGTGTGCGCGAGATGCCAAAGCGCTCGCACAGCTCGCGTTCCGGCAGCCGATCGCCGGGCGCCAGCTCGCCCTGAACGATCAAGTCGCGAATGCGCCGCACCACCTCATCATGCAGCGCATGACGAGCAATTGGCACGCCCTTTCGTTGCCCGCTCGGCACCTGCACCGCACGCATCTCATCCTTGGAATCAGTCATCTTTCATTTCCTTGCGCCGGCCCGTTCAGCGCCGCCGCCAGCACAGCGGCGACATGCCTCGCGACGCGGCCCGCGCCGTCCCGAATTTGGGCGCGACAACTCGTACCATCGGCAACCACCCAGGTCTGCGCCGAGGCCTCGCGCACTGCCGGTAGCAGGCTCATCTCGCCCATACGCATGGAAACCAGTTCGTGCTCAGCCTCGTAACCGAAGGCGCCGGCCATGCCGCAGCAGCTCGACTCGATCATCTTTACCTCCAGTCCCGGTACGAGAGCGAGACTCTGCTGCACCGCCGACATCGCACCGAATGCTTTCTGGTGACAGTGCCCGTGCAGCAGCACCGACTGCCCGGGCTGGGCGGTCAGCGAAAGCTTCAATCGTCCCGCGGCTTTCTCGCGTATAAGGAATTCCTCGAACAACAGGGCGTGACCCGCAATCGAGCGCGTGGCTTCACCCGGGATCAGGCCGACCAGTTCATCTCGCAATGACAACAAACAGGAGGGTTCCAGGCCCACTATCGGCATGCCGCGCGCCGCGAACGGAGCCAGCGCGTCAATGAGCCGTTGCGCCTCCTCTCTTGCGTGCGCGGCGAAACCCGCTGTCAGGAAGGTGCGCCCGCAGCATAGCGGG